>NZ_LKHP01000001.1 GCF_001440545.1 Caloramator mitchellensis
GTTGATGGCAGCTGCACCAATAATAGTTGGATTTATTATTGGCCAAAAGCACATCATAAAGGGTATGGTTTCGGGTTCTATTAAGTAATATATCCCCAAAAATTGGGGACTTATTTTTTATCTTGAAAATATAAATAGCTCTGATATATTTATTATATAGATTATTAAATGGAGGTAAATTATGAGAATTGCACTTATTGCACATGACAAGAAAAAGGACGATATGGTAGAATTTATAGTAAAAAACAAGAAAGCATTTGAAAATGAAGAGCTATTTGCCACAGGAACAACAGGAAAATTAATACAAGAGGCAACGGGACTAAAGGTTCATAGGTTTTTATCAGGGCCTTATGGTGGTGACCAACAAATAGGTGGATTGGTTGCTCAGGGTGATATTGATATGGTAATTTTCTTAAGAGATCCACTTACTGCTCAGCCTCACGAGCCAGATGTTACTGCATTATTAAGAATTTGCGATGTTCATAGCGTTCCTCTTGCAACTAATCTTGGAACAGCTGAGTTGTTCCTAAAAAGTTTAAGAGATAAAATATTTTAATACAAATTAAAGGGAGGAAGATTTATGAAGAGAATAACACCTAATATTTCCGTTGAAAACTGCAACGAAGCGCTAGAGTTTTACAGAGATGTTTTCGGAGGAGAAATAAAAAACGTTCAACATGCAAACAATATAGAAATGTTTAAAGGACAAGAAGGAAAGATAATTCATTCTGAATTACACGTAAATGAAAACTGCATATTCTACTTTGTAGATTTCTTAGGAAACAAATCAATAGGAAATAATGTTCAGCTAATTCTCGAGCTAAATGATTTTGAAGAAATACAAAAAATATACGATAAATTGAAAGAAGAAGGAAATGTTATATTTGAACTGCAAAAAACATTCTGGGGTGCATTCCATGCGGTTGTAGTTGACAAGTATGGTGTTTCATGGGGATTGAATTATATGGAGATGAAATAAGGAGTGCTTGCTATGAAAGTAGTTGCTTTTAATGGAAGTCCTAAAAAAGAGGGTAATACATATACTGCTTTAAGTATAGTTGGTGAAGAACTGAAAAAAGAAGGAATTGAATTTGAAATAATCCATGTAGGAGATAAGCTTATTAGAGGATGTATAGCCTGTGGGATGTGCTTTAAGAACAAAAATGAAAGATGTGCAATAGATGATGAAGTAAATGAGTGGATTCAAAAGATGAAGGAAGCAGATGGAATAGTATTAGGTTCTCCTGTTCATTATTCTTCAATAGCAGCTACTATGAAGGCTTTTTTAGACAGAGCATTTTATGTAGCATCGGCAAATGGAGGATTATTTAGATACAAGGTTGGAGCATCAGTAGTAGCTGTTAGACGTTCAGGTGGCGTTACAACATTCAATCAGTTGAATAATTATATTAATTATGCAGAAATGTTTATTCCTTCTTCAAACTATTGGAATGTTATTCATGGTGCTAAACCTTCAGAAGCTTTGCAGGATGAAGAAGGTGTTCAGATTATGAGGATTCTTGGAAAAAACATGGCACACCTTTTAAAGTCGTTAAAGAGTGCAGAAAAAATTTTAGAGATTCCTGAAAAAGAAAAGAAGGTTTATACAAATTTTATAAGATAATTTAAAAACTCCATCATTATTTTGGTGGAGTTTTTTTGTGTGCTTAAGCTAAATTTTAAAATAATTCGAATAAATTAAATAAATTTTTATAAAAAGTGAAAAAATATGCTTGAAAGAGAAAATATAATAATATATAATATTAATAGAAAATAATTATCAAATAAAATAAATTATTTAGGAGGAATACTATGGAAAGACTAGTAGGTAAAAAAGCACCTTATTTTGAAATGAAGGCCGTAAGTGGTAACGGACAGGATTTTATTAAGGTTCATCTTGATGACTACAAGGGAAAGTGGCTTGTAATGTTCTTTTATCCTCTTGATTTTACTTTTGTTTGTCCAACAGAAATAACTGGATATAGCAAAAGAGCAGAGGACTTTAGAAAACTTAACGCCGAACTTCTAGCTGTAAGCACAGACAGTGAATTCTCACACCAGGCATGGATTAAGGGTGATTTAGGACAAATTAATTTCCCAATAGCTTCGGATTTTACAAAAAAAGTTTCAAATGATTATGGAGTTTTAGTTGAAGAAGAAGGATTAGCCTTAAGAGGCCTTTTTATAATTGACCCAGAAGGAAATGTAAGATATTCAGTTATACATGATTTGAACATAGGCAGAAGCGTAGATGAAACATTAAGAGTTTTATCAGCACTACAAACTGGTGGACTTTGCCCAATTGATTGGCATCCAGGAGAAGAAACACTATAAATTACTATAAAGAACCGTTAGCATAGGCTAGCGGTTTTTTTATTGACTAAATAAAAAATATATAATATTATATGACTATAAATACAAATTTGGTCATATAATATACAGGGGGTGATTTAATGGCAGTCGCTTTTACTGACTATGAAAAGGAGATTATACGAGAAAAGCTGATTTTATCAGCGAAAGAATGTCTTAAGAAATATGGTGTTAAGAAAACGACAGTTGATGAGCTAAGTAAAATGGCTGGAATTTCCAAAGGAGCCTTCTATATTTTTTTTGAATCCAAAGAAGCGTTATTTTTTGAAGTTCTTGAAGATTTCCAAAAGAATATATTTAAAGATGCCTTTAAAGATTTAGATTCATATAGTAAAGATTACAAATACTTGTTTACAGAGACAATTTTCAATTTAATAATAAGTGTTAAAAATTCTTTCATAATTAACATAATAAAAAACAATGAGATTGAGTTAATTTATAGAAAGCTTCCTGAAAAGGTATTGTTAAAACATGATGATTTTGATGAGGCTTTAGCAAATCATATGATTGAAAAATTTAATTTGGAAAATAAAATAGATAAGAATGTATTAGTTGCAGTATTAAGAGCAATTTTTATGACATTGTTGCACGAAAGAGAAATAGGGAACAATTTTGATGAAGCAATTAAGATTTTGATAGAAGGATTAGCCAATAGTATTTTTGAGGTGAATTGAAATGATTGAAGTGAACAAACTGAATTTCAGCTATCAAAAAAATAAAGAATTTATTAAAGACATGACTTTTAATGTAGATAAAGGTGAAATATTTGGTTTTCTTGGTCCATCAGGGGCTGGTAAAAGCACACTGCAGAAAATATTAACCGGGACAATCAAGGATTATGAGGGCAATGTCAAAGTTGATGGGGAGGAAGTAAAAAATCACAAAACTGAATTTTACGAAAAAATTGGAGTTGTTTTTGAATTTCCAACATTATATGCAAAATTTACTGCACTTGAAAATATGAACTATTTTGCGTCACTTTATAAAAATTCGAGAATAGATAGTATTGAATTGCTTAACATGGTTGGCTTAAAAGAATTTGATAACAAAAAAGTTTCAGAGTTTTCAAAGGGCATGAAAACACGATTAAACTTTGTAAAATCACTCTCACACCAACCTAAAATATTGTTTTTAGACGAACCTACCACAGGTTTGGATCCTGCAAACTCAAGATTAATAAAAGATATAATTTTAGAACAAAAAAAGTTAGGTAAAACAATATTAATTACCACTCATAACATGTATCTTGCAACTGAAATTTGTGATAGAGTTGCATTTATTGTGGATGGGAAAATAAAGGCATTAGATAGTCCTAAAAATTTAATCATGAAATCCAAAAAAAGCGTTTTAAGATATTCTTATTGCGATGGAAATATTCAATATGAAAAGCAGACTCCTCTAAATGAAACTTCAAATGATAAAAGTCTAATCAGAGCAATTAATGAAAATTTACTTGTAAGTATTCATTCTGTAGAGCCTACTCTTGAGGATATATTTATAGAAATGACTGGAAGGTGTTTGGATTGAGAATAATAAACGCAATCAAAAATGATATTAAATTTCAATTTAAGTATGGCTTTTACTATCTGTATAGTCTTTTATCTCTTTTATATATTTTATTAATTTATTTTGTGCCTAATGACTATAAGAATATAATTGCAGTTGTTGTATTATTTTCTGACCCTGTAGCACTTGGCATGATTTTCATGGGTGCAATTATTCTTTTTGAAAAAAGCGAAAACGTATTGCAAGCACTATTAATTACTCCATTAAGAGCAGAAGAATATATTATTGCCAAGGTAATTTCTATCTCAATTATTTCTGAATTATCAAGTTTAGCTATCGTAACTATTAGCTTTGATTTGAACAACTATAACTTGTTTTTTATATTTAGTGGTGTTATTTTTGGTTCGTTTATATCAACTCTCTCAGGGATAATAGTAGCCTCAACAGTTAATTCAATTAATCAATTTATCGTAAGGATTATTCCATTAGGTATTTTTCTTTCAATTCCACCTTTTGCAATTTTATTAGGAATAAATAATTCAATATTAAATATTCTCCCGGGAAATATTGTTTTTAACATGCTATTGTCTGGTATGAGAGCAATAAAGGTAAATCCACATTATATTATAATTTTTGCATTATGGCTTATGTTGTTTTTTAAGTGGGCCACGTTGAAAATTAATAATATGTTAATAAATATTGGGGGCGTTAGAAATGGCGATTAATAGAGCATTTGTAAAATATTCATTTAAAATAATTTTTAGAGACAATATATTATCGATTTTAATTATATCCCCAATCATTACAGCATTCGCCTTTAAGTTGTTAATTGCTTTTGCAAACAAAATTATTTCAACTAAGTTTGGAATTCAAAACGTTTTAGAGGCATATTATCTGCTGCTTGATGTAGTTTTTGTATATCTATCTCCATGCTTTTTTAGTATAATATCAAGTTTAGTGATTTTAGAAGAATTAGATGAAAACACTTCTCAATACCTTATGATTACTCCTCTTAACAAAAGAGGATATCTTGTTTGGAGATTATTTATACCATGTTTTGTTTCTTTTGTATTTTCAATAGTCTTGGTTTATTCTTTCAGTTTGACTAACTTTAACTTTTTTCAGGTAGTATTACTATCAGCAATATCTGTATTAAATGCTTTGATCATGTCACTTATAATTATTACTTCATCAAAAAATAAAGTTGAAGGCTTAGCTTGGACTAAACTTGTTAATATCAATATACTTTTTATTTTTGTTCCTTTTTTCTTTGAAGGTTTATTTGAAAAAATATTTGCTGTATTCCCGTCATATTGGTTAGCTATAATTGCAAAAAAATTTGAAAATGAATATTTTTACATCTATGTTTTATTTACTACAATAATATTATCACTATGGATAAAATTATTTTATAAAAGGTTTATTAAAAAAGTATTTTACTAATTTTGGAGGGATTTGCGTGAGAAAGGTGTTTACAGCAGAAATCAAAAAAGCCGAAGGAGTTAACGGAGCTTATGTTGAAATTCCTTTTGATGTTGAAGAAATTTTTGGGGCAAAAAGAGTTAAAGTAAAGGCGAGGTTTAATGAAAAAGAGTATAGAGGGTCTATAGTATCTATGGGTGGATGCTACATGATAGGAATTACTCAAGCCATAAGAAAGGAGATAGGAAAAGATATAGGAGATTTAATAACGGTTGAAATAGAAAAAGATGAAGATGAAAGAGTTGTTGAAATACCAGAGGATTTTGAAAAGTTATTAGATGAAAACCCCAAAGCAAAGGAGTTTTTTAATAAATTGTCATATACCAATAAAAAAGAATATATAACGTGGATAACAAGTGCTAAAAAAGAAGAAACAAGAAAAAATAGAATTGAAAAGACAATAGAATTATTGAAAGATGAAAAAAAGTTAAAATAGATAATTGAAAGTCTTTAATAAAAATCCTTCAATTTTCACAAAAAACCATTGACATGTAAAAAATTCTATTTTATAATTACTTAAAAGCGATGAAGGGAAGAGTAGATATAGGAAGTAATTACAGCGAGCTGGTGGTGGTGTGAGACCAGTATGAAGCCTTTATTGAAGAACATCCCTTAGCTCCCAACCGAAATCTTTTGAGAGTAGACTTGGGCGGAAATCTCAACCGTTAAAACGAGAACAGTTTCGAGCAATGCTCCGAACTGAGAGTGGTTTTTACAATTTGGGTGGTACCGCGGAAGTAGCCTTTCGTCCCATTAGGGATGAAAGGCTTTTTATTTTTGTAGCGCTGCAAAATTAATACATAAATGAGAATTGAAGGAGGTTTACAATGGAGTGGAAGCAAATTGAAGAAATTAAAAGTAATTTGAATTTAAGAGAAACAGAAGTTGCAATTAAACGAATAAAGGATTATTTCGAAACTGCTCTATCGCATAAACTTAACTTAACAAGGGTATCTGCACCTTTGTTTGTCCAGAAATCGACTGGTTTAAATGATTATTTAAATGGAGTTGAAAGAACGGTTGCCTTCGATGCATTGGATTTAAAGAATGAAACTATTGAGGTTGTTCAATCTTTGGCAAAGTGGAAAAGATTTGCCCTAAAGAGATACGGTTTTTCTCCAGGGGAAGGATTGTATACGGATATGAATGCAATTAGAAGAGATGAAACTTTAGATAGACTGCATTCTATATATGTCGATCAGTGGGATTGGGAAAAGATAATTTTAAAGGAACAGAGGAATATTCAAACATTAAAGCAAATTGTTAAAGATATATATAGCGTATTTAGGCAAACTGAACTTTATGTATATACCTTGTATCCTTTTATAAAGCCAATTCTTCCAAAGGATATAACTTTTATGACCACACAGGAGTTAGAAGACCAATACCCGGATTTAACTCCAAAGGAAAGAGAATATGAAGCAGTTAAAAAATATGGAGCTGTTTTTTTGATGAAAATAGGAGATACATTAAGGTCGGGAATAAAACATGATGGTAGGTCTCCTGATTATGATGACTGGAATTTAAATGGAGATATTATCTTTTATTATCCAACTCTTGATTGTGCATTTGAAATGTCATCTATGGGGATAAGAGTAGATAAAACTGCGTTAATTTATCAATTGTCAAAAAACAATTGTTTAGATAGATTGGAACAACCATTTCATAGAATGCTCATAAATGACGAACTGCCATTTACAATAGGTGGAGGAATAGGCCAATCAAGAATATGCATGTTTTTCTTGAGAAAAAAGCATATAGGAGAAGTTCAGGCTTCAGTATGGCCTGAAAATATAATCGAAGAATGTATAAAAGAAAATATAGAGTTGTTGTAAAATTGACTTGAGCCTAACTTTAGGCTCTTTTGTTTTTTTAATTACTGTAATGTAAATTGACATTTTAATGACAATATGTTAATATATTGTCGAATTATGTTATTAGGAGGGGAATTATGAATATTAATGAAACTCAAAATGTAAAAATTACAGTTTCAGAACCAGCAGGTTTAGGCTTATTTGGTCTTGCAATGGTAACACTTGTAGCATCGTCGCAAAAGCTTGGGATTACAGAAGGATTATCATTTGTAATTCCATGGGCAATTTTTCTAGGTGCTTTTGCACAGCTATATGCATGCTTAATCGATACAAAAAGAAACAATATCTTTGGAGCAACAGCTTTTGGAGGATATGCTTTCTTTTGGTTTGCAGTAGCTATGTCATGGTTAATTAAGCTTGGATTCTTCGGACAAAATCTAGCATCAAATGTAGACGGGAAACAGTTAGGATTTGCATTCCTAGGATACTTAATCTTTACTATTTATATGACTATTGGCTCAATAGAAACAAACAAAGTATTATTATCAATTTTTATATTCATCGATTTCTTATTTATTGGACTTACATTGAATTCATTTGGTATTGCAGCAGAGGCAGCACATAAACTTGCAGCATGGTCAGAACTAATAATTTCTATTTTATCATTTTATGGTTCTGCAGCTACAGTTCTAAATCATCACTTTGGATATACTTTCTTACCAACAGGAAGTCCACTAAAAATATTCAAGAAGTAATTAAATAAAATTTTAAATCCCATGAGAACATCTGAGATTAATCTTTTCATTAAGCAACTAAAAAACAATCGCTTGACAAAGATATATTCTCGGAATATTTCATGGGATTTACTTATATAGAAAACAACATTAGATAATATTTTAATGTAAAATTTGAGTTTAAATTGTCAAACAATTCAAGAACTCAAGAAATCAAGTGAATGTCACTAAAATAGTTTTGTGGTCCAGTTTTCGCAGTTCCAAACATCAGTCGCGATGTCGGAATAAAATTCAGGTTCGTGGCTTATTAGAAGAATGCTTCCTTTGTAGTCCCTCAAGGCTCTTTTTAGCTCTTCCTTAGCATCAACATCAAGATGGTTAGTAGGCTCGTCCAAAACAAGGAGATTAGTTTCCTTATTTATAACTTTGCAGAGTCTAACTTTTGCTTGCTCGCCGCCGCTTAATACCATTATTTTGCTTTCAATTTGCTTAGTTGTAAGTCCGCATTTTGCAAGAGCAAGCCTAACTTCAAATTGATTAAAGCCAGGGAACTCGTTCCATATTTCTTCTATGCAGGTATTATAGTTGTTATCTTTAGTTTCTTGTTCAAAGTAGCCAATGTATAGGTAGTCCCCAAGTTCAACTTCTCCGGCGATTGGCTTTATTTCACCAAGTATACTTTTTAAAAGGGTTGTTTTTCCAAGTCCATTGGCACCAACTAATGCAATTTTTTGGCCTCTTTCCATTCTTAGATTAAGCGGCTTTGATAGGGGTGAGTCATATCCTATTATTAAGTCCCTTGTTTCAAATATAAGCTTACCTGACGCTCTTGCTTCCTTGAATATAAATTCAGGTTTTGGTTTTTCCTTTACAAGTTCAATTTTTTCCATTTTTTCAAGTTTCTTTTGACGTGACATTGCCATATTTCTAGTTGCAACTCGTGCTTTATTTCTTGCTATAAAATCCTCAAGTTCCTCTATTTCCTGCTGTTGCTTTTTATAAGCTGCCTCAAGTTGTTGCTTTTTAGCTTCATAAACTCTTACAAAATCATCATAATTTCCAACATAACGTGTTAGTTTTTTATTTTCCATGTGATAAATTAGATTAACAACGCTATTTAAAAAAGGTATATCATGACTTATTAAAATAAAAGCATTTTCATACTCCAGCAAATACTTTTTTAGCCATTCTATATGAACTTCATCAAGGTAATTAGTTGGCTCGTCAAGAAGTAATATATCAGGCTTTTCGAGAAGGAGTTTTGCAAGCAGAACCTTAGTTCTTTGACCACCACTCAAATCGTTTACGTCTCTATCAAGTCCAATGTCGCTTAAACCCAATCCCCTTGCAATTTCTTCAACCTTAGTGTCAATAATATAAAAATCATTATGAGTTAAAATGTCCTGTATTGTTCCCATATCTTCGAGAAGTGCTTCCATCTCTTCGGGTGAAACTGCTGCTAATTTTTCACAAATGATATTATATTCTTCTTCAAGTTCAAACAAATATTTAAATGCACTTTTCAAAACATCTCTAATGGTCATACCCTTTTCCAATATGGTATGTTGGTCTAAATATCCAGCCCTAACTCTATTAGCCCATTCGATTTCTCCTTCGTCTGGCTCTAATTTTCTAGTTATAATATTCATAAAAGTAGACTTACCTTCTCCGTTTGCCCCAATAAGGCCAATGTGTTCGCCTTTTAAGAGCCTGAAAGATACATCTTCAAATATTGCTCTGTCACCAAAACCATGATTTAAATTTTTTACAGTTAGAATACTCATAACTTGCTTCCTTTCTTGATAATATAAAACACAATAATGATTATACAAAATAAGTCAATTTTTGTGAATTGTTTTTAATAAAGTTTTATTAAATATCTCGATGTAAAAAAATTAAGAAAATTCAAAATATGATTGAATTTGACATAAAATACTGATATACTACACTTAGAATAGGTCTATTATTCGCAAGCTGAGGACTACAAAGTGTAAAATCTCAGCTATTTTTGTATGGAGGGTAAAAAGTGAAAATTAAAAGAAAACTAACTATTGGAATACTGTTAATACCTACAATATTGTTGCTTTTTTTTACTTTTTCTGGTTACCTCATATTTTCAGAGCATTTGCAAAGGATGAACGAGGATAGAATAAAAAAAATATCTATTGCTCAAATAAAAAATATTGATTACGCAATTGAAGATATTAAGGATGATATTTTTATTTACATAAACAATATCGAACATAAAGATAATTTATATAATTTAATTCAAAATGATAAGGATATAGAAAATTACTTAATTAAAACTATTATTTTAGATTCTAAAAGTGAGATGTTTTTTCAAGGTGATTTGAATAATTTTAATGAACTAAGAAATTTAAATATTGATTTTCAAAATGTCGAGATTAGCAATTTCGAAAAAAATAATTTTGCAATTATTTTATCATTTAATAGCAAAAATTTAGATGGAAAATTAATTTTTGTATTGAGCAAAATTTTGTTTGAAGAGCTTTTGTCAAGTATTGAGATTGAGTATGAAGGTTATGCATATCTTGTTGATTCTAATGGTTATTTACTTTACCATCCTGATAGTTCAAAGCTTGGGACAATGGTAAGCAATGCATTTATTAATGGAATGATTGATAAAATAAATAAAGGTAGTAAAATATTTATAGATACAGGATATTATTACTACAACAATGAATATAAATTTTCATTAGCTAATTATAATGAAAAATACAAAATTTATTATGTCATTGCTCAGAATGTAAAAGAAATCAAATATGCTGCCTATGCTAATTCAATAAGTATTCTAATTCTAGGCGTAGTTATAATATCATTTACTTTATTTGTAGGGAGATACTATTTAAAATCAATTACCAAGCCTCTGGATAAATTGACTAAGATAATCGATGATACAACTATGCACAACATAGCTGTTGTAGATTTTAATGATAAGGACGATGAAATATCAAAATTATACAATGTTTATAACGAGATGACTATTAGGCTCTCTGACGCCTATAATGAACTTGAATCATTATACGAAGAAATATATGCTCAAGATGAAGAATTGAAATCTCAATATGATGAACTGATGAAATCAGAGAAGAATATTAGAGAACTATATGAATATTTGAAAGCACTATTCGATAACTCGCCAGATGCAATAGTGCATTTTGATAAGGAACATAAAATTATTGATGTAAACCCTGCATTTGAGGAATTATTTGGATATTCGAAGGAAGAGTGTCTTGGCAGGAATGTTGACGAAATAGTAATACCAAAAGAACTTAAAGAAATAGCGATAGAAGTGACCAATACACTTTTTTACAATGGACATGTTCTGCTAGAGGGGATAAGATATAACAGGGAAGGTAAACAAATATATGTTCACATTAAAGGTTTGCTGATAAAAATAAACAATGAAGTAGTTGGAGGATATGCTATATATACGGATTTTAGCGAAAGCAAGAAATATCAAGAAAGACTTGAATATTTAAGCCTTCACGATGCTCTAACTGGTGTATACAATTTAGCATTTTTTCAAGAAGAGTTAAAAAGATTTTCAAAGAGTAGGGAGTATCCAATAACAATAGTTATGGCAGATTTAAATGGACTTAAGTTGGTCAACGATACACTTGGGCATTTGTTTGGAGATAAATTAATAATGGGATGTGCTGAAGCAATAAAGAAATCACTTCGTTCTTCTGATATTATCGCCAGGACTGGTGGTGATGAATTTGCGATAATATTGCCAAAAGCAAATGCATTTTTGACTGAAAATATCTTAAGAAGGATTAAGCATAATATCGATTTATTTAATGAACAAAACAAAAATGAAGGAATTATACTATCAGTTTCTTTTGGATTTGCAACAGCTAATGAAGCTAAAAATCTTATGGAAACATTTAGAGATGCAGATGAGGCTATGTATAAAAATAAATTATTGGATAATTTTAGCTTGAGAAGGCAGACATTGAGTGTTTTATTGGCTACTTTAGCAGAAAAGGATTTTATAACGAAGGGACATACAGATAGGGTAAAGGAATTGTGTGAAAAGGTAGGAAAAGAAATTGAACTCCCACTTGTTAACATGGCTAATCTGATGCTGTTAGCAGAAGTCCATGATTTAGGTAAAATTGCAATCCCGGACTCGATACTTTTAAAACCTGATAAATTAACGGAAGAAGAATGGAAAATAATGAAACAACATCCTGAAAAAGGATATAGAATAGCATTATCATCAACTGATTTGTCAAATGTTGCTGAGCTAATACTTAAACATCATGAAAGATATGATGGAAAGGGATACCCATTAGGGCTAAAAAAAGATGATATCCCTATTGAGTGTAGAATATTAGCGGTTGTAGATGCATTTGATGCAATGACTAATGTAAGACCTTATAATAGAGTAAAAACTAAAGAGGAAGCTTTAATGGAAATAAAAAGATGCAGTGGAACGCAATTTGACCCTGATATTGTAAATGTATTTCTAAGGGTTTTATCTGCGTGATAATTATTAAGAATGCTTACTTTTAATGGGGGAGACAGAATGGATAGAACTGCTAATAAATTAATTGTTAAGACTTTATTTGTATCGATATTTTTCACTATAGTTTTTGCAGTATTAATTTTTATTGCTTCCTATACTGTAACAAAACAAATAATATTAAGAATAATAAATGATTATACTTTTAGTCAATTACAAAACACTTCAAGATTCATAGAAGTATGGATAGAGGAAAGAAAGAATGAGCTTACATTAATTTCAGAGCTTCCTCATTCTAAACAGCTTGAATATGAAAAGATAATTCCATATTTTGAGAGGCAAATTAAAACTTCTTTTTCTTTATACGACTACTTATTTTTGTCAGATTCTGAAGGAAATGTTTTTGGAACAGGTAATTTTTCTGTTGAAAATATTAAGAACACAAAGATTTTTAACAGAGTAATGAATGGAGAAAGAGTTGTATTATGTGATAAATTAGGAACTGATAACAAAATTAGATGCATTGTTGCTGCTCCTATTTATAATCAAGAAAATAAGATAACTGGTATTATCGCAGGTGTATTAAAAATAAATGCATTCAAGGAACTCATAGCTGAATTAAAAATAGACTATAAACAGTCGTATTCATATATTGTTGATGAGAATGGTCTAGCTTTGAGCCATCCTAATGAAAATTTTATATTAAATGAATATATTACAAACCCTAACCATGTTATAAATAGGGATAATCCTAAAAATGGAGAATACATTATTAACAATAAGAAAGGTTTTGTTGAATATTCTTATCTTGGAGTACCAACATATGCTTACTTTTGCAAAATTAATGACTCTAATTGGACATTGATTACAAAAATACCAAAGGGATATATTAACGAGAATATAAAAATCAAAGAAAAATTCTTATTCATTATGATTATTATAATAATTATTCTAGTAGGAGCTCTTACTTATGTTGTTAGCTTAATAGTATTAAATAAGTTTTATTCGGTAAAAGTTCAGATAGACGAGAAGGAAAGACAATTGAAGGAATCGATTGAATTGGATAAAATTAAATCAGAGTTTTTTGCTAATGTTTCACATGAATTTAAAACTCCGTTAAATATAATTTTTTCCTCAGCGCAGCTCCTTGAAAAACAAATCGAAAATTATGAACCATCAATAAGAGAAAACAGCTTAAAATATATAAAGATGATTAAACAAAACAGCTATAGATTAAATAGATTTATTAATAACCTATTGGATGTTTCAAAACTTGAATCTGGACTAGTTGATGTTAGTCTTCAGAAAGTAAATATAGTTGAAGTTATTGAGGATATTACAAATTCAGTTATAGAATATGCAAAAATCAACAATAAAGAAGTAATCTTTGACACTAATACAGAAGAGAAGTTTATTTTAATTGATGTTGATAAGCTTGAAAGAGTTCTGTTAAATTTATTATCAAATGCAATTAAATATACAAGGGATGGGGATAGCATTGAAGTTGTTTTATATGATTTAGGTAATATTGTAGAAATAAAAGTTAAAGATACAGGGATTGGTATTCCTAAGGATAAACTGGAAGAAATTTTTGAGAAATTCAAACAGGTAGAACCAATTTTCAGAAGAACAAGAGAAGGTAGCGGATTGGGACTATTTATAGTAAAATCCTTAGTCAATATTATGGGTGGAGAAATAATAGTATCTAGTGAGTTCGGAATTGGCAGTGAATTTATAGTAAAGCTGCCCGTTGTCGAGGATACAACACAAAATGTAGGTATTAATAATAATGAACTTATTACAGCTGACAAAATAACTACAGAGTTTTCAAACATAAATTAAAGCACTATTTTTACACACTTGACATATTATAATAGTTGTGGTAAATTACTTTATGAACAAATTAATATTTTTGATTAAATACCCACGAAGGGTTGCATATTTGCTCTTCGTGGGTTATTATTTTTTATTAGGGGGTACTAATTATGCATATGTCAGATGCTCTTATTTCAGTTACGGTCGGAGGAACGATGCTTGCGGCAACCTTTGGTATAACAGCAAAATCAATTAAAAAGATTAAGGATGTATCAGATGAGTCTAAAGTGCCATTGATGGGAGTAATGGGGGCATTTGTCTTTGCAGCCCAAATGATTAATTTTACTATTCCAGGAACAGGCTCTTCAGGCCATCTAGGTGGAGGTTTGTTATTATCCATTCTTTTAGGGCCATATGCAGGTTTTGTTACCATGGCTTCAATATTGCTAATACAAGCAATGTTCTTCGGCGATGGAGGACTTTTGGCATACGGATGCAATGTGTTTAATTTAGGATTTTATACATGCTTTATTGCATATCCTTATGTATATAAAAAATTGATAAATAAAAATTATTCAAAGAAAAATATAATTATAACTTCTCTTGTAGCTGCAATAGTTGGATTACAGCTAGGTGCGTTTAGTGTTGTTGTTGAAACTCTTTTATCAGGAAAAACTGAACTTCCTTTTTCAACATTTTTAATGCTAATGCAGCCAATACATTTAGCGATTGGTGTTGTTGAAGGGCTGGTTACAGCTGCTGTTGTTATATTCATTCATGAGGTAGAACCAGGCTTAATACAGATTGATGTTGAAAAAATTGAGAAGAAGAATAATTTTAAAAAGGTTTTGGTAGGGCTTTTTTTAATTGCAGCATTGATAGGCGGAATATTATCCTGGTATGCTTCAGAATATCCAGATGGTCTTGAGTGGTCAATTTCAAAGGTTACAGGACAGGAAGAGTTGGAATCCAAGGGAAAAATACATGAACTTATAGGAAATCTGCAGGAGAAAACAGCTATTCTTCCTGATTACAGCTTTAAAACACAAAGTGAAAATATAGAAAATGAAAAATTAGGGACTAGCTTTTCGGGAATAGTTGGCAGTATATTTACTGTCGCATTTATAGTTGCGATAGGATATTTGACAAAAATATTTAGAAACAAACAGAAATTTAAACATGAAGTTAGATGAAAACGGTGATTATATGAATAATACTATAAATCAAATTAGATTCCTGGATGAAACAGCATATAAAGATACTTCCATTCATAAGTTGAATCCAATAACAAAAGTTTTAGTTACTTTTCTATACATCGTAGTTGTTATTTCATATGGTAAGTATGATATTGAAAGGATTTTACCTCTTTTTCTTTACCCTATTTTAATATTTATTCTGTCAGATTTAAGGGCAAAGCCAATTTTGAGGATAAGCCTGTTGGCTTTGCCTTTTACATTAGGGATAGGTATATTTAATCCTATACTGGATAAACGAGTAGCAGCTAACTTATTCGGAATTTTAATTACCTATGGCTGGATTTCATTTATTATGATTATAATAAAAACGCTTCTGACTATCATTGCAACATTCATTTTAATTGCTACTACAGGAATAGATAAGATAACAAAAGCACTGATTATGCTAAAAGTGCCTAAAATATTCGCAGTTCAAATTTTATTAACATACAGGTATATATTTGTTTTAACTGAAGAGGTTTTAAATACAATCAACGCATATACTCTAAGGGCTCCAGATAAAAAAGGTATTAATATTGCTTTTGCAGGTAGCCTATTGGGGCAGATAATTCTACGTTCTTTTAAAAGGGCACAAAATATTTATAATGCAATGCTATTAAGAGGCTTTAATGGTGAATTCTGTTTTCAGAATAATATCGAATTTAGAATTAATGATTATAAATTTATAATATTTTGGAGTATATTTATTATTGCTTCAAGATTGTTTAATATACCAAAATTTTTAGGTTTAGTTCTTACAGGAGTGATAAAATGAGCCATCATATAATAAGCTTCAGAGAAGTAAATTTTAGTTATCCAGACGGTAAAAAAGCAATAGAAGATATAAATCTAACAATTCATCATGGAGAATCTGTTGGTGTTATTGGAGCTAATGGGGCAGGCAAATCAACTTTGCTAATGCTTTTAGTTGGGCTTCTTTTCCCTAAAAAGGGAGAAATAAGGATAGGAGATACACCAATAACTAAAAGGACATTAGCATATATTCGTCAAAGAATAGGATATTGTTTTCAAAATCCGGATGAGCAGCTTTTTATGAACACAGTTTATGACGATGTAGCATTTGGTCCAAGGAACTTTGGAATAGAAGAAAAGGAAGTTGAAAAAAGGGTTATTAATGCTCTGGGAACTGTTGGATGCCTACACCTTAAAGACAGGGTGACATATAAATTATCAGGCGGTGAGAAAAGAGCAGTTTCTATAGCCACAATTTTATCTATGGAGCCAGATATTATAATTATGGATGAACCTACATCGGCACTTGATCCTGGAGCAAGAAGAAGACTTATTAACCTCTTGAAGTCCTTTGAACATACTAAAATAATTGCTACACATGATTTAGATATGGTTTTAGAGCTATGTGAAAGGACTGTTCTTATAAATGAAGGGAAGATAATTGCTGATGGCTCAACTAAGGAAATATTGACTGATAAGAAGTTATTAGAATCATCGGGTTTAGAATTACCATTATGCATGCAAAAAATATATTAAATATTTTGCTTTATATCCGTAACAATGTCCTCAATCATATCTTTGATTTGAAGATTAGCAGTATATGGAATATATAAACCGTGTTTTTGCAGAGGAATAATATATTTTTTGCAATTCATTTTTATTATAGAATTTGAAACAGCAGATGTAATTTCTCCATTAATACCACCACTAATCAAAATACCTATAGGCCCAATTATTGCATCTACATTTTGCCTGATACAGAAATCAATAATTTCATTTTCACCGCAAAAACCTTCATTAGCCCCAGCTTTTAGCATATTCTGTGTTGCTGTGATGTTAGTTCCTAGTGCGATTATATATATTTTATTTTTAAATTCTTTCCTAAATCTTTTGATAACTGTTTGACCTATTCCAGCACCTTGAGCATCAATTACTGCGATTTTCATGTTAAACCTCCCAAGTTAAAATAATACAATAACAGTATAATACAACTTTGAACATCCTAGTACAACAATAAATTTTATCATAATTGCATAAATAAAAAAATGCACAATATCTTTTGAATATTGTGCACTTACATATCTTATAGCTAGAATTCTAAAATTGATAAGTCTATCCCTTCAAATCCTGATATAACCTTATCAGAATCTTTTAATATTTCATCGGAACCAACGCCTATGACTCTCATGTTGGCATTTTTCGCAGCTTCAATCCCTGCTACAGCATCTTCAAAAACAATACATTCATATGGTTCCAAACCAAGTTCTTCGGCAGCCTTTAAAAAAACTTCAGGGTCTGGCTTAGCTTTAGTAACTTTATTTCCGTCAATTATGGCATCAAAATATTTTTTTAGATTAGTGTTTTCAAGTATTATACCTGCATTTTTGCTAACTGAACCTAGTGCAATTTTAATTCCATTTTTCTTTAAATTAGTAATAAATTCTTTTACGCCAGGTAGTATTTCACTTTCATCCATCTTGGAAATATATTCAACATACCAATTGTTTTTCTTTTCTGCCAGTTTTTCTTTTATTTCTTCGTCAAAATTCATGTTTCCGATTTCTAAAAGAATTTCGAGTGATTTCATTCTGCTAACGCCCTTTAGTCTTTCATTGTCTTTTTCAGTAAATTCAAATCCAAGTTCGTTTGCTAGCCTTTTCCATGCAAGATAATGATATTTAGCTGTATCAACAACAACACCATCTAAATCAAAAATACATCCCTTTATAGTCATAAATTATGTCTCCTTTCTTATGTATTTCAAAAAAGATTATAACAAAAACGTTTTAGTCTAAAAAGCAATAAAATAGACGAAAAAGAGGTAAAAATACATAAAAAATAATATTGCAAAATTAACAAAATTTTCTTATAATAAAATTAACGAAAACGATTACGGAAATTTTAGGAGGTTTTTAAATGGTAAAATTGTGGGAGATAAATTTGAATAATTATGATTGGAAAAACAATAGAAAATATGAAACTATATTCACGCTTGCTAATGGATACAGGGGTTTCAGGGGAATACAGGACTTTTCGAAAAGGTATGAATGTGGAAATTTTATAGCTGGAATATTCGACAAGAACGATGCACAGGTTACTGAGATAGTTAACTGCCAAAATCCTCTGTTATTAAACATATATTTTGACAATGAATTGGTTGATATAGATACTTCAGAAGTAATAAATTTTGAAAGAAAGCTCAACATGAAGGAAGGAGTGTTATATTCTACATATTCACTTAAATTGCCATCGGGTAGGATGGTTAAAATAGATAAAGAGAGATTTGTGAGCAGAAATAATGTCCATAGATACGGTGAAAAAATAAAGATAAAACCTTTAAACTTTTCAGGGAAGATGTTTGTAGAAAACTTAATAGATGGTTCAGTAACAAATAGCACATATGACCCTTATAATCGTTCTAAACATATAAGAGTTGAAAAAGCATTAGATTTAAAGCCGGGTATACTTTTGAGCACAAAGACAATTGATAAAGGGATTGAAATAGTAGAAGCAACTACGATTTATGCAGAATGTGAAGGGGAAAATATATTTAAATCCAGAAAATTCAGCAACTTTGGTGAAGTATCGAGGGAAGTTTACGAGGCGTTTGTAAAAGAAGGAAAAGAATTTGTTCTGTTCAAATATGGGACAACCTTTACATCCAGGGATTCAAATCTTGATTTGATTAATTTAACCAAAGTTGAACTCGATGAATTCTTGAAACAGGGATATGAAGATGAAAAACAAAAGCATATTAATGTATGGGAAGAATTATGGAATAAGATTGATATACAGATTAATGGAGATGAAGCAGCTCAGATAGGAATTAGATTTAATCTGTTTCAATTAGCTTCTTCTGCTTATGAAGGGGACACAAGAGTTAGTATAGCGGCTAAAGCTCTTCATGGTGAAGGATATAAAGGACATGTTTTTTGGGATACTGAAACTTTTATGCTGCCGTTCTTTATTTATACAAATCCCAAAGTAGCAAGAGCATTACTTATGTATAGATATAATACTCTTGACGGTGCCAGAAAAAATGCAAAGATGAATGGCTATAAAGGAGCTCAATTTCCTTGGGAGTCTGCTGACGACGGTTTAGAAGTTACACCTAAGTGGGGCTTTGGATATAATGGTGAACCTATCAGAATTTGGACTGGTGAAGAAGAATTCCATATAAACGCAGATATTTCATTTGCAGTATGGGAATATTATAGAGCAACAGGCGACGAAGATTTTTGGCTAAATTACGGCATAGAGATAATACTTGATACAGCAAAGTTCTGGAACAGCAGATTGGAATACAATAAGGAATACGATAGATACGAAATAAATAAAGTGATAGGGCCTGATGAGTTCCATGAACATGTGAATAACAATGTATTTACTAATTATTTGGCTAAATGGAATATGAAGAAGGCTGTTGAGGTTGCAAAGCAACTTAATCAAATCAACTTAAACAAATATAGGGCATTGTGCAACAATTTATGTTTGTCTGAAATTGATTTTAATGAATGGGAAAATAGGTTAAATAAAATTTATATACCTATGGCGAAGGATGGCAAGTTAATAGAACAATTTGAGGGCTATTTCGAATTAGCAGATATTCCCATAACAAAATATGACTCTAATGGAATGCCAAAATGGCCGGACCTGAAGGGATTAAAACTTCATGATACTCAGCTTATAAAACAGGCAGATATTGTAATGCTGATGCTAATGCTTGAGGATGAATTCAGCGATGAAGTTAAGAAAATAAACTATGAATACTATGAAAAAAGAACTATGCACAAATCCTCATTAAGTCCGTCTATGTATTCAATTATGGGTCTTAAAGTTGGGGATAGGCAAAATTCATACAAGTATTTTATGAAAACAATTTACACCGACATTGAAGATAATCAAGGGAATGCCGCGCATGGCTTACATGCAGCATCAACTGGAGGGTCGTGGCAAAGTGCAGTATTTGGATTTGGAGGATTCAGTATCGATAACGAAGAAATCCCAAACTTTAACCCATGGATTCCTGAAAATTGGAATGAATTTTCCTATAAATTAAATTGGAAGGGCACTGAATTAAGGATAACGATTGATAAGGAGAAGGTTGGGGTAAGAGCAGATAATGATATTTTAGTTAAGATTTATGGAAATAAATTCAATTTAGTAAAAGATGAAGAGATTTTTGTAAGTAGATGATAAAAAAGGTGCTTACAGTTTTTAAATAGATTTTTCAAAATTAACTCGCTGCGGCGAAAATGGAGGGAAATATGGATAAGAATATAACAATTAAAGATGTTGCTAAAAAGGCGGGTGTTTCTGTAAGCACTGTCTCAAGAGCATTTAACAATTATAGCGATATCAATGCAGAAACAAGGGAATATATACTTAAAATTGCAGATGAATTGGGATACAAGCCCAATATCGTTGCTAAAAGCTTAAGTTCAAATAAAAATTTCAGATTGGGAATGCTGGTTGAAGACTATGACTTAACTGGAATGTTGAATCCTTTGGTTTTTCAAATGCTTATGGCTTTTAAGAATACTGCTGATAAACAGGGATTTGAAACAGTCCTACTTTCAACAAGTTCAGACATGCAAAAGACGCAGAACCTTAAAAAACTTTATACTGAAAAACAACTTGATGGAGCCTTTATAATGGGTTTAAAACTAACAGATGATTACTATAAAGAACTCAGCGAATTTGAACTCCCATGTGTATTATATGACATTCATATAAATAATCCAAACGTAGGGTGCGTAGGTGTAGATAATATTAAAGGCGCATTTTTAGCAGTTGAACATTTGATTAAATTAGGACACAAAAAAATTGCTATGATAAATGGTCATAAGGATGCTTTTGTAAGTTTTGAAAGATTAGATGGATACTTACTTGCGTTAAATAGATATGGAATAAATATAGAGCAGGAATTAGTTGTAAATGCTGATTTTACTGATCAAGGAGCAGCAAAAACGGCAGAGGAATTGATAAAAAAACACAACGACATAACTGCTATTTTCTGTGCCAGCGACCTTATGGCAATTGGAGCAATAAATGCGTTAAGCAATATAGGTTATTCTATTCCAGAAGATATCTCGATTGTTGGATTTGATGACTTGTATTTAGCGCAGCTTTCAAATCCAAAGCTTACAACAATAAAGCAGGATACTACGCTGATTGGGGAGTCGGCAGCTAATATATTAATTAATTTGATTTCTGGTCAAAGAATAGGAAGGGTTGTTATTCAACCTGAGCTTATTGTTAGAGAATCGACAGCTAAATCATCAGTTTAAAACCCGAAGGGGTTAAAATATTATAAAGGGGGATCCATATGAAAAAACTTATTTCACTACTAATGACTTTTGTCTTAGTTGTTGGATTGTTTGCAGGCTTTAGTTTAAATTCAGAACCTGCAAATGCAGCATCAAAAACTGTAATTAAGTTGGGATGTTGGGGCTCTTCACCAGCTGAAACAGAACTCCTGGACAACCAAATTAAGGAGTTTGAAAAACTTTATCCAAACATTAAAATCGAAAAACAGGTTATCACAGGTGACTACAATCAACAAATGCAGGTTAAATTTGCTTCAAGGACTGAACCTGATGTGTTTTATCTTGACGTTTCACTTGCACCAGCATATATGGCTAAAAATGTAATTGAGCCATTAGATAAGTATATCGATAAGAATGATGTTAAGGATTTTGAAACATCATTGCTTAACGGATTTACAAGAAATGGTAAGATATATGGTTTGCCAAAGGACTACAATACATTAGCAATTTTCTATAATAAGGATATGTTTAAGGAAGCCGGTATAACTAAAGCTCCAACAACTTGGAAGGAATTAGAAGAAGCAGCAAAGAAGCTGACAAAGGATGGAGTAAAGGGTATGGCTCTATCAATTGATGCTGCAAGATTTATTCCGTTTATGTTCCAGGCAGGAGCTCAAATAAATAATGGAGATAAGCCTGTATTCAATACACCACAAGCTGCAAAGGGTTTGGATTTTTATGTATCACTATTGAAAAAGGGTTATGCAGCAACTCCAAAGGAACTTGGAGTAGGCTGGAATGGTGATGCCCTTGCTCAAAAGAAAGCAGCGATGGTTATAGAAGGTGGATGGATGATTCCGTTTATGAAGGATGCTGCACCTGATGTAAACTATGGAATAGCAAAATTGCCAAAGGGAGACAAAGAAGGAGATTTAGTATTTACAGTTGCATACGTTATGAGTGCTCGTTCAAAGCATAAGGCAGAAGCAGCTGAGGTTATAAAATTCTTAACAGGAAGGCAGGCGCTTTTAATGACAGCAGAAAGCGGACTTGCAATTCCATCGAGAAAATCTATGGGTGGAGTTTACACTCAAAAATATCCAGAAAGAAAACCATTAGTTGACATGGTAAGATATTCAAAAGTTTATCAATTTGGATTAAAGGGTGCAAAGATACTTGATTCATTAACAAAAGCATGTGAAAAATTGTATTACAAGAAAGTAAAAGATGCAAGAACAGCATTAGAACAAGCAGTAAAAGAAATTAAATAAGGGAAGCGGAATTCCGCTTCCCATTTTTAAAGGGGGTTATTTGATGAACCTGCAATTAGAGACAAAGAACAATTTTAAAAAAAATGTAATGACTATGAAAAAATTAAAAAGAAGAGAGCGGGTGGACGGATGGCTATTTGTAACTCCATTTGTTATATCTGCAGCTGTATTTTTTATAGGACCTTTGCTTGTAGCATTTATGTTAAGCTTTAAAGAATATTCTTATTTAGATATGATAAGCATGTTTGAAGCACCATGGGTTGGATTTGCTAATTATTTGAACGCTTTTCAGGATTCCACATTTTTAAAGGCATTATTGAATACTTCTATTTATTCACTTGGAGTAGTTCCGATTCAATTAACAATAGCGTTATTATTAGCTCTAATAGTTGATTCAAATTTAAAAGGAAAAACTTTTTTTAGAGTAGCCTATTATATTCCAACTGTGACTTCAACAGTTGCAGTTTCTGTAATGTTTATGTTTATTTTCAAAACCGATGGAATATTGAATAGGATTTTAGCTATATTCAATTTGCCAGCCTATAACTGGTTTGGGGATACAAGGCTTGCACTTCCTTCTATTATGATGATGGCAATTTGGTCTTCGGTGGGTTTATATATGGTAATTTTTCTTGCAGGACTTCAGGATATACCAACTTCATTATATGAAGCTGCAAGAATTGATGGTGCAAACAAACTTCAGGAAGTTTTATATATAACAATACCTTTGTTAAAACCAACTATATTTTTTAATCTTGTTGTTTCATTAATAGGAACATTTCAGGTATTCGACCAAGCGTATGTTGTTTCAAATGGGACGGGTGGACCACTTGATTCAACAATGACAGTAGTATTATATTTATACAACACTGGATTTAGAGATTTTCAGATGGGTTACGCAAGCGCTATAGCCTTTATACTTTTTGCAATAATATTTATCTTGACGCTTATACAAAGAAAATTTTTTGGTGAGGAAACTGAATTTTGAGGTGATAAAATGAATAGAAAATTGTCTGTTTCAAAGCTGATTTTTTATATTGTTTTGATTGGTTATGCAATTATATGCTTAGGTCCTTTTTTATGGAGTTTTATTACTTCTTTTAAACCAACAAGCGAGATTAATAATTTTAATATTAACTTTAAAACTTTATCAGCTAAAAATTATGTATTCTTGTGGAAGGAATTCCCTTTTGCAAGATGGGTTTTTAATAGCATTTATGTTGCACTTATTGTAACCTTTGGTAATTTATTGTTTAACTCTATGGCAGGATATGCTCTTGCAAGAATTAATTTCCCAGGAAAAAAAGTATTATTTTTCGCCATACTTGGTATGATGATGGTTCCAGGGCAAGTTGTAATGGTTCCTACTTTTATTTTATTATCAAAGCTAGGGTGGGTTAACACCTACAAAGGGCTTACAATTCCTTTTTTAACAAGTCTATTTGGAATCTTCTTGATGAGACAGTTTTTTACTTCAATTCCAAAGGCCATAGAGGAATCTGCTATGATAGATGGTCTAAGCCGATTTGGAATATTCTTTAGAATAGTTTTACCACTTGCAAGACCAGCTCTTTCAACACAATTTATTTTAATGTTTACAGGCAACTGGAATAGTTTCTTATGGCCAAGTTTACTTGCACAATCTGAGGAAATGTTTACTCTACCTGTTGGACTTAATTCATTTTATGGTCAATATTATCAATTTTGGGATCAAGTATTAGCAGGAGTGATGATACTTTCAATTCCAACAATTCTAATATTCTTGATTTTCCAAAGAAATTTTATAAAGGGAATTGCTACAACTGGTTTAAAAGAATAGAATCATGATACCCCCCTCTCAAACGCCTTTAAGGCGTTTTTTTATTGCAAAAATTTATTAGTTATTATAAAATTTAAATAATTTCAAAAAATGAAAAAATGTTAATTAAAAAATTCAATAAAGTAGGTGATAACTTGAACAGAAGTGAATATTTTAAGGATAAAAAGAGAGTGGTTATTAAAATTGGCTCATCGACGCTGACACACAGCAATGGCTTACCTAATTATGATATGATGGAAAAATTAATAAGACAGATTGCAGATTTAAAAAATGCAGGTTATGAAATAATAATTGTTACATCTGGAGCAATTGGAGCTGGTATGGCAAAGTTGAAATTAAAGCAAAGGCCAAAAACAATTCCAGAAAAGCAAGCCTGCGCTGCTGTTGGACAAGGACTTTTGATGCACATTTATGAAAAGATTTTTTCAGAGTATGGCATTATAGTTGGTCAGATACTTCTAACAAGGGAGGATATTAATAATAGAATTAGGTTTTTGAATGCAAGGAATTCTATATTTAGCTTACTGAAAAATGGAATAGTTCCAATTATAAACGAAAATGATGCTGTAGCTGTTGATGAAATAAAAATTGGAGATAACGATACACTATCGGCACTAGTTTCCATACTCGTGGAAGGTGATTTGTTAATTATTTTATCTGATATTGAAGGACTTTATAATAAAAACCCTTTAATATATCCTGATGCAGAATTGATTTCTACTGTAGAAAGTATTGACGAATCGATAATAAATATAGCAGGAGGAGCTGGGTCTAAACTTGGAACAGGGGGGATGGCGACTAAAATTGAAGCAGCAAAAATTGCGCTTTCATCTGGAATTTCTATGATTATCGCAAAAGGAAGCAATGATAGAGTTTTATATAGAATACTTAAAGGTGAAAATATAGGGACTATATTTTTGAGCAGTGAAGAAAAGTTGAACTTAAGAAAAAGATGGATTGCTTTTGGAAGTAAGATAAAGGGTAAAATTATTATAGACGATGGGGCAGTAAAAGCACTTGTTAACCAGAATAAGAGTCTGCTAAAAACTGGGATAAAAACAATAGAAGGAAATTTCTCTTCAGGTGATAGTGTAGCTGTATTAGATTTGGAGGGAAATGAAATAGCAAAGGGGCTAGTTAATTTTTCAGCGTTGGAATTGCTAGAAATAATAAATTCTGATAAAAAAAATAATCAAAATTATAAGGAAGTAATCCATAGGGATAATATGGTTATTTTATAAGGAGTGAAGGATTGTGGAAAACTATGTAATTTTAAAGGCCAAAATGGCTAAGGAAAGTTCAAGTGAGATTGCAAAAATGGATACTAATTCAAAAAATTTAATGCTTTTAAAAATGTCTGAAGGATTAGAAAATAGTTTAGATATAATAATTGAAGAAAATAAAAAGGATGTGTTTAAAGCAAAGGAAAAAGGTTTTTCAAGTGCTTTAATAGATAGATTAACATTAAATGAAAAAAGGATAAAAGAAATGGCAAATGGACTAAGAAAAATAGCACAACTTGATGATCCGATAGGAAAAACTGTTTCTGCTTGGACAAGACCTAATGGTCTGCAAATACAACAGGTTAGAGTTCCCTTGGGGGTTATTGGAATAATATATGAGGCTAGACCAAATGTTACCTCTGATGCAGCAGGATTGTGTATAAAATCAGGAAATGCAGTTATACTTAAGGGTGGCTCTGAAGCAATTAATTCAAACAAAATAATTGTAGATGTCTTAAGACAGTCTTTAGAAAAGAATGGTTTTAATAAAGAATTTATTCAATTTATTGACGTTACTGACAGAGAAGCAGTTAAAATGCTTATGAAGCTAAATGAATATATAGATGTTTTAATTCCAAGAGGAGGAGAAGGGCTTATCAAATTTGTTGTTGAAAATTCAACTGTTCCTGTAATTGAAACAGGAGTTGGCAACTGCCATATATACGTTGATTCAAGTGCTGACTTTGAAATGGCAGAGAACATCATTATAAATGCCAAGGTTCAAAGGCCAGGCGTTTGCAATGCTGCAGAGAGCCTTTTAGTAAATGAAGATATTGCTTCAGAATTCTTGCCAGTAATATGTAAAAAATTAATTGATATGGGAGTTGAAGTAAGGGGTTGTGAAAAAACTAGACAAATTATTAATGATGTAATTCAAGCTACTGAAGAAGACTTTAAAACGGAATTTTTAGACCTGATAATTTCTGTTAAGGTGGTCGAAGGTATTGATGAGGCGATAAAACACATAAATAGATATGGAACAAAACATTCAGAATCCATTATAACAAAGGATTATTTTAATGCGAATAAATTTTTAAGAGAAGTAGATGCTGCAGCAGTGTATGCAAATGCTTCTACTAGATTTACTGATGGATTTGAATTTGGCTTTGGTGCTGAAATTGGAATAAGCACCCAGAAAATGCATGCAAGGGGACCTATGGGACTTGAAGCATTAACAAGTGTAAAATACGTTGTTTATGGAGAAGGTCAAATAAGAGAATAATATTAATTAATTTAGCATTTAAGTGTAAACTTTTTTTAAGATTCAATTATGATCAATAATCCCATCAACGAATTTGAAAATCGTTCATGGGATTTATATTTTGATTCATGACCTTATTAATTTTATTTAACTAATATTTTCTTGACGTTATGAATATATTATAATAAAATATATTTTGAAAATAAAAATATTTGATAATCAAAATATATGGAGGGGTTATTTTGAATATAAGAAAAATGACAAAGATAGCATTGTTCGCAGCACTGATTAGTGTTCTATCTCTCGTATCAATCCCCATAGGAACTGTTCCTATAACATTGCAAACTTTTGCAATACTGTTAACTGGAATTGTTTTAGGACCAACTGATGGAGGTTTAGCTGTTTTAACTTACATATTGCTAGGTTCAATTGGATTGCCAGTTTTTGCTGGAGGAAAGGCTGGATTCCAAGTGATTTTTGGTCCTACTGGTGGTTACATTTTATCGTTCCCTATAGCAGCATATACTGCAGGAATGGCTATCAAACAATACAATTCTATTAAGCAAGCTGTTATAATAATATGTAGTATTTTAGTTGTCTATTTAATTGGAGTTCCTTATTTAAAGCTTATGACTGGGATGGATATTTATAAAGCTTTAAAGATAGGGCTAATTCCATTCATTATACCGGATATGATAAAAGCATTTATAGCATTATACCTTGGGAAAATAATAAAAAGAAGAGTTGCTATGGGGTGATTAAATGAATAAGACCTATACGGTGTTAAACCAGTTACTTGTTGATATTTTTAACGACATCTTGATAATTGAGCAGAATGCATTAAAGGGAAGCGAACTTGGCGATTTATCAATAACAGAGGTTCATACAATTGAGGCAATTGGCAAGCAGAGCGGTAGAACTATGAGTGAAGTTGCTCAGGATTTAAAGGTAACTGTTGGTACCTTAACAATAATGGTAGATAAGCTTGTAAAAAAGGGATATGCTGAAAGATATAGGTCAGAAATTGATAGAAGAGTTGTTTATGTAAAACTTACTCACAAAGGAGAACTTGTTTATAAACTCCATGAGAGATTTCACCATGAAATGATAAGGAATATAATAAGCGATTTAAATGAAAATGAAGAAGAAATTCTAATTAGTTCCTTAGAAAAGTTAAAGGAATTCTTTAAAAAGAAATATGAATTAATACTAAGAAAAGAGTGATTTAAATGAAAGAGGTAAGAATATTATCAACAGGAAGATATGTTCCTGAGAAGATACTTGATAATGATTTCTTAAGCCATATTGTTGACACAAATGATGAATGGATAACAACAAGAACAGGAATTAAAGAGAGAAGAATATCGACTGGTGAAAACACATCTGACCTTGCAGTTAAAGCTGCTCAAGATGCATTAAGAAAAGTAAATATGAAACCTGAACAAATTGAGCTAATAATAGTTGCAACAGTTACTCCAGATAACTTTACCCCTTCCGTATCCTGCATTGTTCAAGAAAAAATAGGAGCTAAAAGTGCTGCATGCTTTGATATTAATGCAGCGTGTTCAGGATACTTATATTCTATCGATATAGCAAGTTCCATGATTAAAGGTGGAAGATACAAAAACGCGCTTATAATTGGTGTAGAGGTATTATCCAAGGTAGTAAATTGGAAGGATAGGAACACATGCGTTTTGTTTGGTGATGGAGCTGGTGCAGCAATATTATCAATTAGTGAAGAAAAAGGCATATATTCTTCATTTATTGCATCCGATGGTTCAAAGGGAAATTTGTTGAAAATCCCAGCACTTCAGGTGAACAACATTGTTGCCACTGTAGAAAAGGAAGAAAGCTTTATATATATGGATGGAAAAGAAGTATTCAAGTTTGCAACCGAAGTTATAGTTAATAGTATTCAAAGGGTTTTAGATGAATCAAACTTAAACATAGAAGATATAAAGCTAATTGTTCCTCATCAGGCCAACATTAGGATAATTGAGTTTGCAGCTAAAAAATTAAAGTTGAGGACGGATAAATTTTATATAAACATCGAAAGATTTGGAAATACTTCGGCTGCAAGTATAGGAATTGCATTAGATGAGGCAATAGAAAAAGGGCTACTTAACAAAGGAGACAATGTCATACTTGTTGGATTTGGAGGAGGACTAACCTGGGGTGCTTCACTTATTAAAATTTAATTTTATTGATTAATATTTTGAAAATCAAAAATTTTGATTTTTAAAATAAGTTAAATTTTTGCTCTAAGATCTTTTAAGTATTTAAAAATTTTTTAATTTGAAAGGGGAATTTAATATGGTACTTGAAAAATTAACAAACATCATTTCAGAAAATTTAGGAACAAGTGCAGAGGAGATAAAGCTTGAAACAAGTTTTGAGGAGCTTGGACTTGATTCACTTGATATTGTTGAACTTGTAATGAACATTGAAGAGGAATTTGATATTCAAATTGAAGAGGGAGAAAATTTCAAGACAGTAGGCGATGTAGTAACATACATAGAGTCTAAACTAGAATAGTTTTAAAAACTGTAAAAGATGTTCTCCAGTTTCTAAAATAAAAATTTTTATCTGGAGGTATAAAGATGTTTAACACACGGATTACTGAATTAGTAGGTATAAAATATCCCATTTTTCAAGGTGGAATGGCATGGATAGCAGATGCATCACTTGCATCTGCTGTATCAAATGCAGGTGGTCTTGGAATAATAGCAGCTGGTAATGCACCAGCTGATTGGGTAAGGGAAGAAATAAAGAAGGCAAAGCACCTTACTGATAAGCCATTTGGAGTTAATATAATGCTTTTGAGTCCATATGCTGAAGAAGTTGCAAAGGTAGTAGCAGAAGAAAAGGTAAAGGTAGTTACAACGGGTGCTGGAAATCCTTCAAAATATATAAATCTTTGGAAGGAAAGCGGTATAGTTGTAATTCCAGTTGTGCCTTCGGTTGCTCTTGCAAGACGAGTTGAAAAATACGGAGCTGATGCAGTAATTGCAGAAGGTGGAGAATCTGGAGGTCACGTTGGAGAGTTGACTACAATGGCTCTAATTCCCCAGGTTGTGGATGCTGTTAATATTCCAGTTATTGCAGCTGGTGGTATAGGAGATGGAAGAGGAGTCGCAGCAGCCCTAATGCTTGGTGCTGAAGGAGTTCAGCTTGGAACAAGATTTCTTGTCGCAAAGGAATGCACAGTCCATGAAAACTACAAGCAAATGGTTTTAAAGGCAAAGGATATAGATACAGTAGTGACAGGAAGGTTTACAGGACATCCAGTAAGAATTCTATTTAATAAACTCGCAAGAATAATGAACCAGTTTGAAAAGGAAGGAAGCGTCGAGAAATTTGAAGAGATGGGAAAGGGAAGTCTCCAAAGGGCAGCAAAATCAGGTGATATAGAGATGGGTTCAGTAATGGCAGGACAGATTGCAGGACTTGTGAAAAAGGAACAAAGCTGCAGCGAGATAATAGAAGAGATATTTAAAGAGGCTGAAGAAGCGATTAGAAAGAATACAGGTAAATATTTGTAATTTTGGAGGTGCAATGTGGGGAAAATAGCTTTTGTTTTTCCAGGTCAGGGTGCCCAGTATGTAGGAATGGGAAAAGAACTTTATGATAATATAGAACTTTCCAGGGAAGTTTTTGAAATAGCTAATGAGGCATTTGATGGTGATGTCTCAAGGCTGTGTTTTGAAGGGCCCAAGGAAGATTTAGACAGAACTGAAAATACGCAGGTTTGCGTCTTGACTGCAAGCATTGCAGCATTGATGGCTTTAAAGGAAAGAGGAATCAAAGCAGATGCAGTTGCAGGCTTTAGCCTTGGTGAATATTCTGCACTTGTTGCAGCTGATGTAATAAATATTTATGATGCGGTTAAAATAGTTAAGATAAGGTCAGATTTAATGCAAGATGCATTTAAAGATACTAATTACGGTATGGCTGCGATTATAGGTCTTGAACTAAATGAAGTCAGAAATATAGTAGAGGAAGCATGTAAAATAGAATTTATTGAAGTTGCAAACATAAACTGTCCAAAGCAGACAGTAATCGCTGGACATAAAAAAGCATTAGAAGCTGCAAGCAATGTGGCAATTGAAAAGGGAGGAAAGGCTATCAGGCTTTCAGTAAGCGGTGCTTTTCACACAATCCTTTTAAACCAAGCAGCAGATAAGTTTTATAAAGAAATTGAAAAATTTGAATTTAAACCCCCTTTTATTCCAATTATAGCAAATGAGACTGGAGATTATTTGAATGGTGATATAAAAGAATCTCTAAAGATGCAGATGAAAAGCTCTGTTCTTTGGGAGGACAGCGTAAAAAGACTTATACAGGATGGCTTTGATACTTTTATAGAAATAGGGCCTGGAAAGGTATTATCAGGATTTATTAAAAAGATAGACAGGAAAGTAAGAGTATTAAATATTGAAGATATGAAATCCCTTGAAAATACAATTAATGCATTGGGGGAGATTAAATGTTAAGAGGAAAAATAGCAATTATAACAGGCGCAGCAAAGGGAATAGGTCGAGATATTGCAATAAAACTTGCAAAAGAGGGAGCAGATGTAGTTATAAATTATAGAACTTGTAACGACAGATTAAAGGAACTTGAAAATACAATAAAAGAAATTGGAAGAGAAGTTCTGATGGTTCAGGCTGATGTCAGCAATTTTGATGAAACAAAGGTTCTAGTAGAAAAATGCATAGAGAAATTTGGCAAGATAGATATATTAGTCAATAATGCAGGGATAACAAGAGATAATTTAATAATGAGAATGACAGAAGATGACTTTGATGATGTATATAAAACAAATTTAAAGGGTGCATTCAATTTAATAAAACATGCAATTCCATATATGATAAAGCAAAAGAATGGAAGAATAATAAATATTTCTTCAGTGATTGGTCTTATTGGAAATGCAGGACAAGCAAACTATGCAGCAGCAAAGGCTGGACTTATAGGTCTAACTAAGTCAGTTGCAAAGGAAGTGGCATCAAGAAATATAACTGTAAACGCAGTAGCTCCAGGATATATAAAGACAGACATGACTGATAAACTTCCAGAGAAAATAAAGGAAAAGATGATGGAATATATTCCGCTTAAAAGGTTTGGAGAAACTGAAGATGTTGCAAATTTAGTAGCATTTTTAGCTTCAGAAAATGCGGCATATATAACTGGACAAGTAATTAATGTTGATGGTGGAATGGTAATTTAAGAGGTGATTCAGATGAAAAGAAGAGTTGTTATAACTGGACTTGGGGCAGTAACCCCAATTGGAAACAATGTTGCAGATTTTTGGAAAAGTATAAAAGAAGGAAAATGCGGTATAGATATTATTAAAAGTTTCGACACTGAAAGTTTTAAAGTAAAAGTAGCTGCAGAGGTAAAAGACTTTGATGCAGCAGAATTTTTAGACAGAAAAGAATCCAAAAGGATGGACAGATTTTGTCAGTTTGCGATGGTAGCTGCAGATGAAGCTATTAAGGATTCTAACATTGATTTAGAGAAAATAGATAAAAATAGATTTGGAGTAGTTATAGGTTCAGGAATTGGGGGACTTTCAACAATTGAAAAAGAAAACACTAATTTAAATCAAAAAGGTCCCAATAGAGTTGCACCTCTTTTTATCCCAATGGCAATAGTAAACATGGCATCAGGCAACGTCGCAATTAAGTATGGTGCGAAGGGAATTTGCTCTTCAGTTGTAACTGCCTGCGCATCAGGGACTAATGCTATTGGAGAGGCATTCAGATACATTCAAATGGGATATGCTGATGTTTTAATAGCAGGGGGAGCAGAGGCACCGATTACCCCCCTTGCACTAGCCGGGTTTACCAACTTAACAGCTCTTACAAATTCGAACGAACCTAATAAGGCTTGCACCCCTTTTGACCTTAACAGAAGCGGATTTGTCATGGGGGAAGGTGCTGGAATATTGTTACTTGAGGAACTTGAACATGCAGTAAAGCGAGGAGCAAAAATTTACGGTGAAGTTACAGGTTACGGTTTTACATGCGATGCTTATCATATGACTGCACCATCTCCAGACGCTGAAGGTGCTGCAAGGGCAATTGAACAGGCGATAAATGATGCAGATGTTGCGTTAGAGGAAATATCATATATAAATGCTCACGGAACAAGCACTCCACTTAACGATAAATTGGAGACTGATGCTATTAAAAAGGTCTTTGGTGAATTAGCTTATAAAGTTCCTATAAGTTCAACGAAGTCGATGACGGGACATCTTCTTGGAGCTGCCGGTGCGATAGAAGCTATTATAAGCATAAAGGCAATTGAAGAAGGATACATTCCCGCAACAATAGGATACGAAACAAAAGACCCTGAATGTGACCTTGATTATGTTCCGAATCAGGGAAGAAAGCAAGATATAAATTGTGTCATTTCAAATAGCTTTGGATTTGGAGGGCATAACGCTTGTTTACTATTTAAAAAGTTTAATTTGGAGGGATAATTTTGGACATTAATGAAATTAAAGAACTAATTCAGTCAGTGGATAAATCAAGCTTGACATCCCTTGAAATTATTTCAAAAGATATGACTATTGTTATGAAGAAGGAAATAATGTATCAAAGTGTAGAGAATTTGCCAAAAACTACAATTCAATATGTTGATGTAAAGTCTGATGAAAATATCATAAAAGAAGAGAAAAAGGAAGTTTCAACTGCTAACTTGCATACAATAAAGGCACCTTTAGTAGGTGTATTTTACAGGTCACCGGGACCTAATTTGAATCCATTTGTTGAAGTTGGAACAAAGGTGAAAAAAGGAGATACTCTCTGTATCATAGAAGCAATGAAGATTATGAACGAGATACAATGCGATGTTGATGGTGAGATAGTTGAAATTCTTGTTCAAAATGAAAGCATGGTTGAATTTGGACAGGAGCTTTTTAGAATTAAAGTGTAGGTGAGGAAGATGATTTTTGCAGAGGATATATTAAAAATTGTCCCCCATAGATATCCATTCCTTTTAATAGATAGAATTGAAAGCATAACCCCAGGAGAAAAGGCAGTGGGAATTAAATGTGTCAGTATAAATGAGCCATTTTTTCAGGGGCATTTTCCAGGAAAACCAGTAATGCCAGGTGTTTTAATAATAGAAGCCCTTGCACAGGTGGGTGCCGTAGCTATTTTATCACTAGATGAATATAGAGGGAAGATAGCCTATTTTACTGGAATTAATGGTGCAAAATTTAGAAGAAAAGTAGTTCCTGGTGATGTTTTAAGACTGGAGGTTGAAATAATTAAAAGAAGAGGGCCAATAGGAATAGGAAAAGCAATTGCCTATGTTGATGACAAAAAGGCCTGTGAAGCTGAGATTTCCTTTGCAATTGGACTCGAGGAGTGATGCTATGTTTAAAAAGATACTTATTGCCAACAGAGGCGAGATAGCTGTTAGAATTATAAGAGCCTGCAAAGAAATGGGGATAAAGACTGTTGCAGTATTTTCGGAAGCTGACAGGGAAGCTCTTCATGTTCAGCTTGCTGATGAAGCAGTTTGTATAGGACCAGCTAAGGCAAGAGATAGCTATTTAAATATGGAAAATATAATAAGTGCTACAGTATTAACTGGAGCGGAGGCTATACACCCTGGGTTTGGTTTTTTATCTGAAAACAGTAAATTTGCAAGGTTATGTGAGGATTGCAATATTACCTTTATAGGTCCATCAGCAGAATCAATTGAAATGATGGGAAACAAATCAAAGGCAAGGGAAATTATGATTAAAGCTGGAGTCCCAGTAGTTCCAGGCTCTGAAGGCAGGGTGGAGACAATTGAAGATGCCATAAATATTTCCCAAGAAATAGGCTTTCCCGTTATGATTAAAGCATCTGCAGGCGGAGGCGGAAGAGGCATAAGGATTGTTCGTGGTTTGGAAGAGCTGAAGAAGGCATTTGAAACTGCTAAAAATGAGGCAAAAAACGCATTTGGAGATGACTCAATGTATATAGAAAAATTCGTTGAAAATCCAAAGCATATTGAGTTTCAAATACTTGCTGATTCTTATGGTAATACACTATATCTTGGTGAAAGAGACTGTTCGATGCAGAGAAGAAATCAAAAGATTATAGAGGAAGCTCCTTCAGCATTGATGAATCATAAGCTAAGAAAAAAGATGGGTGAAGTAGCAGTAAGGGCGGCAAAGGCAGTTAATTATAAAAATGCAGGAACGATTGAGTTTTTACTTGATAAAAATGGAGATTTTTATTTTATAGAAATGAATACAAGAATTCAGGTAGAACATCCTGTAACGGAGATGATTACAGGAATTGACCTTATAAAGGAGCAGATTAATATAGCTGCGGGGAAAAGATTAAACTTTTCTCAGGAAGATGTAGTTTTAGAAGGCCATGCAATAGAATGCAGAATTAATGCAGAAGATGTAGAAAATGATTTCAGGCCTTCACCTGGAAAGATTGAGTTTCTACATTTCCCAGGTGGAAATGGTGTAAGAATTGATAGTGCAATTTATCAGGGTTACACTATTCCACCAACGTATGATTCAATGATTGCAAAGCTTATTGTTCACGGCAAGGATAGAAACGAAGCAATACAAAGGATGAAAAGAGCACTTGAGGAGTTTGTGATAGAAGGAGTTAAAACAAATATTGATTTGCATTACAGATTATTAGGTGAAGAAGAATTTTTAGAAGGAAATTATGATACAGGGTATCTTATGAGAATTTTGCACCGTTGATTTAGGGTGGTGATTTAATGCTTAATTTATTTAAGAAAAAGCAGTATGTAACTGTTCCATCAGGTAAAACTGAACAAAAGACTGTTAATGAAATAGTTGAAAGCAAGAACAGCATACCTGATGGACTTTGGACAAAATGTGATGGATGTGGGAAGATAATTTTAAAAAGTGATTTAGAAAACAATCTAATGAAATGCCCTAATTGCAGCAAATACTTTAGGATTGCGGCAAGACAAAGGATAGATTTAGTCATAGATAATAATACTTTTAAAGAATATGATAGGGATATGATGAGTCTAAACCCCCTTGATTATCCTGAATATGAAATAAAACTTAAAAAATTGAATAAAGAAACAGGATTAAATGAGGCTGTTGTTACAGGAGAAGGACTTATTAACGGTGAAAAATGCGTTATTGCAGCAATGGACAGCAATTTTTTGATGGGAAGCATGGGCTCGGTAGTTGGTGAAAAAATTACAAGGGCAATAGAAAGAGCAACAGAGCAAAAGATACCTGTTATAATTTTTACTGCATCTGGTGGTGCGAGAATGCAAGAGGGTATTTTTTCGCTTATGCAGATGGCAAAAACAAGTGCTGCTATAAAAAGACATTCCGATGAGGGACTTTTATATGTTTCAGTATTGACGGATCCAACAACAGGTGGTGTAACTGCAAGTTTTGCAATGCTTGGAGATATTATACTTGCAGAACCTGGTGCACTTATAGGATTTGCAGGACCTAGGGTTATAGAGCAGACGATAAAACAAAAACTTCCTGAAGGATTTCAAAGGGCTGAGTTTCTTTTAGAACACGGATTTTTAGATGCTATAGTTAAAAGAGAAGAATTAAAGAAAACCCTTTATCAAATCCTTTTAATGCACAGGAGGTGATACTTTGAATATATTTGAAATGGAAAAGGCATCAGAAGAATTGGAAAAGAAGATAAAAGAACTTAAGGATTTTGCAAAATGTCAAAATATCGATTTGAGCAGTGAAATAGAAATTTTATCAAAGAAATTAAGCGATTTACAAAAGGAAGCTCTAATAAATATTTCAGCGTGGGATAAGGTTCAGATTGCAAGAAAATTAGAAAGACCAACGTCTCTTGATTTGATTGATAAAATATTTGACAATTTTATTGAATTTCATGGGGATAGACTGTTTAAAGATGATGAGGCTATAGTAGGTGGAATTGCTCTTTTAGATGGGAAGCCGGTAACAGTTATAGGGCAGCAGAAAGGCAGAAATACGCAGGAAAACATTAGGCGAAACTTTGGAATGCCTAATCCTGAAGGATACAGAAAAGCATTGCGGCTGATGAAGCAGGCTGAAAAGTTTAATAGGCCTATAATTTGCTTTGTTGATACTCCAGGAGCCTTTTGTGGAATAGGCTCAGAGGAGAGAGGGCAGGGAGAAGCTATTGCTAAAAATTTATTTGAAATGTCGGGCATTAAAACTCCAATAATTACTCTGATAATTGGAGAAGGTGGTAGCGGTGGTGCACTTGCTCTTGCTGTAGCGGACAGAGTCTGGATGCTTGAACATTCTATCTATTCCATCCTATCCCCTGAAGGATTTGCTAGTATACTTTGGAAGGATGCCACAAGGGCAAAAGAGGCTGCATCTTATATGAAATTAACTGCTCAGGATCATTTGGAGTTTGGAATCATAGACAAAATAATTAAAGAACCCATTGGTGGTGCACATAAAGATATTGAAAAAACATCTGAATCGATAAAAGAAAATTTAATTAAGGAATTGGAAACATTAAAAGAATGTGAGATTGAAACATTACTAAAGAATAGATATGATAAGTTCAGAAAAATAGGAAAGTTTATTGAATAGTGGTGTAGATTAAATGGAAAATGTTTTCTTAACAATAGGGAATGTTAAATTTGATTCTAAAAGATATTTCACTTTACTTAATACAAATGTATTAGGAAGAAAGTTGATATTTTTTGATTCTATATCATCAACCAATGACATAGCAAAGGATTATGCTGAATTAGGAGAATGGGGACTTTGTATATTAGCTGAAGAACAGACAAAGGGAAGAGGAACCCATGGGAGAAGATGGTCCACATGTAAAGGACAATCAATTGCTTTATCGATTATATTGCCACCGGAGTGGATAAAAAATACTGCATTTTTAAGCATTTCTGCTGCAAAGGCTGTTGTAAAAGCACTGGAGAAATTTGATGTTCATGCCTATATAAAATATCCAAATGATGTTTATTTGAATGGTAGGAAGTTAGCTGGAATATTAACAGAAACCTTTTTTAATGGTGAATGCTTAAAATACGCAATTATAGGTATAGGTGTAAATTTGAATCAAGATGAATTCCATGAAGAACTTAAAGATATAGCAATATCAGTTAAACAGGTATTAGGGTGCAGTATTTCAAGGGAGGAATTCCTTGCATTCTTGTTAAATGAGGTTCCAGCCACCGCACATTTCACATTTTGCCAGAGCTGAAGATTCAGCTCTTTTTATTTATAAAAATAAATTCCTTCCTTATGGGAAAAATAAAAGTAGAAATTAAGGAAGGAAGGTGAAAAAATGAAAAAAATAATATCAGCATTATTAATCATTTCAATTGCACTGATTAATACAGGCAATGCGTTTGCACTAGATCAAAACAGCAACGCAAAAGAAGAATGCAAAGTAACCGTAAGAAACTTTCACTATGAAAAAGTGACTGATGTAATTAAATCTAATCTTGATGTTCCAAATATTATTGGGCTTAAAAATTTACGTATTCAAAGAAAAATTAATGCAATGTTCATAAAAGACATTTTCAGCTTCAGCAGAAGAATTGAAAAAATGGCATTAAAGGCTCAAAAGGACGGCGTCTTAAGAAATCCCTATGAGGCATATACAAGATTTAAAGTGGCATTTAATTGCAACTGCATTTTAAGCATACCAGTTACTTTTTATGAATATACAGGCGGGGCCCATGGAAATACAGTTATTAAAGCATATAATCTAAACCTTAAAAACGGTAAAACATTGGGATATAAAGATATATTCAAAAAGGGATTTGACTATAAAACAATAATAGTAAATGAAATTCAAAGGCAAATTAAAGAAAATAAGAACGATATTCCATATTTTGATGATGCACTTGATACAGTTGCTAAATTTACAGATGAACAGCCATTTTATATTACAAGCGAAGGCCTTGTAGTATACTACGGACTATATGAACTGGCACCCTATGTTGCAGGAATACAGGAATTTACAATACCTTATAGTTTGCTAAAGGATGGATTAAATGAGGATTTAATAAAACCATGAATTAAGTAGTATTTTCAACTTAATAATATAATAAAAAATTAAATATTGAAGTATAACGTTGCAAAAATTAAAAACCCTCCTGTTGAATAAGCTAAGAATTTCATAGGAGGGTTTCGTGTTAAATATACAAATTTATCCTTGAAAATAACTAATACCTTCTAATTACTCCGCATGCGATTCTTTTTCCAGAATCTCCAGCAGGTTGTGTTCTATAATCATCGGGATTTTCATGAATTATAACTGATTTACCTATAATGTCATCAACTTTGAATTTGTTAGTAAGAAAAATAATAAAGGCTCGACCATCATTGGAAAATAGAACTGGGAAATCACCGGCATGGTTGCCATGGGGCTGATTTGTCGGATTATAATGGCCTCCTGTCTTAATAAATGCATCATAGTTTTCTTCACAGTTGCCAAATTCATGAATGTGAAATCCATGTGGACCAATTGGTCTTTTAGTTTTTTCATCGATTTTGTAATCAGGAAGGCCTAGGATGTCAGCCAAGACATAAACACCCTGTTCGGTTTGATAAAAGAAAACCCAACCGAAAATTTGAGGATAATCGGAACTCCCTTTAATTTTTGCATAGGCATAATTTGAAATATTTTGCATCATTGGAAATTTAAAAAAAGTGCAAAACATATATATCACCTTTAAATGATTCATTAATATTATATGAAATCTGAAAAAATTGGCTAACAAAAAATTTGTTAAGGTAAAAATTGTAGAAATAAAGTTATACAAAAAATTATTAAACATAAATAAAAATTTTTAAATACCCTATTGAAAAAGGGGATTTTATTGTATAATAAAAATGTGTTCAAACGATTGCATAGTTAGGAGGCGGGGTATGAGTTTTAGCAGCTCTTCAATAGGGAAAATAGCATTGTTGCTTAAAGATAAGATTTGTTTAGGCGAAGATATGGATTACAAAGTTCCAAGTATTTGGGATTCATTTGGCTATACTGGAGATGAAAAAAAGGTTAATGATGATGGAACGATAACAGTAAATCCATATAAATTTTATTATCAATGTATCGAGAAAATCATATTGCCAAAGCTTAAAGAGGGAGTAGACTACAGTAGACCATTATCAAAAATAAAAAAAGAAAGACATGAAAAAGGCTATAGAGGTGGAGACTGGCTCAAAAAGAGCAATGTGTATGGTATGCAGATAAGAACATCTTCTGCATGGGACCATGATGCAGATGGGAAACTTGAACTTACAAATAAATTTGGTTTAAAGGATACAGGGACTTTTATTAAAACACTGGTTTTGTTACCACTTATAAAGAAAATGGGATTTGATGCAATTTATATGCTTCCAATTACAAAAAATAGCATGCGATATTCAAAGGGAGAGATGGGCTCACCCTATGCTATTAAGAATTTTTTTGAAATAGACCCTAATTTAAAGGACAATCTATTAGAAGATACAACAGTTGAGGATGAATTTAAGGCATTTAATGAGGCTTGTCATGCATTTGGAATAAGAACTATGATAGACATTATTCCAAGAACATCAGCGAGGGATTCTGACCTTATACTTGAACATCCAGACTGGTTCTATTGGATAAAGCTTTGCGACATCGATAAATATCATCCACCTACAGTAGAAGGTTTTAAACCATTTACAAAGGCTGATGACGATAATGTAGAAGCTATATATAACGATAAGGAAGTTAAGGAACATTTAAAATTGTTTGTTCCTTCTCCAGACAAGATAAATCCTGAAAAATGGCAAAGCATTCAGAAAAGATGCAAGGAAGATAAAAGTCTAGACTTTTTTGATTTGATAGAAAAGGAATTTGGAATTACAACTGCACCAGCTTTTTCTGATTGTATTAATGACCCACAACCACCTTGGAGTGATGTTACTTATTTAAGGCTGTATTTAGACAATCCAGTCAAATCAGCTAAATTTGTGGATGAAAAACAGCCCCCATATATTCTTTTTGATATAATAAGGGGAAATGTTTTTCAAGGTAAAATTAAAAATATTGAGCTTTGGAACAAAATTGCCGATATAATTCCTCATTATCAAAGAAATTTTGGAATTGATGGTGCTAGAATAGATATGGGGCATGCACTTCCCTATGAGCTTGAACAGATGTTAATAGGAAAACCAAGAGAATTCGATGAAGACTTCGGATTCATAGCTGAGGAACTTAACAACAAAGCCGATAAAAAGGCTCTTAAGTCTGGTTACAATATGATTATTGGTGAATACTGGTGGGCAGAACCAAGAATAAAGGAAGGTCATTTTAAGAAAATGATTTATGACGTTTCAAAATTAAAACTGCCAGTATTTGCAACAGCTGAGACACCTGATACACCAAGAGCAGCATCAAGGGAAGGTGGAAAAGACTTTTCAAAATTTGCTGCAGTTATTAATAATTTTTTACCAAACACTGTTCCATTCATTACATCTGGAATGGAAATATTTGAAGTTCAACCAATGAATTTAGGACTGGACCCTCAACCTAATGGAAGATTTATGCTCCCAGAGAATGACCCTCTTTACGGTAAACTTGCATTCTTTGATAAATATGCACTTCATTGGAATGATGCTATTTCAAATAATATGATTGAACTAATTGAGAAAATAAGCAAGATAAGAAGAAAGTATCTTAAACAACTTACTATGGAAAATTTTACAAAGATTAGAGCGGGAAACGAATCAACCATTGTTATAGCATATAAAATAAAGAAAAAGAATGATAGATTGCTGTTAGTTGTTGGAAACGGAGATTTTGAAAATAGCGTGAGCATCAAAATTGATTTAGATAAATTGTTGGATGGGCCAGCAATAGACATAAAAACATTATTCAGCTCAAAAAATATTATGGAAAAATTTAAATCAGGCGATAAGTTAATAATAAAGCTATTACCTGGAGAGGTTAAAATATTGACTTTACAATAATGTAATATTTCTAGTATAAAAAATTAATGCCTATATTTTGAACTTCATTTCGACTAAAAATATTTAGTAAGCCCTATGATGATTTTAATATGGCATCAATCATAGGGCTTTACAATAGCAATCTTGGTAAAACAATATTTATAACACCACTTCAACAACATGCTCTACCACATCATTAACCAGTGGTATTATATTTTTTTCTAGCAAATTACCATCCAGGATTGTTTTACTCACGCCTTTATTTTTCCCGTCTGTATTAAATACTCTTATTTTATAAGTGGTGTCCATATACCTATAGGTCATTTCATATTCCTGCCAATGCTTTGGAATGCAAGGGTCTATCATCAATTTATCGCCTGATTTTTTGAAGCCGAGTATTTCTTCTATACCAACTTTATACATCCAACTGGATGAACCTGTATACCAGGTCCAGCCGCCTCTTCCAACATGGGGCTCGACAGCATAAACGTCAGCAGCCATTACATAAGGTTCAACTTTGTATTTTGCAACTTCAAAATGTGTTCTGCTGTGATTAATTGGATTAATCATGTTGAAAAGTTCCCATGCCTTATCACCATCGCCTAAAATGGCGTATGCATAAATAACCCAAGTTGCCGCGTGGGTGTATTGACCACCATTTTCCCTAACTCCAGGCACATAACCCTTTATATAACCTGGGTGTAAATCACTTTTATCAAATGGTGGAGTGAAGAGCATTATTATCCCGGCTTCGCGGTTTATTAAGTAATTTTCGAGAGATTTCATAGCAATTAAAGCTCTATTATAATCTGCTGCTCCGCTTATTAGACCCCATGTTTGAGCGAGTGAATCTATTTTGCACTCTGTATTTAAACTTGAACCTAAAGGAGTTCCATCATCAAAGTAAGCCCTTCTATACCATTCACCATCCCACGCATTTTCTTCAATAGATTTTAAAATATTGTTGATGGCATCTTCATACCTTTCAGCCCTATGATAATCATATTTTAGTTTGCACAAAGGGATAAATTTTTTCAGTATTGCAAATATGAACCAGCCAAGCCAAACGCTTTCGCCTTTTCCTTTATTTCCAACGGTATTCATTCCGTCATTCCAATCGCCTGAACCCATTAATGGAATACCGTGTTCACCATAATTCAAGGACCTTTCAATGGCTCTTATACAGTGTTCATAAATAGAAGCCTTTTCTTCTGATTTAACAGGAACTCCGTATTTTTCGTCTTCGTTTTCACGTAATGGCTCACCTTCTAAGAATTTTGTTTTGACATCAAGTATTGAATAATCACCTGTTTTATATATATATTCAATTACAACAAATGGAAGCCATAAAAGGTCGTCGGAGAATTTAGTCCTAATTCCCTTTGTATTTGCCGTATTGTGCCACCAGTGTAAAACGTCACCTTCAACAAATTGATGCTTAGAGTGAAGTATAATCTGTTCACGGGCAATTTTAGGAGAAATATTTATTAACGACAGAACATCCTGTAGTTGGTCTCTAAATCCATAAGCACCTCCGCTTTGATAAAATGCACTTCTTGCAAGCAATCTGCAGGATAGTGTTTGATAAATAAGCCATGAGTTAAGCATAATGTCCATCGACCTATCTGGAGTTTTTACCTGCAATACATTTACAAGAGAATTCCAATGCGTCTTTACTTTATTTAATTCCTCTACACATTTTGTGATACTTTTATACTTATTAACTAACAAAGTGACGTCTTCATATTTATCTGCGGCGCCAAGTAGAAAGACTATTTCTTTTTCTTCTTGTGATTTTACGTCTACAGAAATTTTTATTGCAACACAAGGGTCATAACCTGCCCCGAAATTGTTTGAAAGTTCATCCTTCATAATTCCATAGGGCATTCTTAAATCTTTGTATGGGCCTATAAACTCCATTCTATCGCAAGTAAAGCTGTCTTTTATTTCGGACGTATCAACAAACGAAACGGTGCCAGGAAAATCTGTGTTATAGGTGTTTTTAAATATTATAGTCCCCGTTAAAGGTAAAACATCTGTTAATATAAATTGCTGTGAACTATTTTCGCTAACCCCTAATACCGGCCTTATATAGTAATATAAACTTATTTTTCTATCCACGTTTGCAGTGTTTTTTATTTTAATCAAATTTATTTTTAAAGTATCCTCAACGGGAACAAAACTTATTAACTCCTGATATAAATAATGATTTTCCTGAATAAACTTTGAATAACCTAAACCATGCCTAATGATATACGATTTATTCTGTCTAACTGGATTTGGCGTTATACTCCAATACTCATTAGTTTCATTGTCCTTTATATAAATCACTTCACCCTGGGAATCCGAAACTGGGTCATTACTCCATGGTGTTATTTTGTTTTCACGACTATTCTTATACCATGAATAACCACCACCGGCTTCAGTTATTAGCGAGCCAAATTTTTCATTAGCTATTACATTAGACCAGGGTAGAGGAGTATTGGTATCGCCTTTTATTTTTATTACATATTCATTATTTTGTGTGTCAAAACCTCCAATTTCATTGAAAAATTCAAGATTTCCCAAAGGGATATCGTTATATGGTAAAGTATCTGAGATTATAGTTGGCTCAATTTTATAAGATTCTGTATAAACAGGAGTAGATTTAATTTGCTTAACAATAGAGCCCTTTTGGGAATGGATTATTAACCTTGCAACAGTATACAACAAATTCACATCTTCTACTGGCATTTCGTTAGCATTTAATATGAATACTCCGCCTGCTGAATTTACTTTATCGCTTGTTATACTTCTCATAACGGTGTCCAATATTAAATCACGTAAGGGCTGCAAATAAGAACCTTCATCTTGGTTTAGAATTACTAAATCAACTCGTATTCCTTTGTTTCTCCAATATTCATGTGCTTTAAGCATTGTTCTTACTTGGTCAATATCTTCAGATTTATCAATGGTAACTAAAACTACAGGCAAGTCACCCGAAATGCCGTATTGCCAAAGAGATTGCTGCCCCTTTGTGTTGTTTTTAAGTAAATCCTTATATCGTTGTTTTAAGGGACTTAAATAAATTATATGCGATAGCATGCTGTCAAAAGCTTCAACTTCATCAGGTTTTAGATTAAGGAATCTAAACTCCATTTTGCTTCTTATTCCTGCAAGTTCAAATGCCCTTTGAATATTAGATGTATCCGTATATTTCTTGCATAAATCATAAACCTCATCCTTGTTGGGCCCAACGCCAATAACATAAGTTATTGTAGCAGATTCACCTTTCTTTATTTCTAACCTGTTTCTTAAACTCATAATAGGGTCTAATACAGCGCCAACTGATTTAGATAGAGGATGCTTTAGAGCAATAGCATCTTTCAAACTTTTACCCCTACCAATAAATTTCAATCTATCTGTTTCATATTCTGTATCACCGATTTGGTTGCCTTGCAAAACAACTGAAGAAAATGCCCAGTAAGGAGTTCTTCCTTCTTCTCGTGGTCGTCTCGAAGCAAAAATTGCATTGTATTTATCATCAAATTCCGTTCTAACAAATAAATTGCTAAAGGTAGGATGTGCAATATCTGCCATGATATTGTTAAGCACTATTTCAAAATAGCTTGTAGTTTCAAGTAAAACATCGTCATTGCTAAAATTTGTAATAGTTACTTTTCTTATTTCACAATTATCCTCAGGTGATACACATATTTCAGTATGAACTTCAAGGTCATCTTCTTTGGTTAAATATTCAGCTTTATCTGGAGAATATTTAACTTTATAATATCTTGTTTTTTTACATACTGGTTCAAAAGTTGTAGAGAATATCTTGTCGCTGTTAAGATTTCTAATGAATATGAAGTTGCCATATAGCCTTTGAGTTACATCATCTCGCCATCGATTTATATAAATATCATTCAATTTGCTAAAGCATGAACCTCCATTTGTTAACATTAAAGTATAGTTTCCGTTTGAAAGAACATGGCAAACAGGAATGTCGCAATCAAATGCACCTAATTCTCTAACAACTATCTGTTCTTTGTATTCTTCACGCTTAAATGGTTTAACTGTTTCTTTATGTTCTTTTGTAATAATAACCCTTAGAGGAACTTTTTCCTGCAGTAAAAATTCACCGCATTTAATCACTGGGTCTGAATGAAAGTATTCAACAAGTATGTTTTTATTCAAGAAGTTATTAATAGATGCAAGAATCATACCTTGATGGTGCGCCATAAAGCTTTCTACTACAGCCGCGTTTTTATTTCTTGGAAGTCTATCGGGTGTGTAGTCTATGGCTTCATAAAGCCCATAAACTCCTTCTCCAATGTCATTCAATATTTTTTTGATATTTTTCATAGACTCCTTTGGACTAAAGGGTAGTGCAAGAATAGTCGAATACGGTGATACAACCATATCATTTATTAGCCCTCTCTTTAATCCAAGGTCGGGCACCCCGAATGCTTTATACTGATAGTTTAGTAAAAGGTCAAATGTATAGAAGCCAGATTCCGAAGTTCCCCATGGGACCTTTCTACTTTCCCCATAATTTATCTGAGCTTTTATAGCAGTATGATATGTTTCGCTTAATAGGGTATTATCAAATGTCTTCATTATTATAGGTGGCATAAAATATTCAAACATGGTTCCAGTCCATGAAACTAAGCTTCTATAGCCATTTATTTTAACAAGACTTCTACCAAGCTTAAACCAGTGAGTAGATGGAACTTCTCTTCTTGCAACAGCAAGGTAACTTGCAAGCCTACTTTCAGATGCAAGCAAATCATAATATGAATTGGTAAGTTTATTTTCTTCCACATTGAAACCAATTGAGAACAAGTCGCGCTTTTCATCATATAACAATGTAAAATCAGTATTATCTATTATTTTGTTTAAACGATTGATTATATCACAGGTTAAGTTTATAAGCTCAGAAACTTTATTATATGCTTTTTCAAATACATTAACTTCATTAGATAATTTTTCATTTAATACTTTTTCACAAACTGACAATAAATTGTTAAGAGATGGATTTTCTTTAATATTTGTTATTTGTTCGCTCAATTTTTCATCATCTGTATTCAATAGTATAAACGGCATTAAGGTTTCAATCTGATTTTTTATTTCAGCAGCATAATCGATGGTCTTTTTTGTCCACACAATTTTGCTTTGAGGGATTGATGATAGTTCAACACAAAGTTTATAAAGCAAATCATAATCCAGCTTTTCATAAGATAATAATTCGCTAATTCTATCGTTAAAATTATTATCAAGTTCAACAGTAAGATTAATAGTATCCCTTAAGCCCAAAACAGTCTCTTTAGAGAGCAAAGGTTTGCTCAATAAATCATTAATACCCTGCCTTAGAGTAATTAAATACCCTATAAAATTGCCATTGTCTACTGTTGAAATATAGTATGGTCTTAAAACCTCAAGAGTTCTTGTATCATACCAATTGAATAGATGGCCATTCCACTTTTTTAATTTTTCTAATGTAGTTAGTGTGTCATATATTTTATTCAAAAAACTTTCAAAGGATAAATAGCCAAGATTATATGCCGAAAGGCAACTCAAAAGATAAAACCCTATATTCGTAGGTGAAGTTCTATGTGCAACTTTTCTAACGGGACTTTGTTGATAATTATCCACAGGCAGGTAGTTATTATCCTTGCCGCTAAATTCTTCATAATACAGCCAGGTTTTTCTTGCAATGCGTCTTATTATTTCTACGTCTTCCTTTTCAATTTCAAAGGATTGAGTTTTAATAATGCTAATTGAATATGCTATATAGGGTGAAGAAAGCCACAAAATACAAACAATTAATGTTGAAAATATTAAACTATTAATTGCAAATGATGATACTAAACATATAACTGATAAAATTATCCCAGGATACATTCTGATAAAATAACTTTTCAAATCGTTCTTTAAAGTGCTTTCAACATCAGCTGCTGTAACCCATTCGAGAGTATTTTTATTGGATATATAAATTCTATAGAGAGTTTTAAAAATTGCGTGCGCCATCATATATGCCTGATAAGGAAGGAACGCAAAGTTCAATAGACTCTGATAAACTGTTGCTTTAAGTCCATATATCAGATTTCCATTTAACTTTTCTCTTGGAGAAATAATCCATTTCAAATTGATATAATCAAGCAATCCCAAAACAATAGGGAAAAACATTGAAGATATTACTATAAGGAATATAATTATATTACTTACAAACAGAATATTAAATAGTATCAATATAAAATACGAAATAGGTAAAATACTTCTTCTCAGATTATCAATTATTTTCCATTTTGAAATAAAGTTGAGTGGATTTTTTACAACTCTACCATTTGCATCCCTAATCTTAGATTTAAGCCAATGTATTGTTTGCCAATCGCCGCGAGTCCACCTGTGTAAACGCATCATGTATGAACTATATTTTTCGGGGTAGTTATCTATTAATTCTACATCTGTTACTAATCCTACCCTTAAGTAGCTACCTTCTATCAAATCATGACTTAAAAGAGTATTTTCCGGTATATCTTTTAAACTTTCTTTGAAAATATCAATATCGAATATGCCTTTTCCTGTAAAAATAGCTTCCTGAAAAACATCCTGATAAATATCAGATATTGCTTTAGAGTAGGGGTCAATGCCACCGTTGCCTGCAAATATTCTAGAAAACGTGCTCTTATTTGCACTTTCTATATTTATGCCTATACGGGGTTGGATTAAACCGTAACCTTTTTTGACAACTTTTGTTGATTCATCAAATACAGCTTTATTCAATGGATGGGAGATAGCTCCAATTAGTTTTTCAGCACTCCCTATAGGCATTATTGTATCGGCATCTACTGTCAATATATACTTTGCATTTTTGAGAACGGATATATCTGATGAAATCAATGTATATGTTGTTTCCTGACTGCCCCTGATAAGTTCAACAAACTCAAAAATTGCTCCTCTTTTTCTTTCCCATCCCATCCATTTATTTTGCCTTTGATTAAAAATTTTTTTTCTGTGAAAGTAGTAGAATATATTTTCATCACTTGAATATTTTTTGTTCAAACTGTTAACAAGCTCTAAACCTTTATCTATAATTTCTTTTTCGTTTCCAACTATTTCTTCCTTAGAGTCAACAAAGTCTCCTAAAACAGCAAAGTAAATATTTTTTCCTTTATTTGCATTATAGTTTATTTCTAATTGTCTAAAAATACTTTTTACTCTCTCAACATTTGGAAATACAGTTGGAACTATTACAATTGTTTTATATTCTTCAGGTATACCATCTTTAAACTCAAGCTTAGGTAAAAAAGTAGCTTCGAAAATGTGAGTGAATATCCAATTAGCAATAGATATAGAAATATCACTAAAAGGAAACAAAATCAGTATAAAAGAAACAAGACTTAATGTTACTTTTCCAGAAACAAAATATACCAAATAAGCAAAAGATGACGTTGATAGCAGTAGGAATAGAATTATTGTTGAAAAATAGAGTAATCTCTTGGCTTTCTTTTTGTCAGAGCTAATTTTTCCAGTAAGTTTGTTAATTAAAACATTTCTTCCATCATCTAGTAAGTAATAACCAATATGGCTGGATTTCTCATCTTCACCAAATTCTTTAGATAGCAATATTAACGTTTTAGCTATTTTACTCTCTGATACCTTATATCTTTTAGATAATTTTCTTACTACGTGTCTATAATAATCACGAGTTTCACTGTCCTGTTTTAGGAAATATGCATCATTAGATAATATTTTGTCAACTGCTGAAACTTCTTCAAAAATCTCATTCCAGTCAAGTGAACCTATTAGCCTTAGGCTGTTGATGCTATTTCCAAAAGATATAGTATGCTGTGACTGTTCTTGGTGCTCTATATTTATTGCATTATCAATGCTTATGTTTTCATCTGATAGTTTTGACTTGATAAAATCCAAAATAGGTTCATAGTAATAATCGTTTCTTTTCAAGCTTTCAGTAAGATGTTCTATATAAGTTGAAGTAATCTTTTTTTCTTCTAAATCCTTTATTAGATGTTCAGTAATTTTTTCATAGTCATCAAACCTTAGAGCAGATTCGACCTTTTCCCATTCATATTGAGTTGCATTTATTTTTTCGCATAAAAATCTTAATTTCTCAATTAAAGCAATTGAAATAATTAAAGGCAATGCCCAAATTTCGTTCATCGATAGAGGGTGTATTTTTTGATAGGAGTTCAGGAAATTTACAAGGATGTCCCTGTCGATTCTACCATCAGTGTGTGATATAAGTTCAATAGCAAGTATAAATATGCGAGGAAAATTTTTATAATAGCCCTTGTCCAATACCTCTAATTCTTTATAGATATCGCTATTTATATTTCGTATTACATTTTTATAAGTTTCCTCTACAATATAAAAATTATCAAGAAGCCAATCACTTCCGGAAGGCAAACTTTTTCTTTCTTTTGCTTTCTCATTTGTCTTGACATATGTATCACAGATATATTTGTAATTATCAATTAAACGGGGCTTAATATTGCTAATGCCCCGTTTATTTTTTGATATAGAGTGTCCCTTTGCAATTTCTTTAGCATGCTGAATAAGTTCATCATAACTCAATATAGCATCCTTGATTTCTATATAAACTTTTGATTTTTTAACGGGTTTGTTTATTATAATGAGAGTTAATAGAAGTGCGGCAAAGAAAATAGCAACATATAACATGTGCCCATTTCCCCTTTCCTTAAGTAATATTTATTAATTTTGATATCCTATCATATACTTCATTGCATATTTCTTCAGCATATTCTTCTGTTTGCCCTTCAGCGTATAAATTAAACTTAGCCTTTTCATTGTCTGGAACCACAAGTGCCCAACCATGAGGTAGATTGATTTTTATTCCTTCAAACAATTCGATATTTTGCCCTTTATGTTCTTCAATTAACTGTCTGATTATTCTTCCACGTTGGCTTGAATCGCAGTATATTTCTTTTTGCTTTGTATGGAATTTAGGAATTTCGTTAACTAAATCGCTTAAATCAATGTTATTTCCCAAAAGATAATCTATTATTATCGCGCTTGCACTAAAAGCATCAAAATTTAATAGATATTGATTATAGGAGTCGCTTTCTTTGCTATCTAGCATAGAGTTTATAATATTTGAAAGGTTTGATTTTGTTCTAACAATCTCTATGTTGTAGCAACTACCTATTTCATCTACCTGATTTGTTACAGTATATGGAACTATGAATTTGCTTAGATTACCTGAACGTCCAAGCATTATTTCCGACAATAACAAATATCTTTCGCTATCTATAATGTTTCCTTTATCATCTATAACAGTTAATGTTTCTGCATTTTCATTTATCAAATATCCTAAAAATATTTTTTCGTTTGTTACGCGACTTTTGATTGAATTTATAATAGAATCTTTAATCTCAATATCAATCAGACTATAGTCGATTATTGTTCTACATCCTATGGATTGCATAAGCCTATTGATTAGATAAATATTAGTTTCATTATTAGATGCAATCAAAACCTTTGGCCGTTTGCTTTTAATTTTTGAAGTATTCTTAAGCAGCTCAATAATGCTATTTAGATATAAAGAAGTATAGTTGTATACCTTGACTACATCATTTATGCCGTCAGAATTGCATCTTTCAAAGTCTTGTCTTTGATAAAGGTGTTCTAGTTTTTTTTCAGTGTTTCTATCTATGTTTCCGCCATTTTCGTTTAAAAATTCAATGTGTATTTTGTTCTTTTCATATACATCCAATGATACGTGAATACCACCTGATGCGTTGTAGAATCTAATTGCGTGCCTTGTTATTGGAAGCATAATATTTTCAATGTCTATTATTTTTACACCTGATGATAATGCTCCGGATAAAATTGAATTTTTTATAGCTTTTGAAGCGTTTGTATCGTCGCATGATATAATAATTGGTTTATCTTTTTTTACTAAATTTGCGTATGCAGAGCCTAATAGGCTTGAAAATTCAGGCGTAATATCTATATTTATCTCTCCTGAAATATCTCGATTACCAAAAAGAGTTTTTGCAATCTTGGTCCCCCAGACAAGATTGTTATTAACTACGGTCTCTTCTTTAATTTTTTTGTATGGCCAAATCTTAATACCGGGGTTAATAGTAACGTTTGAAGAAATCAAGGATTCAGAACCAATAACTGAATCTTCATAAAGATTAACATTATTTTTTACAACAACTTTATTGCAAAGAATTGACGCTCTTGATTGAACAGAATGTCCAATATGGCAGTTGTCCCATACAATAGTCCTCTTTAGCGAAGAGGTTTCATCAATAGTGCAGTTGTTGCCTATAATAGTATAAGCATCAATTAATACTCCTGATTTTATAGTGCAGTTTTTTCCTATATAAACCGGAGGGACTAATCTACAATCATCGTAAATTATGCTATCTTCATCAATATATACTCCATCGGAAATTTTTCTTGCGCCAAAATCGATTTTAACTTTTCCATCAAGAATATCAAAATGAGTTTGTTTATAAGAGTTGATATCACCAATATCATTCCAATATTCATTTGTTACATACCCAAACATTGGAATGTTATCCTTAAGAAGCCGTGGAAACAAATCCTTGCTAAAATCAAAACTATCACCTTTATTGTAATAATGAAATACTTCCTTTTCCAATATGTAAATTCCTGTATTTATAGTATCGCTGAAAACTTCTCCCCAGCTTGGTTTTTCAAGAAATCTCTGAATCCTGCCGTTTTCATCTATAATAACTATGCCATATTCTAACGGATTGGTTTCGCGTTTTAATATTAAAGTTGCCTTTGAACCTTTTTGTTTGTGATAATTTATTGCCTTTGTCAAATCAATGTCAGTCAAAACATCCCCGCTGAGGATTAGTATTGTTCCATCTAAAAATTCTCCTGTATTTAAAACGCTTCCGCCTGTTCCGAGAGGAGTTTCTTCTATAAAATAATCGATGTTTACATCATATTTGCTACCATCGCCAAGATAATCCATTATATAATTAGACAGATAATATGTAGTTATAGCAATATCGGTGATTTGATGTTTTTTAAGAAGATTAATAGCATATTCGACAACTGGTTTGTTCATGACAGGAACCATAGGCTTTGGGATGCCGCTTGTTAGGGGTCTTAGCCTTGTTCCTTCTCCACCAGCCATTATAACTGCCTTCATGATATGCACTCCCTTACCAAATATTGTGTCTATATAATATTCTTTAATAAAATTGAGTCCTTTATACTTTAAAATATATTTTTTGCAGATAAAATTTTGTGATATATTAATTAAAAGGGGTTGTTACTATGGAAGATAAATTAAAGGTCTTATATCATATTTTTGGCGGTATATATGTTCCTAGAGATATTGTTAATAGCGGAGCAATAGTTCATATAAGCGATACTCCCTCATTCATTTATAATTCAATTATCAAAATGCTGGAAAAAATAAAGCCAAAAACAATTATTCACACCGGAGACATTGCTGATGATATAAAACTTGAGTTAAGACCGCAGCTTATTGATGTATATAAAAAGGAATCAAATAAATTTATTTTGCAATTATCAAATCATAGCGAAAAAGTATATATAATACCGGGAAATCATGATTCAATAGAAAATTTAACAATACCAGATAATGTAGAAGTTAAATACGAGGGGGAAACAATTAAAATAGATGATATAAAATTAGGTCTAGCTCATAAATTTGAAAATCTTCCTGATAATGTTGATTTGTTTTTATTTGGACATGATTTGAACAGCGGAGATTTTAGATATCTTAACGGCATAAAAAATATTAATGTTATTAAAGGTCGTAAAGAAATAATTAAACTATGTTATCCAATAGGAACTGATAATTATAGATTGAGAAAAAACAGATTGGGAAAGTGAGGGGATTTTTATGTTATCGTTTTTTAGAGGTGGACCTAAATTGGTTGTCTTTGGAAGCCGAAATATAAGCTCATTAAATGAATTTCTTGTTGATAATTTTAAAGGTGTTATAACAGATTTGGACAACGCTTTAGAGATCTCAGATGAAAACAGCACCATTGTTTTTATCACAGAACCTGGCAAGAGATTTGCACACTATGATGATATAAAATCAATTATTTTATTGCCTGTTTCATCTGATGAATTTTTTAGTGGAATGTTCAATACGATTGGAAACAATTTGATTTTAGACTGCCATATTGCACCTGGAATATTGATAATGAGGACTTTAGGGGATTGTGAAAAAGTTATTCAATCTGTGCAGGAAACCTATGGGGGAGAAATTTATCCCTTGCATGAAAGTCTTGATCGAGGAACATTTAATGATACTGTAATTTGTTTTACTGATAAGCCAATTGATAAGAAAAACAAACTCTCTGACTTAAATGAAAAAACTCTTTTGGTTAAAATTAATTATCATGAATTAAATAGAAAAATAAGAAATCAAGCCTTAAGATTTTTAAATGAAGGTTTAGTAGGTGTAGATTGGAATGAAATTAACATAAGAATTTATGACAGGTATAGCAAATACAAATTACATTATGACAGGTTGTGTATTATTCTTGATAATTTTGATATAGGTTTAGTTTTAGGAGAAACATGGACCAAAGATTATCCTCGTTTTATGATGTCAGTCCTTGTATATCAGGTTAGATTATTTACGCTGATGTATCCCGTCGAAATTAAAAGAATATTGTTAGGGCTTGAATATCTTGATGATGGAGAAAGGATTGTTGATTTGGATTTGATTTTCAAGAACAAAAAGGTAGATTGGCCGGAGGCAAAGGATAAAAATACAAAAGGTTATGATAGGTGGCAACTAGGTTTAAAATATAGAAGAGAAATTTTAGAAAAACTTGATGAAGATTCGATAAAAAAGCTATACAGGATTGAAGATGAAATAAGAAAAAGTAGGGTATAAAAAAGGAGAGTATCCACTCTCCTTGCTTTTATCTTATCTTCTAAAGTTGTCCTGTCTTTTTTGAGCCTTTTTTGCTTTTCTGCATTCTGGGCATCTCTTTGGTTCGTTTTCAAATCCCTTTTCCTTGTAGAATGCTTGTTCTCCTTCTGTAAATACAAATTCCTTTCCGCAGTCTGTGCAAACTAGAGTCTTGTCTGCCATTTTAACATACCTCCTAATTTACTTGGGTTTTAGATTTAACAATAAAGCAACATAACCTCTAAAACCCAAGGGTATGTTAACTTTAAATGTTAAACCATTTTTACGATATAAATTATAGCACCAGTAAATTTTATTATCAATAGAAAACTTTAAAAGGAGAGAAAATAATTGTATAATATATATGATTAATTTGTTTTGGAGGGAGATATGGAGTATAGTAAGATTAGAGATATATATAATCAAATAGGAATCGTGGGGGAAAATTATGACTTAAAATCATATGCTGTTACAATTCCACTTGTTGAAATAAATAATATAAAAAATATAGTTTTTGAGGTTAGAAGCATGAATCTAAGCCAGCCTGGTGAAATATCGCTCCCGGGCGGTAAAATAGAAAAAAACGAGAGCAAATTAGAAGCTGCAATTCGTGAAACTTGTGAAGAACTATTAATGAAAAAAGAAGATTTTGAGGTGATTTCTCAGGCTGATGTATTAGTAACTCAGTATGGTAAGATAATTTATCCATTTATTGTATTAATCAAAGACTTAAAGAAAATAAGCTATTCAAAGAGTGAAGTTGAAAAACTAATTTTTGTTCCAATAGATTTTTTTCTTAAAAATCAGCCTCAGATTATGAAGGTAAAAGTTATAACACAGCCGCTTGAGGAATTTCCATATGATATTGGAGTTAAGGCAGAAGATTATCACTGGCAAAGCGGTCTATTGAACGTGTATTTTTACAAATATCAAGATTACATTGTATGGGGTCTAACAGCCAAGATTATACACAGCTTTATAAACAAAATTGGAAAATTAGAAACGGAGTGAAATTATGATTTTAATTAAAGAGTTTGAGTTTGATGCAGCCCACAATCTGATTCATTATCATGGAAAATGTGAAAGACTTCATGGACATACATATAAATTAGTGATAAAGCTTGAAGGAACACCCGACAAAGAGGGCATGATATATGATTTTGTTGAACTAAAAAGGGTAGTTAAGGCAAGAATAATTGATAAGTTCGATCATTCATACTTAAATGATATAATTGAACAACCAACTGCAGAAAATATTGCTATGTATGTATTCAATGAACTAAAAGATGTATTAAAACGTGAAAACTGCAAGCTTTACGAAGTTGAAGTTTGGGAAACAAAAACTAGCGGAGTAGTATACAGGGGGTAAATTATGAAGGATGTTCAAAGTGAAAAAGATTATAGAAATGTACCACTTAAGAAAGTAGGAATTAACAGTCTAAGATGGCCTATAATTATTAAGGAAAAAGACGGAGGTATTCAAAATACTATTGCAGATATGGCTCTTTCTGTGGATTTGCCTGCAGATGTAAAGGGGACACATATGAGCAGGTTCGTTGAACTTGTTAATGATTTAAAAGAAATTTCTCCAAAGGAAATCGATAAGGCCCTCGATGCTTTAAAGGAAAAACTGCATGCAAAGACAGCTCATATTAGGATAGATTTTGATTATTTTATTAAAAAACCATCTCCTGTAACGGGGATTATTTCACCCTACGATGTTAAGTGTTCCTTTGATGCTGAAAAGGGTGAGGATTTTAAATTCATAATGGAAGTTGCAGTTCCTGTTTCAACCCTATGCCCATGCTCAAAGGAGATAAGCGATTTTGGAGCACATAATCAAAGGGCAAGAGTTAGCATAAAGATAGTTTCTAAAAAACTTATTTGGATAGAAGATGTAGTTAAAATAGCAGAAGACAGTGCTAGTTCTCCAGTTTTCTCACTCCTAAAGAGAAAGGATGAGAAATATGTAACTGAGATGGCTTATTTAAATCCAAGGTTTGTTGAGGATGTAGTCAGAGAAGCTGCAATAAGGCTTGATGAAATTAAGGATATAACATATTATAGAGTTTATGCTGAGAGCATGGAGAGCATACACAATCATAACGCCTTTGCATGTGCAGAAAAAGGGGAGATAATATGAGTTATATAATTTTAAGAGACGGAAGAAAAATAGAATTTCAGAATACAAGAATAATGGGTATTTTAAATGCTACACCTGATTCATTTTTTGAAGGTTCAAGGGTAAATGGTGTTGAAGTTGCACAACAAAAGGCATTAAAAATGATAGATGAAGGTGCTGATATATTAGATATTGGAGGGGAATCAACTCGTCCAGGTTCTGAACCAGTTAGTGAAGATGAAGAAATAAAAAGAGTAATTCCTGTTATTGAAGCAATAAGAAAAGTCAATAAGGAAATAATAATTTCGGTAGATACTTATAGGGCAAAAACTGCTGAACTTGCAATACAAGCTGGAGCTGACATTATAAATGATATAAGTGCAATGATGTTCGATAAGGAAATGATTAATGTAATTAAAAAATATAATGTTCCAGTTATTTTAATGCATATAAAGGGAACTCCGAAAAATATGCAAAACAATCCACATTATAATGATGTTGTAAAGGAAGTTTATGAATTCTTAGAAGAGAGAATAAAATTTTCAATAGATAATGGCATTGAAAAAAGTAAGATAATAACTGATCCTGGTATAGGATTTGGAAAGCTTTTTGACCATAATATTGAACTTATAAAAAACATAGAAATATTTAAAAATTTAGGATGTCCTGTTCTTCTTGCACACTCAAGAAAGTCAAGTATTGGAGTTGCTCTTGGCAACCTGCCTCCTGAGGAAAGGCTTGAGGGAACTATAGCAATATCCTGTTATGCAGCCTTAAAGGGAATCGAAATGGTAAGAGTTCATGATGTTAAAGAAAACAAAAGGGCTATTAGAATGATTGAGGTGCTGAGATGAACAAGGTTTATGTAGCATTTGGAACTAATATAGGCGATAAGACTGACAATATAGAACAGGCGCTTAAACTTATGGAGGATAGAGGACTTAAAATAATAAAAAAATCAAGCATAGTTTCAACAGAACCCTATGGGTATACAAATCAGCCTGAGTTTTTAAACGGAGTTGTTGAGGTAATAACCGATTTAAATCCAAGGCAGGTTCTTGAAACACTTCTTAATATTGAAAAGGACATGGGAAGAATAAGAGAGTTTAAGTGGGGACCAAGAAATATTGACTTAGATATAATTTTTTTCAACAGCGATGTCATTAATGAGGAAGATCTTAAGATTCCTCATCCTGATATGCATAATAGGGAATTTGTTTTAAAACCCTTATGTGAAATAGCACCTGAACTTGTTCATCCTATATTGAAAAAATCAATTAATCAGTTATTAGACGAATTACAATGAGTTAAAATTATAACACAATATATTGAATGATAATTTATCAATGTATTGTGTTCTTTTTGTATCTTGAAAAAATTAATTTTAAGGGGAGTGTTTAATGTGAAAAGCTATAGAAAGGAACTTTGGTTTAATATACCTACAAGAAGAGGCTTTGTCAATATAACTCATGAACTAGAAAAATGCCTTGGGGAAAGCGGTATAAAAGAAGGCTTGCTTCTTTGCAATGCAATGCATATAACTGCAAGCGTATTTATTAACGATGACGAGTCAGGACTACATAAGGACTTTGAAAATTGGCTTGAAAGACTTGCACCAGAAAAGCCTTACAGTCAGTATCACCACAATGGATTTGAAGATAATGCCGATGCCCACCTAAAAAGAACAATAATGGGAAGGGAAGTTGTAGTTGCAATTACTGATGGCAAACTTGATCTTGGTCCTTGGGAACAGGTTTTCTATGGAGAATTTGATGGTAAGAGAAGGAAAAGGGTTCTAGTTAAGATTATAGGGGAATGAGAAAAGTTCAGAAGCCTTTTGCTTTCTGAACTTTTCTCATAAGCACTTTATAATAATTAAATTAAATAGAATCACCTTGCAAATTTTTGAAATATTCTTCTTTAAAAATTGGATCAATTTTATTGTAAAAATCTATTAGTAGAGAAACTTTTTTCTTTAATCTGTCATTATTATTAATAAGTTCCCAAAACCTTTTGTTATTAGTGAATAAGTATTGGGCAATTATGGCAATATCTTCCTCGATTCCTGACTGAGAATATGGATTTATAAACCCATCTTTAACTAATTCATCATCAAAATCGTAGTCCTTTTTTCCTTGTTTAATAGTTTCTTTAAGAAATTCAAGCCCACCATTTCCATATTTAAAGTCATTGGGATTACAATTAGTCCACTCTATTTCATTAAATAGATATTTATAATTGTTAAACAGTATGTGATTAAATTCATGATGAAAAACTTGTTTTACATCAGCATCTAAATAATTATCATCAGCTATATAAATATTCATAGAATCAAAAGTTCCTCCAATTGGTACTTCTCTATAAATTAGGCTTTTTGTAAAAATGATGCTGTCAAGATTTTCAGATAATAATGATTTTGGATATTTATTTATTTCACTACTAAAAATATCTTTTAATCTATCTATTTGACTTTTATCTATAGGTTCATATTGTAAATTTTTCATATTATCATAATCATATGTTGGACATAAAAAATCTATTTTAATTCTTTCCGTTAAAAAATTCAAGTAAACATTTGGATATCTTCTAATTACCCATTTTAATTTAACAAATTTATCGTATCCAGATACAATTCCTTTATCACAATAATATATGCCAGGCATATTGGTTGAGGGCAGACTATAATTATAAAGTATATCGACATATTTTGTTGTTCCGTCGCTCATGATTGCTTTAACTTTTTTAGGAAATTCGATATTATCGCCAACTAATGCAACTTGTATTATATCATCAATTTTTGTAATTACAGGAACTATATTAATAGTTGCTTTAACTGATTTGTTGTAGTTCTTAACTTTACCAGTAAAGGTAAGCTTTCTAACTTTACTTGTATCTACTTTATTAGAATTCCAAGTAATCAGGACTTTTTGTTTTGTATTATTTGTCATTACTGCTGTTACTGATGAGGGCAATTGATATCTTTGATTATGCTTGACTGTAATGTATATATCAGCTATTGATTTAATTTTTATATTTGATTGTTTTGCAAATATTCTGTTAGATGTATGGAGCGTTTTTTCTTTAAGAATATCTTCTGATGATGCTAAAGATAATAACATTAAAAAGATTAAGAACATAAAAAAAATTTTCTTTTTCATAAAATCACCTCGTATAATTATCTTAATATTATAATACCATTTTTCGCAAATAAATGGTATATTAGCCAATATTTATAAATTTATTAGGAAATTGAGCAGTTAAAAAATTATTGGATATCTACGAAAAAGTTTTTGAGATTTATCCTAATGCTCAGTAGCGATACACCATTCGGTTCAGGAGTTATGCAAAGAAGAGATGGAAAATATTTTACAGGATTTGAACCATTGCTTGGGATACACTGTGCAGCTAATGATTTAAATCTAAACAAAGATGAAATTGTTACAGTTGAGCAAGCAGTAAATTGTTAAACAAAAATATTTAGAATTTTAAAAATCGTCAAAATAGTGATATAATCATATTGGGGGTGAGAATTTGGAAACAATTATTTTACAAAAAGAAGAAAATATTGCGGTGTTAACAATTTCAAGACCAAAGGCGTTAAACGCGCTAAACACAAAAGTATTAAAAGAATTAGACGGAGCAATTGATGAAATTGAAAATGATAATGAGATTTATGCTCTTGTAATTACAGGGGATGGGGAAAAGGCATTTGTTGCAGGTGCTGATATTGCAGAGATGAAGGATATGAACCCAAAAGAAGCTAGAAATTTCAGTATATTAGGGAATAAAGTATTCAGAAGGATTGAGAGCTTAAGAATCCCCACAATTGCTGCTGTTAACGGTTATGCCCTTGGTGGAGGATGCGAACTTGCTATGGCGTGTGATATTAGAATAGCATCTGAAACTGCAAAATTTGGGCAGCCAGAGGTGGGACTTGGTATAACTCCGGGCTTTGGAGGAACACAAAGGCTCTCAAGAATTGTTGGCAAATCAAAGGCAAAGGAATTAATATTTACAGGAGACGTTATTGATGCCAATGAGGCGCTAAGAATTGGACTTGTAAATAAAGTAGTTAAAAAAGAAGAACTTATTGATGAAGCTAAAAAACTCGCTAATAAAATATCACAAAACGCTCCAATTGCAGTAGGATTAGCAAAGGCTGCAATAGATAGAGGCTACCAGGCTGATATTGATACTGCAATTATGTATGAAGCAGAAGTGTTTTCACAATGTTTTGCAACAGAGGATCAAAAGGATGGAATGACTGCATTTACAGAAAAAAGAAAGGTAGAAAAATTTAAGAATAAATAGGGGGATTAAAATGAAGGTATTTGTTGTAGGTTCAGGAACAATGGGCTCAGGTATAGCCCAAACATTTGCTCAAAGCGGCATAGAAGTTTATTTAAATGATATCAAGGAAGAGTTTGTTGAAAGAGGATATAATGGTATAGTTAAAAACATATCTAAGTTAGTTGAAAAGGGAAAGATAAGCGAGGAAGATAAAAATAACATTGTTTCAAAAATACATAAATCTATTAATGTTGAAGATGCAAAGGATTGTGATTTAGTAGTAGAAGCAATTATAGAAAATATGGATGCAAAAAAGGAGCTTTTTAAAAAGCTTGATAGTATTTGTAAAGAAGAAACAATACTTGCTACTAATACTTCATCATTGTCAATCACAGAAATTGCCGCAGCAACTAAAAGACCTGATAGAGTAATTGGCATGCACTTTTTTAATCCAGCACCGGTAATGAAGCTTATAGAAATAATAAGAGGCATTGCAACTTCAGAGGAAACATACAATAAAGTTAAAGAGATTTCAACTACTATTGGAAAAGACCCAGTTGAGGTTAATGAGGCACCGGGATTTGTAGTAAACAGAATACTTATCCCAATGATTAATGAAGCAATAGGAATTTTAGCTGAAGGAATAGCATCTGCAAAGGATATAGACAAAGCAATGAAACTTGGCGCTAACCATCCTATGGGACCGTTAGAACTTGCAGATTTTATAGGAAACGATATTAATCTTGCTATTATGGAATATCTCTACAAAGAAACTGGAGATCAAAAATATAGACCACACCCTCTATTAAAGAAAATGGTAAGAGCAGGTTACCTTGGAAGAAAAACTGGCAGAGGTTTTTATGATTATATGTAAAAGGCTGTCTCAAAATTTATAAGTTATTAATTTCATTTTTAGCATACTAATGTAGCCCCATGATATGATTTCAAAGTGGCATCTCTCATGAGCCTTAGTAACTCTTGCTTTTCGACTTTTCAAAAGTGCGTAATTCTACTCAGGACGAGTAGAGCCGAGCGGACTTCAGGAGGAAGTCTCGCGAGGGTAGCACTTTTGAAAACAAAGAAAAGCTTAGAGTTACTTGGTGAAATGAGCGAATGCCCGTGAAATCATTCATGGGGCTTAGTAGATTAAAGTTAAAAGATAATAAATGAATTTTGAGACAGCCTTTTATACAATTCTTTGTCACAAAATTAACTTTCGTTGAATAATTGTTAAAATAGCCTTATCATAATATTGTGAAGATTCAAAAAGAGGGGGGCTATTATGCAAAAGGTAGCGATTGTTGAAGCATTAAGAACACCTGTTGGTTCCTTTATGGGAAGTCTTGCAGGATTCAGTGCAGTAGACTTAGGAACAAAGGTTATTTCCGAATTACTTAATAAAAGGCCAGAAATTAAAGAGAAATTAGATATGGTTTATATGGGGAATGTTTTACAGGCAGGAAATGGTCAAAATCCTGCAAGACAAGCAGCATTGAAAGCTGGAGTTCCTCTTCCTGTTCCAGCTACAACAGTTAATACTGTGTGTGGTTCAGGACTTCATTCAGTTATTATGGCATACACTTCAATACTTGCAGGACAAGAAGAGTTGAGCATTGCAGGTGGTATGGAGAGTATGTCAAATGCACCTTTTTTAGTAAAGGGTCTTAGAAATGGAATAAAGATGGGCAATACTGAACTTATAGATGTAATGATACATGATGGATTAACTTGTCCATTTAATTTGTATCATATGGGAATTACAGCTGAAAATCTAGCTCAAAAATATAATTTAACAAGAGAAGAACAGGATGAGTTTGCATATAATAGCCAGATGAAAGCTACAAAGGCAAGAAAAGATGGAAAATTTGTCGATGAAATAGTTCCAATTACTATAAAGAACAAGAAGGAAGAAATAATATTTAAGGATGATGAATATATTAGAGAAGAAACGACTATCGAGAAGCTTGCAAAATTAAGACCTGCATTTAAAGCAGACGGAACAGTTACTGCAGGTAATGCATCAGGGATTAACGATGGGGCTGCTGCTGTTTTAGTTGCTTCAGAGGAGAAGTGTAAAGAATTAGGATTAAATCCTCTTGTTTATATTAAGGGGTTTGGACTTGCTGGAGTTGATCCAAGCATAATGGGAATAGGTCCAGTTGATGCAATCAACAAAATGCTCAGAAAGGCTAACTTGACAATTGAGGATATTGATTTATTTGAACTCAATGAAGCATTTGCCTCACAATCGCTTGCGGTGTTAAGAGAACTGAAAGTTGATGCTGAAAAGGTAAATGTAAATGGTGGTGCAATCGCAATAGGCCACCCAATAGGTGCTAGCGGGACAAGAATATTGGTAACTCTTATACATGAACTTATTCGACAAAACAAGAGATATGGAGTTGCAGCACTCTGTATTGGTGCGGGAATGGGAGTTTCAATATTGATTGAAAATGCAAATATTTAAAAAATTCAAAAAACATATTAACAAAAATTTTAATTGATGCTATAATAATAATTAGAAATAAATTCTAAATTTCGCATAAATAGAGGTGCAGATAATAAGGTAGCATTAGGATGTTAAGGAAAGGAACTTCCGAAGCCTAATGTGAAGGGGTTGTCTGCCGAAAGGATTTATCGGTTCCTAGATATATCCTTGGTGATGGAGCACAACGCCCTATCACTGTCATGGTTTGCCATGAAGCGCTATTTATGCAGTGGTTTTATACCATTGCATAAATAGCGCTTTTAATTTGTCTAAAATTATCAAAAAATTTCAAAAATATAGGGGGGTTAAAATTGAAGGCAGTAATAAGATTAAGAATGAGTATGCATGATGCCCATTATGGGGGAAACCTTGTAGATGGTGCAAGAATGTTAAATTTGTTTGGTGATGTAGCAACAGAATTATTGATAAGACATGACGGGGATGAAGGTTTATTTAGAGCTTATGATTCTGTAGAATTTTTAGCACCTGTATATGCTGGTGATTACATCGAAGCCGTAGGTGAAATAGTTGAAGTAGGAAACACTTCAAGAAAAATGAAGTTTGAGGCAAGGAAGGTTATACAGTCAAGGCCTGACATAAACGATTCAGCAGCAGAAGTTATTGATGAGCCGATAGTTGTTTGTAGAGCAAGTGGAACATGCGTTGTTCCAAAGGATAAACAAAGAAATAAAAGGTGAGGGGATAGGATGGAAAAACTAATAATAACCGCAGCTATTTGTGGTGCCGAAGTTACTAAAAAACATAATCCAAACGTTCCTTATACTGTAGAAGAAATTGCAAATGAAGCAGAAAAGGCCTATAGGGCTGGAGCAAGCATTATTCATCTTCACGTTAGAAATGATGATGGAACTCCGACACAGGATAAAGAAAGATTCAGAGCATGTATGGAGGCCATAAGGGAAAGGTGCCCAGATGTAATCATTCAACCGTCAACAGGCGGGGCAGTTGGAATGACTAACGAAGAAAGACTTCAGCCTGTATACTTAAAACCTGAAATGGCAACGCTTGACTGTGGAACGGTAAACTTTGGTGGAGACGATATATTCGTTAATACAGAAAACACAATTATTTACTTTGCAAATAAAATAAATGAACTTGGTATAAAACCTGAATTAGAGGTTTTTGACAAGGGAATGGTTGATATGGCTCTAAGACTACATAAAAAGGGAATTATTAAAGGACCGCTTCATTTCAATTTTGTTATGGGAGTAAACGGTGGAATATCAGGAGAACCAAGGGATTTAATATTTTTGTCTGAAAGCATTCCCAAGGATGCTACCTGGACAGTAACCGGAATAGGAAGATTTGAATTCCCGCTTGCTACAATGGCAATTTTAATGGGTGGAAACGTTAGAGTGGGATTCGAAGATAATGTATATATTTCAAAGGGAGTTTTGGCAAACTCTAATGCAGAGCTTGTTGAAAAAGTTGTTAGAATTGCAAAGGAACTTGGAAGGGAAATTGCAACCCCTGATGAGGCAAGAAAAATATTGGGAATAGTGAGGTGATAGAATGAAAAAGGTGGTTGATATCAACGAAATTAAAACGCTTATCAAAGATGGAATGACTATAATGATTGGTGGATTTTTAGCATGTGGAACTCCTGAAAAACTAATCGATACTTTAGTGGAAATGAATGTTAAAGAATTAACCATAATTGCTAACGACACTGCATTCCCAGACAGAGGGATAGGAAAGCTTGTGGTTAATGGACAAGTTAAGAGGGTTATTGTATCCCACATTGGAACTAACCCAGAAACCGGAAGACTTATGAACGAAGGCAAAATGGAAGTTGAACTTTGCCCTCAGGGAACATTGATTGAAAGAATAAGAGCAGCTGGAGCTGGACTTGGCGGTGTCTTAACTCCAACTGGCGTTGGGACTATTGTAGAAGAAGGAAAACAAAAATTAAACATAAATGGCAAAGAATATCTGTTAGAGCTTCCATTAAGAGCTGATATTGCGCTTGTAAAGGGAAGTATAGCAGATGAAATGGGCAACGTGTTTTACAAAGGAACCACAAGAAATTTTAATCCAATAATCGCATTTGCAGCAGATACGGTTATTGTTGAAGCGGAAGAGATTGTTAAGGTAGGAGAATTAAAACCAGAAGATGCAATGACGCCGGGTGTAGTAGTTGATTATATAATCAAGGGGGGTGCATGATATGATACCTAATGCAGAACAAGCTAAAGAGATAATTGCAAGAAGAATAGCTAAGGAACTAAAGGACGGACAGCTTGTTAATTTAGGAATTGGGCTTCCAACATTAGTTGCAAACTATGTCCCAGAAGGAGTTAACGTTATTTTTCAATCTGAGAACGGTATGGTAGGAATGGGTCCAATGCCAGAAGCAGGAAAGGAAGACAAAAACATCACTAACGCAGGTGGAATTCCTGTAACAGTATTACCAGGAGGAGCTTTTTTTGACAGTTCTGTTTCGTTTACCTTGATAAGAGGTGGACATGTAGATATTACAGTTCTTGGAGCTCTTGAAGTTGACCAGGAAGGAAACCTTGCAAATTGGATAATTCCAGGAAAGATGGTTCCCGGAATGGGTGGAGCTATGGATTTGGTTGTTGGAGCTAAAAAGGTTATAGTGGCAATGCAGCATACATCAAAGGGGCAGCCTAAAATATTAAAAAGATGCAGACTTCCACTAACTGCAAAGGGAGAAGTTAATATGATTGTGACTGAACTATGCGTTTTGGAAGTTACGGAAAAGGGTTTAGTTTTAAAAGAAATATATAAGGATACAACTGTTGATGAGGTAAAGTCATTGACAGAAGCAGAACTTATAATACCTGATGAAGTAAAAATAATGGAAATATAAGGGGGATTAACATGAGAAAGGGATGTAAATATGGAACACATAGAGTAATAGAACCACAGGGGGTTTTACCACAACCTGCATTAAAGATTTCAAACGATATGGAAATATATGACAATGAAATTCTAATTGATGTAATAGCACTTAACATTGATTCAGCAAGTTTTACACAGATTGAAGAAGAGCAAGGTGGAGATGTTGAAAAGATAAAGAAAAGAATTTTAGAAATAGTAGGCGAAAGAGGAAAGATGCAAAATCCTGTAACAGGGTCAGGCGGAATGCTTATAGGTATCGTAGAAAAAATAGGAGAATCATTAATTGGTAAAACTGATTTAAATGTTGGAGATAAAATAGCAACACTTGTATCTCTTTCTTTAACACCTCTTAGAATTGATGAAATAATAGATATTAAACCTGAAATAGACAGAGTTGAAATTAAGGGAAAGGCTATATTGTTTGAAAGCGGAATTTACGCAAAGCTTCCAAAGGATATGGATGAAACATTAGCACTTGCAGCCCTTGATGTTGCTGGTGCACCAGCTCAAACTGCAAAGCTTGTAAAGCCAGGGCAAAGCGTCCTTATTTTAGGTGCGGGCGGAAAATCAGGAATGCTCTGCTGCTATGAAGCTATGAAAAGAGTAGGACCAACTGGCAAAGTTATAGGGCTTGTAAGATCACAAAAGGATAAGGAAAGGCTGGAATATCTTGGAGTTTGCCATGAGATAATTATTGCAGATGCTCAAAAGCCAGTAGAAGTTTTGAACAAGACATTAGAAGCAAACAATGGTAAAGAAATTGATATAGCTATAAACTGTGTAAATGTTGCCAATACTGAAATGTCAACAATACTTCCAGTTAAGGATGACGGAATTGTTTACTTCTTCTCAATGGCTACGAGCTTTACAAAGGCTGCATTGGGGGCAGAAGGAGTTGGCAAGGACGTTACAATGATAATTGGAAATGGCTATACTAAGGGACATGCTGAAATAACATTGCAGGAATTAAGAGAAAATGAAAAGTTAAGAAAAGTATTTGAAGAGCTTTATGCAAATTAATATTTGTGGGGGTTATGGAGATGAAGGTTAATAGAAGATTTGAACTGTTTAAGGATATACCGGATGAAATGTGGAACGATTGGAAATGGCAGTTTAGAAACAGAATTGAGACTTTAGATGACTTAAAAAAATACATGCCATTGACGGAAGAAGAAGAAAAGGGAGTTGCAACCTGCCTTGGAACCTTGAGAATGGCAATAACTCCATATTATCTTTCTATAATTGATCCAAATGATCCAGATGATCCAGTTAGAAAACAAGCTATTCCAACCGAAAATGAACTTTTTAAAGCCCAGGAAGACCTTTTAGACCCTTTACATGAAGATACAGACTCACCCGTTCCTGGCTTAACACACAGATATCCTGACAGAGTATTGCTTCTTGTAACTGATCAGTGTTCAATGTATTGCAGACATTGCACAAGAAGAAGGTTTGCAGGACAGCATGATACTGCACTTCCCATGGAGCAGATTGAAAATGCTATAAAATACATTGAAAAAACTCCAGTTATAAGGGATGTGTTAATTTCAGGAGGAGATCCATTAACTTTATCAGATGAAAAGCTTGAGCATATCATAAGCAAATTAAGAGCTATTCCACATGTAGATATTATAAGAATAGGTTCAAGAACACCAGTTGTTATGCCTCAAAGAATTACTAAAGAATTAGTTGATATGCTAAAGAAATATCATCCAATCTGGCTTAATACTCATTTTAATCATCCTAATGAAGTTACAGAAGATTCAAAGAGGGCTATAGCACTTTTAGCTGATGCTGGAATCCCTCTTGGAAATCAGTCAGTTTTACTTAGAGGAATAAACGACTGTGTTCATATAATGAAGAAATTAGTTCATGAGCTAGTTAAGATGAGGGTAAGGCCGTATTATATCTACCAATGCGACTTATCGATGGGACTTAGACATTTTAGAACACCTGTTGCAAAGGGAATCGAAATAATCGAAGGATTAAGAGGTCATACATCAGGTTATGCCGTTCCAACATTCGTTGTTGATGCACCTGGCGGTGGTGGAAAGATTCCTGTAATGCCTAACTATATTGTTTCAATGAACCATGATAAAGTCATTTTAAGAAACTTCGAAGGTGTTATAACGACATATTCAGAACCAGATGAATATGTTCCAAATTGCAAATGCGATGTATGCACAGGCAAAAAAGAAGAAAAACTTATAGGTGTTGCAGGTTTACTCCAGGGAAATCAATTATCATTAGAACCAGAAGGACTTGCAAGAAAACAAAGAGGTCATAAGCATGAATGATATCTTAGCCCTTTTAAAGCCCTACAGAACAATATCGATAATCGGAATGGAGAAGAATGTAGGCAAAACTACTGTATTAAATCATATCATTAATAAGACCAGGGGGAAAATTCCCCTTGGTCTTACATCGATTGGAAGAGATGGAGAAGAGACTGATATAGTTACAAATACAGAAAAACCCAAGATATATATTGAAAAGGAAACGATTTATTCTACTGCTAAGGAACTTTTTTTAAAAGGGGATGTAACAAAAGAGGTGTTGAGAACGACGGGTATAAATACACCAATGGGTGAGGTAATAATCGGAAGAGCTCTCAGTGATGGTTATGTTGAAATAGGAGGACCTTCTATTAATAGTGAAATAAAAAAGATAAGCGATGAAATGTTAAAATTAGGGGCCGAAAAGGTATTAATTGATGGTGCTCTTTCAAGAAAAACTATGGCTTCGCCAACCATTACAGAAGCTACAATACTTTCAACAGGAGCGGCTCTTTCAAGAAGTATTGACAAAGTAGTCGAAAAAAGCGCTCTAACTGTAAGACTTTTATCTACGGAAAAGGAATTGAATAATAATATAATAAGTGTAGCCAATAATTTAATTTCAAACAATAGATTGGGATTAATATATAAAGATTTAAGCTATAGTATTTTAAACGTAAAAACAGCACTTGAATCATCTAAATTTATTATTGAAAATTTGATTGATGAAGTTGAATTCATTGTTTTAAAAGGGGTTTTTACTGATAAACTTGCGGAGGATTTGATTAAATCTACGGATAAAATAAAGGGAAAAACAATTCTGGTTGAGGATGGAACAAAATTGTTTCTTAGCAGTGAAAAATTAGATTTGCTATTTAAATTTGGTGTAAGGATAAAAGTGTTAGAGCGTATTAATATAGTTTGCTTAACTATTAATCCAAAATCGCCCTATGGATATGAATTTGAACGGGAAAGATTTAAATTCAAACTGCAGCAATGCGTTAACTTGCCTGTTTTTGATGTTTTGGGAGATGAATAAAATGAAATTTTTAGATTCAGAGCAGAAAAGACAAATAGGTTTAGAGTATATTTTAAACCAACTAGACATCAAGACTCATTTTGGGTACGAATTAATTAAAAGCCTAAGACCATATAAAAGAAATGAAAAAGAATTATTGGAAAAGGAACTGGATGAATTAGAAGTTATTATAGAAAATTACAAACAGAATAAATTAGTATTCGATGAGATAGAGGGGAATTTATCAAAATTAAAAGATATAAGAAACAGTATAAAAAGGTGTAAAGGTGGGCATTTACTTGATGAGGTAGAGCTTTATGAAATAAAAAATTTTTGTTTTATCAATGAGAAATTAAATGAACTAATCACCTGTTTAAATTTAGATTTTATTTATTTAAACTCACTAAAAGAAATATATATATTGCTGGACCCAGAAGGAAATAATCTTCCCACATTTCACATCTACGATTCTTATTCAAATAATTTAAAAGCAATTAGGGAGAAAAAAAGAGAATTAGAAAAGAGAATATTTATTGAACACGATGAGGAAGTAATTAAAAAATTAAAGGAAGAAAGACTAAATATTGTTTATCACGAAGAAGAAGAGGAATTAAAGGTTAAAAAATATTTATCTGAAAAAATACAAAAATGGACTGATAAATTTAATGATAATTTTCGCGCTATTGCTAAATTGGATTTTTTAATTGCCAAAGCCAAGGTTTCAATTAAGTATAATGGAGTAAAACCTCAAATCTCAGATGAGAAAACAATTGCGTTTAGAAATCTAATCAATCCTGAAGTAATGGACTTATTGAAAGAAAAGGGGAAAAATTATACTCCAATATCTATTGAACTTAATTCAGGTTCAACTATAATTACAGGCGCTAACATGGGGGGGAAAAGCGTTTCATTAAAAACGATATCGTTAAATCTACTATTAGGCCACTTAGGCTTTTATGTTCTTGCAGAGGAGGCAAAATTTACTATATTAGATTTTATTTATTTTATTTCAGACGATTTGCAGTCTGTATCAAGGGGGCTCAGCACGTTTGGGGCTGAAATTATTAAACTTAGAGAAGTTGTTGATAGCATAAAAAGTGGAACTGGCTTTGCAGCCCTTGATGAAGTCGCAAGAGGAACAAATCCTAAAGAGGGATTTTATATTGTAAAGGCAATAGCAAAGTATCTTAATAAGTTTTCAAGTTTTTCAGTTATATCGACTCATTTTGATGGTATACCAGATGAAGATATGATTCACTATCAGGTAGTCGGGCTAAAAAATATTGACGTTGAATCTTTGAAAAGAAAAATAAATTTAAACAATAAAAATTCAGTAGAACTTATACAGGAATATATGGATTATAGATTAGAAAAGATAAATTCTTTAAGTGAAGTTCCGAAGGATGCACTAAACATTTCAATATTATTAGGATTAGAAGAAAAAATAATAGACATTGCAAAAAAACTAATTGAAGAGGGGGAGAAGGATGAAAAGCAAGTTAAATCTTAATTGGGATATAGTAAACGAGGCTCGAAATTGTGCTAAAAGCATAGCAGAAGATACCCAAAAATTTATTGATAGACATACGACAGTTGCAGTTGAAAGAACTATATGCAGACTTCTTGGAATAGATGGAGTTGATGAATTTGGAGTTCCACTTCCTAATGTGGTTGTGGATAATATTAAAAAAGGAAACGGATTGTCAGTAGGTGCAGCTGCATTTATTGGTAATGCAATGCTGCACACTAAATTGTCTCCTCAGGAAATAGCCGAAAGGGTAGCAAAGGGAGAGATTGATTTAACTACATTTCCGATGAATGATATGTTTGAAATAAAGATGGAAGTTTCAAAGGTGGCAAAAGCTACAGTTGAAAGAATTAAAAAGAATAGAGAGAAAAGAGAAGAGCTTCTTCAAAAGTATGGTGACAAAAAGGGACCATTCCTTTATGTAATAGTTGCAACTGGAAATATATATGAGGATATAATTCAAGCTAAGGCTGCTGCAAGACAGGGGGCAGATGTAATTGCAGTTATAAGAACAACTGGCCAAAGCCTTCTTGACTATGTTCCTTATGGAGCAACAACTGAGGGATTTGGAGGAACATTTGCAACTCAAGAAAACTTCAGACTAATGAGGAAGGCGCTTGATGAGGTTGGCGAAGAATTAGGAAGATATATAAGATTAACCAACTACTGTTCAGGTCTTTGCATGCCTGAAATAGCAGCTATGGGAGCACTTGAAAGGCTTGATATGATGCTAAACGATGCTCTATATGGAATTCTATTCAGAGATATCAATATGAAAAGAACTATTATTGACCAGTTCTTCTCAAGAGTGATAAATGGATTTGCTGGGGTTATCATAAACACAGGTGAGGATAATTATTTGACTACAGCAGATGCAGTAGAGGAGGCTCACACTGTTTTAGCATCACAATTTATTAACGAACAGTTTGCTCTTATGGCAGGAATTCCAGAGGAACAAATGGGACTTGGACATGCATTTGAAATGAATCCTGAGCTAAAAAATGGATTCCTTCTTGAACTGGCACAGGCTCAAATGGCACGAGAAATATTTCCAAAGGCTCCATTGAAATATATGCCTCCTACTAAGTTTATGACAGGTAATATATTCAGAGGACATATACAGGATGCTCTTTTTAATATGGTTACAATTATGACAGGACAAAAGGTTCATTTGCTTGGGATGCTAACCGAAGCAATTCATACTCCTTTTATGCAGGATAGAGCACTATCAATTGAAAATGCCAGATATATATTCAACAACATGGAATCCTTTGGAGATGAAATTGAATTCAAGCAGGATGGAATAATTCAAAGAAGGGCAAATGAAGTATTAAATAAAGCTAATGAACTTTTAAAGGAAATACAAAGAGAGGGATTGTTTAGAACACTTGAACAAGGAAAATTTGCTAATATTAAAAGACCTATAAACGGTGGTAAAGGACTTGACGGGGTTGTTGAAAAGGATGCAAATTACTTCAATCCATTCGTAGAACTTATGCTGGGAGGTAGAAACTAATGAGCGGTGGCTTGTATTCTACAGAAAAAAAGGATTTTGATAAGACGCTGGATTTGACTAAAGTAAAACCATATGGGGATACAATGAATGATGGAAAAGTTCAATTAAGCTTTACACTGCCTGTTCCTGATGGTGAAAGAGCAGTTGAAGCTGCAAAGCAGCTTGTAAAGAAAATGGGAATAATTGATCCACAGGTTGTGCATCATGAAGCTCTTGACAAGGAATTTACATTCTTTGTTGTATACGGAAGTGTAGTTCATTCAGTTGATTATACTTCAATTCACGTTGAAACAGTTGATGTTCAAACTATGTCGATGGACGAGGTTAATCAGTATATAAAGGAAAATATCGGAAGAAAGCTTGTTGTTATAGGTGCAAGCACAGGAACTGATGCTCATACAGTAGGAATAGATGCTATTATGAACATGAAGGGATTTGCAGGGCACTATGGTCTTGAAAGATATGAAATGATAGAGGCATATAATCTTGGTAGCCAGGTTCCAAATGAAGAATTCGTTAAAAAGGCTATAGAGCTTAAGGCGGATGTTTTGTTAGTTTCACAGACCGTAACTCAAAAGGATGTTCATATTCAGAATTTAACACATCTTGTTGAACTTTTAGAGGCTGAAGGATTAAGAGATAAGGTAATTCTTATATGTGGAGGTCCAAGAATCACTCACGAACTTGCTAAGGAACTTGGTTACGACGCTGGTTTTGGGCCGGGAAAATACGCAGATGATGTTGCAACATTTGCGGTAACTGAGTTTGTAAATAGAAAACTTAGTGGTATTAAATAAGGGTAGCGATGCTGCCCTTATTTGTTAATAAATTATAAATAAATGTATATGACCTTTGACTTAAGCTTCCCGTAATATTATACTAATTTTTGTTGAAAAATAATAAGGGAAGTGAAAGCAGTGGATACTATTAAGAATAGAATAAAAATAAGTTTAAAACTACTACCTGACGTTTACATTTTTATTGCTATCGTTTTTATTAAATTGATTTCTTTAAATATAGTTTTAAAAGTCCTAAATCAATCGACTATTTATTCAATTATAGGCATACTTGGTTCGGCATTTTTGTTTGCTTCTTTTTTATGTTTATTTAAATTTAGAGTTAGAATCATTGCATTTTATATAATCGATTTAATCATTAGTTTAGTAATTTTAACGGATGTAGTTTATAACAGGTATTTTCTTGATGTTACCTCTGCTGCATTGATTAAGCAGGCAGGTTTGGTAGGGGAAGTAAAGGACAGTGTCAACGCACTTTTTAAACCCTGGGATTTACTGTATTTTATAGATTTCATTGTTGTTGCAGTATTATACAAAAAGATAAAGGACAAAATTGTTGAAGACGAACTTAAATTAGCAAGAAGATTTACATCTTTTGCGCTTTTTATCATTTTTGCTTTTACATTTAACTATCAAAGCGTCAAGGCATTAGAAAAAAGACAACCTGGTATACTAAAGACTATGTATGACAAGAAATACATAGTGTCCAACATTGGAAGTATTAATTTTCATATTTTTGACCTATACAGCTATATAACAAGAAATGTTCTAAAAATAAAGGATATCGATGAAATAGAAGCTGAGAATACATTAAACTGGTTTGAAGAAAAAAATTCAAATAGAGCACTAAAATATTTTGGCCAATATAAGGGTAAGAACTTAATTGTTGTTCAATTAGAAGCTTTCCAGGGATTTGTTTTAAATAGAAAATTAAATGGGGTTGAGATAACACCGAATTTGAATAAATTAGCTAAAAACAGTTTGGTATTTGAAAACTATTACTATCAGACGGCATGGGGAGGGACTTCTGATGCAGAATTTTTGAGCAATGTTTCACTTCTTCCTGCACGAGAAGGCTCAGTTTATTATCAATATGCCGGCAATTTATATGATTCCCTTGCGAAAGAGTTAAAGGGACAAGGATACTTTACTTCTGTTATGCACGCAAACAGACCAGGATTCTGGAACAGAACAAATATGTATAAAGCATTAGGTTTTGATGATTATGAAAGCGAACAGAACTTTAACATAGATGAAATTCAAGGCATGGGTCTTAGCGATAAGTCGTTCTTCATTCAAGCAGTAGAAAAAATGAAGGGATTTAATAATCCTTTTTATAGCTTTTTAATAACGCTTTCAAGCCATTTTCCATACAAAGACTATCAAAATAAAATTGCTGATATAATGGACGTTGGAGAATTTGAGGGGGACACTGTTGGAGATTATTTGAAGGCTGTGAAATATACAGACGTTGCCATTGGGACCTTTATAGAGGAGCTTAAAAAATCAGGATTATGGGATAATTCAATAGTCGTATTTTATGGCGACCATGCTGCGATTCCGTATGAAAAGAAAAATAAACTTGCAAAACTTCTGTATGGTAAAAACGATTTGTCTACATTTGAATGGGTTACTAATCAAAAAGTAGTTATGATGATACATTTTCCAGATGAAAAGATAAAGGGAGTGGATAAATCAACGGCAGGTCAGATGGATTTGTATCCAACCCTTGCAAATTTATACGGACTTGAGCCTAAATATATGCTAGGAAGGGATTTGCTAAATAACAATGAAGGATTTATACTAACGAGAGATGGAAATTTTGCTGATAATAATTATGTTTACTTAAAAGCAGAAGATAAACTAGTTGAAATTAAATCAGGCAAAGAAGTTGATAAGTCAAAACATCAAGACCTCTTTGAAAGATATAAGACTTATACAGATAAATCAAATAAAATGATTGAGTATGATTTATTAAACTACAAGACAGATGATGAAAAATAAGAAATTGCTATATAGTGATAAATCAATTTGGCCCCTTGTATGGTTTTACTGAAATCATACAAGGGGCTTTAAATGTTTATATTTAAAACAATTTAACCTGAAAAGTCTTCTACAGCTTAAATTTTATAAAAGTTCTATTTTGTTGTAATTTTTCTTGCCACGTCTTACGAGTATATAGCCGTCCTTGAACATATCTTCAGTTAATACGGCATCAAAGTCGCTAATCTTTTCATCGTTTATATATAAACCACCCTGCTGAATCAACCTCTTTCCTTCGCTTTTTGAAGGAATAACCTTAGCCTCAACAAGGACGTCAAGAACTTTTGAGCCTAGACTATCTCTATTGATTGAAGCAGTAGGAACATTGCTCAAGTCTCCACCACCGCCAAATAGGGCTTCAGCGGCCTTCTGGGACTTTAATGCCTCTTCCTCGCCATGGATAAGTTTTGTTATTTCAAAAGCTAATACCTTTTTAGCTTCGTTTATTTCCTTATCCTTAAGCGAAGATAGTCTATTAACTTCGTCCATCGGAAGGAATGTTAGTAGCTTCAGGCACTTTTCAACGTCTGCATCATCGATGTTTCTCCAGTATTGATAGAAATCATATGGGGAAGTCTTTTCAGCATCAAGCCATAGTGCACCCTTTTCAGTTTTGCCCATCTTCTTTCCTTCTGAGTTGGTTAAAAGTGCAATTGTAAGGCCATATGCTTCCTTTGCTTCCTTTCTTCTAATAAGGTCAACGCCTGCTAATATGTTGGACCATTGGTCATTCCCACCGACTTCTAACTTACAGCCGTATCTTCTGTTTAATTCTAAAAAGTCGTAAGCCTGCATTAGCATATAGTTGAATTCAAGGAAAGATAATCCTCTTTCGAGCCTTTGTTTAAAGCATTCAGCGGTAAGCATTCTGTTGACTGAAAAATGAACGCCTATTTCTCTTAGAAAATCAATATAGTTAAGATTCCACAACCAATCTGCATTGTTAACTAAAATAGCTTTGCCATCAGAAAAGTCTATGAATTTTTCCATTTGCAATTTAATCCTATCAACGTTATGTTGTATGTCCTCTTTAGTTAACATTTTTCTCATATCCGTTTTACCTGATGGGTCTCCAACCATAGCAGTCCCACCGCCGATTAATACAATTGGTCTATGTCCTGCCCTTTGAAGATGGGACATAACCATTAGCTGAATAAAATGTCCAACGTGAAGGCTGTCTGCTGTAGGGTCGAATCCTATGTAAAATGTAACCTTTTCCTTATCAAGAAGCTCTTTTATTTCTTCCTCGTGTGAATATTGTTCTATAAACCCTCTTTCCTTTAAAACATCTAAAATCGACAATTCTTGTCCCTCCTTAGTTCATACTATGATGAATATTTTATCAAAGCAGATATCATTTTTCAATGCACTTGAATATAATCTCTGTCGACATGGATTATTACTTTGTAATGCGGGTGAACCTCATTGATTCGTTTTATAATATTTTTTACAATCCGTGATTCTTCAGTTTTCAATATTTTATATGAAATAACCATATCAAAAATAATGCTTTTATGGTCGTTATGGCCAATAATTCTAAAATCGTGCATCGATAGAACTTCAGGAAATTCTCCAAGTATTTTTATCACTTCATCTTTTGTCTGCATTATTTCTGTGTCATTTAAATTAACAGGGTCCATGTGAATAATTAAGCTAATATTCAGCTTCTTTGAAATTTCATTTTCAGCTCTATCTATTACTTCATGAAGCTGCATTATATCAATATTTGCAGGAACTTCTGCATGAATTGATACGATATGTGTTCCAAATCCATAGCTATGAACAATTACATCATGAACGCCTATAATATGCTCATACGTTAACAATTCATCTACTATTTCCTGAACAAACTCAGGGTCAGGCGCTTCTCCTAATAGAGGACTTATAGTTTCTTTTATAAGGTTGTATCCGGCATAGATAATAAACCCAGATACTAACAGGCCAATATAACCATCTATTGGAAGTTTTGAATATCTTGAAAAAAACAACCCAATTGCTACTGTGCTGGTTATTAATACGTCTGAATAACTATCAAAGGATGTAGCATCCAAAACATTAGAGCTAGTAAGTCTTGCAAGCTTTTTATTAAATCCCCCTAACCAAAGCTTAAAAGTGATTGAAAATAGTATTATTACAAATGAAGTAAGGCTGAAATTCAATTCCTGGGGATGCATAATTTTATCAAATGAAGACCTTAAGAATTCAAAACCTACGAGTATAACCATTATTGAAACAATAAGTCCTGCTATGTATTCACCCCTTCCGTGACCGAAGGGATGTTCCTTATCAGCGGGTTTGTCTGCAATTTTAAATCCTATTATAGTTATTAAAGATGAGCCTATATCGGACAAATTATTAAATGCATCTGCAAGAACAGCTATGCTGTTTGAAATAAGGCCTATAATTAGCTTTATTAGAAAAAGAATGAAATTTACAGATACCCCAACGTATCCACTTAAATAGCCTAATTTTTTTCTTTTCTCTTCGCTATTACTATTATTAATTTTTTTTATTAAAAATTCTGCAATCATTTGTATCATCTCCGTGCATCATTTTAGCTTAAAAATTTATAAAAATGTATCCTTGCTATTATTATATCCTTTTAAGGTTCATTTAAAAGTTAATGATAATAGACAATTTAATTATATTATAATCGAATCTAATATATATTCAAGCTTGAATAAAGTATAAACTTAAAGTATTGACCACACAAATTTTATTTTTATAAACTATTATGCTATAATATAGAAATGAGTTTTTGATGTTCACTATACGAAAATTGTCAGGGAGATGGTGACATGAAGATATTATTATCAATAATTATTGGTGCAACTATTGGATATATTACAAATTATATTGCAATAAAGATGCTTTTTAGACCTTTCAGGGAAATTAAAATCTGGGGAATAAAATTGCCTTTTACTCCTGGTCTAATTCCAAAGGAGAGGGGAAGAATTGCTAAAAGTGTGGGTGAAACGATAGGTACTCATCTTCTATCATCAGAAATTATAGCAGATGTTTTAAGAAGTGATAGAATAAACGAAGAAATAAAGAAATGGTTTAAAGGGAAATATATTGAAATTAAAACTAGTAATATAAAATTAGATGACTTTGCAAGAAAATATCTTAATGAGCAATACGACGAAGTCAAAATTAAAATTAAGAATCAATTTAAAAGAAGGATAAATTCTCTGTTAAATGACGGAAATTTTTTGGACACTTTAAAATTTATCCTGAGAGGTCAATTAGAAAAATTAGACATAGAGAAATTATTTAATTATCTATTTTCGAATGAAAAATTCATTGATCTCATTTATTCACTAATTGACAATACAATCTTTAGGATTTCAGCCAGCAAAAAGAAAATTAAAGATATAATACCTGAAAGAACATTAGATTATCTAAAGGAATCTGTAATTAACAATAAAGATGATATTGCTAATTACATACAGAGCAGTTTAAAAAGACCTTATATTAGAAATAAAGTAGTGATGTTTCTTAACGATATTATACAGCAGAATTTTGGAAAATTTATCTCTATGTTTATAAGTCCAGATTTTGTAGCTCAAAAAGTCATTGCATCAATAGAAGATTATTTAGAAAAAAAAGAGAATAAGATGGATTTAGCTATTATAATAAACAATTTTATTGATAACATTGCTGAAACAGATGTTAGTAGTTTAATGAACTTAATTTGGGATAAGAATGAATTTGTAAGAGAAGTATCTGAAAAATTGTTATTTGAATTAGAAAGAGAATCGAATTTATTAACCTTAGAGAGATTGACAAAAAAATACTTTAATGATGAAAATTCAATAAATTGTATATTTGAAAAATTTGATGAATTTAAGAAATCTGACAGTTTCGGTATTTTAATCGATTCTATAGTAGATAAATCATTAAATATTTTTCTAAATGCCAATTTGGATAAAATTTTAGAAGATATAAATCCAGAGGAACTTGAAACATTTTTTGATACTATAAAACGTGGACTAGAGGAATTATTGAAAAATAACATAGAGTATTTTATTGAATTATTGAATATTTCTAAAATCGTAGAAGACAGGATAAACAGTTTTGATGTTGAATTTGCAGAAAAGATAATTTTGGAAGTTGCAAGCAAGGAATTAAAGGCTATAACGTGGCTTGGTGCACTTTTAGGAGGATTAATTGGACTATTAAACCCTTTAATAGAACTTATTTTATAATAAAAGAGCCCTTATTTTGGGCTCTTTCTGCTAGGATGTAAACTTTTCGGCTCTATAAGTATATTCTTTAAAGGAGCACGTATAAAAGAATCAAGCAAATCAGTAAATCTAGAGGGAACAATAGGTGAAAAATAGGCTATTCCAAAGGATTCCATCTTTGTCAAATGAACAAGAAGAAAATAAAAACCTACAAGTAGACCATAAAATCCAAACATTTGGCCGAGAATGAGCATTGGAAATCTTATAAATCTTATGGTTAATGCCATCTGATAGCTTGGTATTATAAAAGTACAAATTACTGTTATTGCAACTATAAACAAAGTTACATAACTTACTAATCCTGCTCTGGTTGCAGATTCACCTATAACAATACCGCCAACAATGGCAAGTGTAGTGCCAATTGGATTTGGCAGTCTAAGTCCACCTTCTCTTAATATTTCTATTGCAACACCCATAGCAAGGATTTCTAGCAATGGAGGCAGTGGTATGTTCTGTCTTGATGAAATAATTAAACTCATGAGCTTGTAGGGAAAAAGTTCGGGATTATATATCAAAAGAACAAGGTAAATTGGCTCTAGTATCATTACAGTTAGTATAGCGATAAACCTCATTAGTCTAGAAAAATTAGCCAAAATAGTTCTTTCAGAATAATCTTCAAAGCCTTGAAAAAATTCAAAGAAAGTAGCAGGTGCAATAAGAGCAGTTGAGGATTCAGAAATAAAGATTGCAGCTTTTCCCTCAAGTAAATCAAAAACTACCTTATCAGGTCTTTCTGTGCTTTTAGTGATTGGGAAAAGATTATATGGTCTATTATCGATAAATTGTTCCAAAATACCTCCGGTTATAATTGCTGGAGCTTTTAATCCTGCAAGTCTGGATTTAATATTGGTTAAGACTAAAGGGTCTATTATGCCATCAATATAGGTTAGAGCAACTTCTGTTTTAAATTTATCTCCAATCATATATTTTTCTACCTTTAAATTAGGATTTTTAACTTTCCTCTGAAGCATTGTAATATTTAAATTTAAATTTTCAGTGAAGCTTTCCCTTAAACCATAAACAGATTTTTCTGTTGTTGATTCTTGAATTGAGCGGTATTTTTCACTTGCTGTATTGCAAATTACTGCGCTTTTGATGTTTTCTACTAAAACAACACATTTACCATTTAATAGCTCATAACAAATTTCGGGTATGGAATCGCTAACAGTTAAATCAGAAGCTAATATGCACTTTTTCACTAAATCATCTATTATATTTTGATTGTTTATTTTGCTTCCCTTTTGCATTAATGGTTTAATAACTATTTCCTCAACAATTCCTTTGTCAGCAATTCCAGAAATAAAGAGAACAAAGCAAGGAATGCTTCCTAATATGGTTACTTCTCTTTTAATAAAGTTCATATTAGATGGCACATTAGACGATATCAGATCGATGTTTGCGTAAACATCATTTATAAGTCTTTCGCTGGGCATGTAATCAGCTCCTATCTAAACAATCTACCTGTAGATAAAAATTTAATTTTTACTTCAACATTAATATTTGAATTTTGAAACTGCTTTTCAACTTCATCAGCTTTGTCTTTGCCAAGCTTTGCAAGGGCGTATTTTTGCAAATCATATATATCAATTCCATAATTAGACTGGTATTTTTTTATTACTTCCTCAAGCTGTTCTTTAAGCTTATTAGAGTATTTAGTTTGAAGCTCTTCTACTTGTTCTTTTGATAGCTCGTCAAATTCATCAGAATTTTCTTCTTTTATACTGGCATATATAAGCACATGAATAGTATAATTGACTTTGTCATCTTCTATATCAACCTTGACTTTTCTTCTGCTTGAGCAAAATAAATCGAAGGATTTAGAAGTTTCCTTAGGGAAAGAGAGATAACCTTTTGAATTATCATTTCTTAAAAGATTAACATATTTTGCATCCTCCTCAGGAATAACGAGTAACATTTTATCTTTTTCAAATACTGCTATTCCGCTTATTTTTACGGTGTCCTTGTATTTTTCAATGTAGGGAATCATAATTCTTCTTCCATCCTGAAAATACATATTAAAGAAATCTTTTATATTAGTATCTCTCTGTGTAAAGTTTGCCTCAAAGGAACTTCTTGCTAAATCCTCGATTTCCTCTGACATAGTTGTTGCATCCTTAGATTTCAAATTTAATATTTCTTCAGTCTTTTGTTTTGATACAACAACTGTTGTATTTAACTCTCTCTCCTGATCCCTTAAGAATACATCTATTATATCTTCAATTCCAAACTTGGCTCTTTTTTCACTTATTATTAGAAGCCTTATAGTGCCTGGTAAATGTCTTCGTTTTGTAATAAGAAGCCTTTTGTTATACATTTCAAAAATAGATTTGCCGGTAGTTGTTATAACTTCCTTTGAAGTTAAATCTCCCTGCTGAAAAACTAAAAATTCAAAGGAAGCTGATAAAGTTTCATTATCAGCTAAATCTTGACCAATACCTACTGTTATAGAGGTTCTTTCAATTGGAGCTCTATCATAGCATCCAGTAAAAAGGAAAGGAATTATTATAAGTAACAGATTAATTTTTTTCAACTTTGGCACCTCTCTTAAAAAAACTTAAGAATAATGTAATGGTAGTCCAAATAAGTATTATAACTACTAAAACAGGCATTGCCTTGTCTATAATATTACTTCTGTTATATTCAGGAACAAGCATCGTGCTAATAAATATAACTAATAATGATAAATAAAGACTACATCTTTGCAGAGGTATTTTTGTAATCTGAGACATAGTATAAGACATACCAAAATTTCCGACTGCAAGTGTTTGGAAGATTTTGTTCCCCCAAAGAAAAAGGAATAAAGGCTCAAAATTAGAAAGAACTGAAAGTTCAGCACCAGATACTAAATATAAAAGTGGATAATGAAGTTTTGAAGTTAATCTCCAGCCGCAATAATTGATTGTAAAAAGAACTGTTATAGTATAAAGTGCTATTGTAAAAATTGAACCTATTATACCAGATGATAAAACCTTTTTCGTATCGGTAACAAATGGGATGACCAAAAAACATATTTCAACTCCTGAATATGAAAAAAAAGTGCTTGGAACTGCTTTAAGTATGGAATTAAAACTGCTAAACAGTGGTAGTATATTTGTTGTGTCACCTTTATTTATAAAATATAAAGGGATTATTAGAATGAATATTGTCAAATAAAACATCAATTCAGCAAGCCTACCTACAGTAGTTAACCCCTGATTTACTGTAAAATAACTTAAAACAATTGTCAGTATAATTACAGTTAAGGGAGATAAAAATTTAACTGTTGAAAAAACAAGAACATTTGCAAACCCTGAAAGAACAAATGTTTCAAATAATATGAAGTTTACTAAAAAGAATATGACAAATATATAGGATAAGAATTTTCCGTAAATCCTTCTGTTTATTTCAAGGAATTCATTAAAGTATAAATTTTTGTATATTATAGAAGCAGCAATAGTAAGATAGAGAGGATAAATTCCACCAATTAAAACAGAAATCCAGCCAGATTGCTGAGCGTCTTTACAGACTCCTGACGCAAGTGATAGAATTCCAACTCCTATCATTGAGTTTTGAACAATAAACATATACTGGTTTTTTGTTATTTGGTTGTTATTCTTAAACATATAATCACCTAAACTTATTTTCTGCAAAATAAATGAAATTATAAGTAAAAAGTATAAGAACAGTTTAGAGTGAAAAAATAAGATTATGAATTATTAAAAAGGGAGGTATACTATGGCAAGCAACGAACAACTTAAGGCTGTTGCAAGAAGCTGCAGTTATTACAGAGTAGAAGGCATGCATAATTTATTAACATATCCTGAAAGAAGCTGTGAGAACTGCTTAAACTGGGATGGAAAGAAATGTAAGATAAATGTTTTTGATAACGTTTTGACGGGGTTAGACCAGACTTGATTTAATAACTAAACCCAAGGAAGTTTATATAATTGAACTTCTTTGGGTGTTTTTATTTATATTTATGTAGATAAATTAATTTAAAGTCTATTATTGGGATAAAGAAGTATAGTATAATATACTATAACAAGCATATGAAAACATTTTTATAATATTTATCAGTTCTATAAGAAAAAATATTTGAGAGGTGTATTATGGTTTTAATAATCGACAACTTCGATTCATTCACATATAATCTTTATCATTATTTTTTAATATTAGGTGAGGAAGTTTTAGTAAAGGGCAGGGATGAAATAACAATAGACGAAATCAAAATGTTAGACCCTGAATATATAGTTTTATCGCCAGGACCAGGGAGCCCACAGGAAGCAATGTTGCCATTAGAAGTTATAGATTGTTTTAAAGGGAAAAAACCTATTTTGGGTGTGTGTCTTGGACATCAATGCATTGGACATTATTTTGGAGGAAATATAATTAAGGGAAAGAATCCTGTTCACGGTAAGGTTCACGAAATACGACATAAAAATATTGGTGTATTCAGTGAACTTAAAAATCCTTTAAAGGTTACAAGGTATCACTCTTTAGTCATTTCAAAGGATAAATTGCCAGAAGATTTGGAAATAACGGCAGAAACCTTAGAAGGAGAGATTATGGGAGTAAGACATAAAAAGTATCTTATTGAAGGAGTTCAGTTCCACCCAGAAGCAATTTTAACTGAACATGGAATTGATATGTTAAGAAACTTTTTAAGGAGTGGCAAAAATGTTTAATGCAAAACTAAATTACATTGTTGATGCTTTTTCAGCCTTCAATGAAATAAAAAAAGGATATTCAATGCTTTTAGATAGCAGATTTAAAGTAAGGGACAATGGAGATTATTCTATTATAGTTTTTAATCCAAAGGCTACAATAAAATATATAAATGGAAAAGTAATTGTTGAGGATAAAGGAAAAATATATGAAAGAGTAGAAAATTTTTTGTCCGTTCTTGATGAGTATCTTGAAAAGTATAAAAAAACGGAGTGTGAAACGATTTTTAATGGAGGGTTTGTAGGTTACTTTTCTTACGATTTTGGAATGGAATTGATGAATGTTGAACTTAATAATATAAAAAAATCTAAAATTCCTGATGCCTTTTTTGGATACTACGACGAATATGTAGTTATAGACCATAGGGAAGGCTGCATGCATGTCTGTGCAGAAAATGAAGAAATAATTGACATACTTGAATATTTAAAGGATAAGGAATATATTCCAAATAAAGTAGATGAAATGCAATTGAATACCAATTTTACTAAGGAAGATTATAAAGAAGGAGTAGAGAAGGTTAGGGAATATATAAGGCAGGGAGAAGTTTATCAGGTAAATATTTCTCAGCAGTTTTATTCCAGTGGTATTGTAAATCCTTATGATGCCTATGCAATTTTAAGAAATAAAAATTATGGACCATATAATGCTTTTTTGGAGGTGGACGGTGGGTATATATTATCGACGTCACCAGAGCAATTTATAAGAAAAAGAGGGAACTTTATCACAACAAGACCTATTAAGGGAACAACTAAAAAAAGCAACAATAAAGAAGAAAATGAAAGGCTAAAAACATTGCTTCTTAAAAGCGAAAAGATTAAATCGGAATTATTGATGATTATAGATTTGGAAAGAAATGATCTATCTAAAATATGCATCCCTGGAACAGTGAATGTTGTTGATTTGTTTGAAGTGGAGGAATATGCTACTGTAAATCACCTTGTTTCAACTATACAGGGAAAGCTTTTAGAAAATATAAAATTTAGCGATATTATAAAAGCTATGTTCCCAGGAGGTTCAATAACCGGCGCTCCAAAACTACGTTCCATGCAGGTTATTGAGGAAATTGAAAACATGGCACGAGGAATATATACCGGGTCTATTGGTTACATCTCGAACAACGGTAATTTTGATTTTAATATTGCCATAAGAACAGTTGTAATTGATGATGATGGAATCCGTTATAACGTAGGTGGTGGAATTGTATGGGATTCCGACCCCGAGGATGAATATGAAGAAACGCTTCACAAGGGGAGAGCTTTATATAATACATTTACGGGAAAATAACCTGTTATATATAAAGGGGAGTTAAAATTGAGCAAAATATATTTTGACAACCAAATAAGTTTCGGATTACTTCCATTTGAAACTGTTTATTTTGACGAAAAAGGTCCCCACTTTTTATTAGAGCATTATAATCGATTAAGAAGGGCGCACAAAATTTTGAAAATGGAATTTGATTTAAAATTTGAGCAATTTAATAACACAATATTAAACGAAATATATAAAGTGGGTAGAGAATATGGAGTTCTAAAAGTAATTTATTATAATCATAATATATATGTTCAATTTAGGGAATTTAATTATGCTCAAAAGCATATTGACAAAGGCATTATATTACATAAATCAAGAAGTATAAAGGACAGTAAGAACATATTAAATTATTTAAAAACATTTAATTATGGTTTAAATATAATAGAGGATAATAGAGCAAAGGGAAGGGGTTATGATTCTGCGATTTTTTTAAATGAAAAGGGGTTTGTATGTGAGACAACCTATGCAAATATTTTTTTTGTTAAGAATGGAAAAATATTTACTCCCCACGTAAGTTGCGGAATATTAAAGGGAATAATGAGAGATAATGTAATTAGAAAATTGAAGAATAATAGATACAATGTAATTAAAGGATTTATCAAATATGAAGAATTAAATGAATTTGATGAGTGCTTTATATCAAATTCTGTCATGGGCATACTGCCTGTCAGCAGAATAGGAAATATATCTTTTAATAAAAGAAATGTTTTTGAAATATTATCTAATGAGGATATATTTATGAGAAAATGGATAAAATAGGCTTGAAAATTGTTTATCATATGCTAAAATATTATTAAAGGAAAATAATTTTCCAAAGGAGGTTGTGGTATGGCAAAGGTTAAGGAAGTTTACAAATGTGAAATCTGCGGAAACATAGTTGAGGTATTACATGGTTCGGGAGGACAGCTTGTGTGCTGTGGCAAGCCGATGAACCTTGTGACTGAAAACACAGTAGAAGCTTCTACAGAAAAGCATATCCCTGTTATTGAAAAGGTTGATGGCGGTGTTTTAGTTAAGGTTGGAAGCATCGAACATCCAATGGAGGAAAAGCACTACATTGAATGGATTGAACTTCATGTGGATGACAAAATTTATAGAAGATACTTAAATCCAGGTGATAAGCCTGAAGCATTCTTCCCAGTTCAGGGCGAAAACATGTATGCAAGAGAGTATTGCAATCTGCACGGACTTTGGAAGAGCATAATGGGATAGAAAAATATATAATTTTTTAAGCCCTACAGGAATTTCGATTGAAGTTCCTGTAGGGCTTTTTACATGTTAAAAAATAAACTTTTAACTGATATTGAAATATTTTTCAGTATATTGTAATATTATAATATAAGAATACAATAAGGGGGTATAGGTATTATAAACGATAGAAAAATACAGAAGATTTCAGAGATGTTTAAAATACTTGGTAACCCAATTCGGGTATCTATTTTGTCTTGTTTACTTAAGGGTGATTCAAACGTCACAAGGATTCAAAAATGCCTGGATTTGCCGCAATCAACTGTTTCACAGCAACTTGGTATATTAAAAAACGCTGGTATTATTGAGGGAAACAGACATGGATTAGAAATTATTTATTCGATTGTAGATGTAAAAACCATTGAAACATTGAAATTATTTCTTGCGGATAGTTTAGAAAAGGAGGGGATATCCTAGCAATAGTTTTTAACTGAATTTGACTTTTAGTTTTAGTGTGGAGGTGTTATTTTTGTTAAATTTTATTTTTACATTTGTAAGTATGTTCTTTATATGGACAGCCCTGAGCTATCCACTTTCAAATCAAGAGATTGTTTATGGAACAATTCTATCGATTCTTATATCAATTCTTGCTCAATATTTTAGCAAGGAAAAAAAGCCATTTAAAATCAAGTCATTATTTTATTTAATCAAGTATTTTTTAGTTTTTTTAGTGGAATTAATCAAAGCTAACCTAAATATGGCTAAAATAGTTTTAACACCAAGTCTTCCAATTTCTCCAAAGGTTATTAAAGTTAAAACTAGCCTAACTTCATCTATAGCTAAAGCTATATTAGCAAACTCCATAACCCTTACCCCTGGAACTATCTCAGTTGAACTTATAGGTGATGAACTTTTTATTCACGCTGTTGAAGGAGATAAAGTCCAAAATCCCGAGGATTTAAAGGGGCCTTTTGAAAAGATTCTAAAGGAGGCTTTTGAGTCATGATGTATTTAATATTAGGCTTGTCATTGGTTGGACTTATATTAAGTTTAATCAGGATGATTAAGGGAGAATCAATAGAGAGCAGAGTAGTAGCTATTGACGTTTTGACGACAATAAGTGCAGCTATCATTGTTATTTTTGCTTTTATGAATAAAAATGGATTATTTTTAGATGTTGCACTTGTTTACGGACTTTTATCCTTTGTAGGAGTTGTAGCCATTGCACGCTACTTAGAAGGGGGAATTTAATATGCAATATGTAGCATGGTTTTTTTTAATAGTTGGAGCAGCATTTTTGTTTCTTGCTGGACTTGGAATTTTTAGAATGCCAGATATTTTGAATCAGTCCCAGGCGGGAACAAAGGCTTCGACGCTTGGAATAATTTCTCTTTTTGTTGGATTTGCGATTATGGAGACAGAATGGGCACCTAAATTAATTCTTATGGCATTGTTTTTCTTGTTTTCGTCACCCATTGCATCCCATGCAATATGCAAAGCTGCACTTAAAAGAAATAAAGCAAAGTTTGTATTAAAAGAAAATGCCTTTTTAAAGGAAGGTGAATAATGTGTATCTTGGGTTAATTATAGCTTTTATAATGATTTTTGGTTCAATCTGGGCTCTTTTAACGGATAATTTGTTTAAGGCGATTGTAATATTTGGTATTGTATCCCTTTCATCATCAGTAATGTTCTTACTTATGCAGGCACCAGATGTTGCAATAACAGAAGCAGCAATAGGCTCAGGGATTACAACTGCACTTTTTATATTCACATATAAGAAATTGGAGGATAGGAAAGATGAGAGATGAAAAATCATTATTTATAAACATTGTTGCTTTGCTTATCCTTTCTGTTATGGCTTTCTATATTTATAAAGTTTCAATCGACACAGGAAGCGGCATAAAAATAACTGATAACACAACCCCTCAAATGAGAGTTGCAGACAGGTATTTAAATAAGAACGTAATGGATGGAAACAGCAAATACGAATGGGGGGGCTCAGCAGAAAACACTTCTGCTAATATTGTAACCTCTGTTGTTGTAGACTATAGATTATTCGACACAACACTTGAAGTAATAGTTCTTTTTATTACTATTTTAGGTTTTGGGTTTATAATGCCAAAGGACAAACGTAAAATCAATCCATCAACTACTATACTTTACAGATGGTCACCAATACTTATGTTATTAATGCTTATGATAGGCGGATACATGTTCATAAATGGTCATCTATCACCAGGTGGGGGATTTCCAGCAGGTGCGATAATATCAACTGCAGTATTAACAGGAGTTTTAGCTGGAAGAAGAACATTAAATCAAAAAAAGCTAAAGATTATTGAAGCGGTTGCAGGAATATCAATATTCGGACTTGGTATTGCAAGCTATTTAATAACCGGCAATTTCTTTCAAAACTTTATTCTAAATGATAAAATAGGTGACCTTTTTTCAGCTGGATTGATACCTGTGTTTTATGGGTTAATTGCCTTTAAGGTTGCGGCTGAACTTTCTAATATTTATTTTGAATTCTATGAGGAGTGTTGATTATGTCACAATTGTTTATTTTATCTTCACTTTCCCTGGTATTTATCGGCTTGTTTGGAGTTTTAACAAGAAAAAATTTAATTAAAATATTTATTGCCCTAAATATTATTGAAACAGGAATAAATTTACTTCTTGTTGCTTTTGGATATATTGAAAATGGGACTACGCCAATACTGACATCACAGGATAGCATTTTAAAACTTACAAGCATGGTAGACCCTGTTCCACAAGCTTTAGTTCTAACTTCTATAGTAATTGGTCTTGGAACAACAGCGTTTTCACTTGGACTGGCTATTAGATATAAATATAATCATAATTCTTTGTCGATAAGGGCATCTGAGGAAGAAGAGGGGGTTAAAGTATGAATAGCGTAGTGTTTTTAGTTGTAATCCCTCTTATTGCAGCATTTTTATCTTTATTCTTTGGAAAAAACAATAAAATTTTATCATATTTAGTTACGGTATTTAATTTAGCCTTTAGTATTATGGTGCTTTTTAGCAATAGTATACCATTTAATGTTGCAATCGGAGGATGGAGGGCACCCTACGGCATTAATTTTGTAGTAACAGATTTGACTATTTTTTTCCTATTACTTGTTAATTTGGCAGCTCTTCTTGCATTAACGACAATTAGAAGTGATAGGGAATACCAATTTTATTCATTTTACTTTGTTCTTCTTGCGGCAACAAATGGAATGGTTCTAACTGGTGATATGTTTAATTTCTTCTTGTTCGTAGAGCTTTCAACGTTTGCTGTAGCAGGTCTTGTTGCTTATAAAAAGAATAGACTTTCAACTGGAGCTGCATTAAAATACCTGATTTTGTCATCAACAGCATCGATGTTCAGCCTTGCTGCAATAGGACTTATATACAAAACACTTGGAACACTTAATTTTGCAGACATTGCAAATAAAGTTAAAGATTTAAATCCTGCATCTTCATCATTGATTCTAATATTATTTGTTTCGAGTATGCTTGTTGAACTAAAGATATTCCCGTTCAATATGTGGGTTGTAAAGGCTTATGAGGCGTCCACGACTGCAGTTAATTTATTTATTCATGGAATGCTTGGAACTGCAGGCGTTTATGCGGCATTAAGAATTATATTGATGATATTTGCAAATGATGGCCTTAAATTCAATGCGGATGTAAATATTTCAATGATTTTAACGGTTTTTGCATTTGTTACGGTTATAATAAGTGAAATTGGAGCGTTAAATGAAAAAAACTTAAAGAAGATATTAGCATTTTCATCTATGGCACAGCTTGGAGTAGTATTGTTTGGAATCAGCCTTGGAAGTTTTGATGCAATTAAAGGTGTATTCTACGTTGTTCTTTCTAATTATCTGGCAAAGTTCGTAATGTTTATGGTTGCAAAGGAATTTTCCAAGGTGTCAGGAAGTTTAAATTACGATGAAATGAAGGGATTAGGAAGAAAATATCCTATGCTTGCTATTAGTTTTACAATAGCTGCTTTAAGTCTTATGGGTATACCGTATTTCGCAGGTTTTTGGGGCAAGCTATCGATAATAGGTAATGCTATATTATTTGGTAAAGCTGGTGTGATTGGCTCAATATTAATTCTAATTGCATCAGTCATTGAAGGAGTATACTATTTAAGAATCTCCCACACTTTCTTTGTTGAAGGCGAAGAAAAAGAAATTAAAATATCAAGAGTAAATTGTCTAATTCCAATGATTATAGCTATTGTTATTATAATAATCGGTATTTATCCAAATAGCGTAGAAAATATTATTGTTTCATTGATAAATGAAATTCAAAATGTTCAAGAAAATTATATCAGATTGATTTTATCTATAAAGTGAGGGTGAGAATATGTTAGAGCTTTTAATGGTTCCTCTGATAACGGCCCTTATATCAGCAGTTTTTATTAAGCACAAGAATATTGTCTGGCCGTTGTTTTTGACAGCAAACGCATATATACTATACAAGCTATATACATTGTATGGACAATGGGAATTGGTGTTAAACGCAAACACAAATTTTGAAGTTTTTGGAGCAAAAATTAGTTTGGGAGTTGCAAATAATCCCATAGGTTGGTATTTTGCATTTTTCTCAGCGATTATTACATTTATTATTTCCGTTTTTTCATTAGGATTTAATAAAAATTCAAAGGGAAATGTTGCTCCTGTATGGATGCTTATTATTTTCTCAAATATTGGGATTTTTTATGCGGCAGACTGGATTACGTTTTTTATGATGTGGGAACTTATGGGATGGACTTCCTTCTTTGCAATAACTAACGGAAATAAAAAGGCACTGGATGGAGCAAAATACTATCTTGCACTTTCACTATTAGGAGCTTCATCCATGCTTGTTGGAATATTGCTACTTGGTAACTTAACAGGAACATTTGAAATGTTTGGAACAGCTTATGGTTTAGTTCAAATGTTCAGCCAGGAAACAACAGCATCAGTAACAATTATTATACTGCTTTTGATGGCATTCTTTATTAAATCTGCAATATTTCCATTTTATATGTGGCCATCTAAGGTTTATGCAATTGGACCAGAGGATTTTATCACATTTATGTCATCGGTAATGATTAAATATGGAATCTATCCAATTGCAATGTTTATGATACCTGTCTTTGGCAGTATAGAACTTCCTCAAATATTGAATACTGGAAGCTGGATTCAATACTTTATAGGATACCTTGGAGCTATAAGTGCAGTATTAGGAACAATACTTGCAATTTTCCAAACAGATATGAAAAAATTATTTGCCTATTCATCTGTTGCAAACATGGGATATATATTATTAGGCTTTGCAGCATTAAATATTGTTGGATTTGAAGGGGCTCTTTTTCATACAGTCAACCATATGGTTTTGAAAGCAGCCATATTCTTAACTCTTGCTGCGGTAGTTTTTAGAACTGGCGAAAGTGAGATGCATAAACTTGGAGGATTAGTATATAGGATGCCTATAACATTCTTAACATTCCTACTTGGAATAATAGCTGCGGCAGGAATTCCACCTCTAAATGGTTTCGGTTCTAAGTGGATGATAATTCAGGCTCTTATGTCCAAAAGAATGGTAGTATTTGCAATAGCCATGATTTTTGCCTCAACTGGTGCATTTATGTATCTATTCAGGGCACTTGCATCTATATTTCTTGGACAACTTCCAGATAGATTTAAGGAAGTTAAAGAAGTTCCATTAACTATGTCTATTCCTATGATTGTTATGATGATCGGTATGCTTCTAATTGGTGTTATTCCAGGAGTGGTTATGAAACCATTGACTTATGCCCTTAATGCAGTTGGATACAATGTTCAGATAGCGTCATGGACTACACTAGAGGGAGCATTAAAAAATTCTACGATTGATTTGACTGTAGTATTTTTAATATTCTTTGCGGGATTTATAATTTCAGCAATAATGTATGTCCTGGGAAATAAAGCACAAACTGTGCCACAGGATGACAATTACACTGGTGGTGAATATCCAGAGGAATGGGGAGTAGATGCAGATAGGTTTAATTATTCATATTCCTTCTATCAGCCATTCAAAGAAATGTTTGACCCATTGCTCGAGAGAGTATCAATTGATGGTTTCTTTTCAAGCATTGGAAGGAATTTTGAGTATATGAGCACAACAGTTCAGGGACTTTATAAAAGAGGAGAGGGAGCGGTATTGCTCTTTAGCATCGGAGTTCTCCTATTAATTTTAGGAGGTTGGATTTTATGATGGCTGTTTTAAGAGTATTTTTGTTTGGCTTCTTTGCGATATTCATAGGGCTTTTGTTTATGGGGATTGGACGTAAAGTAATTGCAAGAATTCAATTAAGATATGGACCCCCATTTTATCAGGCGTTTTTAGATGTAGGTAAGTTATTTGCAAGAAAATCGATTACTCACAATTTCGTTATGGACCTTGGAATGGTTATGGCACTTGCTGGATTGGTTGCGACAATGCTCTTTATCCCGATAGGGGGGCATACAGCTATTAAGACTAGTTCTAATTTAATAGTAATTATGTATCTTATGGCTATCGGTTATCTTGGTATGGCAATGGCGGTGGCTGCAAGTGGAAATCCAAATGCAACAATAGGGGTATCACGTGCCCTGACTATGATGCTTGGTTATGAGGTTCCATTCTTTACGGTAATATTAGGCTTGATAATTTTTAATGGAACATCTTCACTTGAGCTAATTGCAAATAATCAGGCGGGAGGAATACTAAATTGGAATATGATAAAATTCCCTCTCGGTTTTATAGCTGCAGAAATTGCACTTCAGGCAATGATGGGAGAAAAACCTTTTGATGCAATGATAGCACCTGCAGAAATAGCTTCAGGTCCGATGGTTGAATTGAGTGGAAAATATTTAGGGCTTGCATTTTTAACTCATGCAGTTTCTATATTTGTTGAAACAGCAATAATAGTTAATTTATTTTTGGGTGGTGCTTCAAATATATTTGAATTTGTGCTTAAACAATTTGAAATATATCTTATAACAGTGTTTATTGAAGCGGTGTTCCCAAGATTTAAGATTGAACAGGCAGTTAAGTTTTTATGGACAGTTCCGATGGGTATAGCGCTTGTTCAGCTTGTGATGATAGTATTCTAGGAGGCGATTTAATGGAAGATTTAAAAGTAGAAAAGAAAAGAAGTTGTATTGAAAATGTTATAGATTTCTTCAGACAAAGGTCCATCTGGATGCTTCATTACTGAACAGGCTGTGGGGCGGTGGAGTTACCACCAACAATGACATCCAGGTGGGATGTTGAAAGATTTGGAGTAGGCCCTATGGCTACTCCAAGGCAGGCAGATGTTTTATTGGTAACAGGTTATGTTTCTTTAAAGACATTGAAGAGAATAATCAGAACCTATGAACAGATGCCAGAACCCAAATGGATTTTAGCATTTGGTTCATGCACTGTTAACGGAGGAATTTACTGGGATTCATATAATACTATAACTAATCTTGCTGAATATATACCAGTAGATATAACGGTATCGGGCTGTATGCCAAGGCCGGAGGCTGTTATGGATGCTCTTCAAACCCTCATGAAGATGATTCAATCTGGAGAAGGCGGAGCGTATAAAAAGTATAAGGAAAATTACGCTTACTATAAGGCAAATCAGGACAGGGTATTAAAAAAGTTAGAACCAATACTTGGCGAAGCTAAGGATGCTCCTTCTGATGAAGAAAATCCAATCAAGGAATTGGGGGGTAATTATGAAGCTTGAAAAAGAAAATATAATAGAACTTTTAAATAACAAGGGGGTAGAGGTCATTGACCTTTACCCAACCCAGATTGCTGTTAAAGTTAAAAAGGATAATATTATTAATCATCTAGTTTATCTAAAATCAATAGGATTTGATCATCTTTCGTTTATTTGTGCGGTTGATTTTATTGATGAAGGCGAATTTGAGTTAGTATATCATGTTTGGTCATATACTCATAAGATTCACATTTTAAATAAGGTAAGAATTGACAGGAATGAACCTAAAATACCTACTATAGTTGATTTGTGGGAACAGGCTCAGTTTTATGAGCAGGAAGTTCATGAATTCTTTGGAATTGTTTTTGAAGGAAATAAAGACTTATCCCATCTTTTCCTTGAAAACTGGGTAGATATACCACCTTTAAGAAAGGATTTTGATACAAGAGAATTCTCTATTAGATTGTTTGATGCTATACCAAATGGAGGTGACAGGTAATGGATGCACCATCATACAGCCTTACGAAAATAGCAGAGAAGGATAAATTAGCAGTTTATGAACTTTTCTTTGGGCCTAATCATCCAGGAATGCACGGAAATTTTGGATATGTTCTTGAGATGATAGGAACAGAAATAGTAAAGGTAAGACCAAATGCCGGGCACCTTCATAGAGGCTTTGAAAAATTAATGGAGCAGAAACTGTGGGTTCAAAATTTAGCTCTTGTTCCAAGAATTTGCGTTGTTGACCCAGACCCCAATGAAGTTGCATACTGCACAGCAATTGAAAAAATAATGGGAGTTGAAATTCCTGAAAGGGCAAAATATATTAGAACTATTACACTTGAAATGAGCAGGTTAACATCCTTCCTAATGGGAATGGGAGCATTAGGCGCAGCACTTGGACTTTATACCCCTATGTATATTATGATGGCGGATAGAGACTATCTACTTGACCTTTTTGAATGGCTTACAGGAGCAAGAATATATCATATATTTAACATCCCTGGAGGAGTAAGAAATGATTTGCCTCAAGGATGGATTGAAAGGTTAAATGAGGTTTTAGATATTCTTGAAAAAAGACTGCCTGAGTATGATAAATTGATGTTTGAAAATCCAATTATTCATAAGAGATTAAAGGGACTTGGTTATGTTTCTAAGGAAGATGCATTAAGATACGGTTTAACTGGACCAAATTTAAGAGCTTCAGGAAACGGCTTTGATGTAAGAGTTGACGACCCATATGCTGCTTATCCATATCTTGATGTAAAGGTTCATACCCAGGAAGGTGGGGACGCACTAACAAGAGCAGTTCAAGTAAGAATTGAATATGAAGAAACAATTAAACTAATAAGACAAGCTTTAAGACAAATGCCTGAGGGCGATGTCAGACTTAATCTTGGTAATCTTTCAATGCTAAAGGTTCCTAAGGGCGAGGCCTATGCTAAGGTAGAATCTTCTAAGGGAGAATTTGGTTATTATGTTGTTTCAGACGGTGGAACAAAGCCCTATAGGGTTGGAGTTAGAGGTCCATCACTTCCCGCAGGACTTTTACTTGCGCAAAAGCATTTACCAAAGATGAAGATTGATGACGTCGCAGCTTGGATGGGTTCCTTAGCAATTTGTCCACCAGATATTGATAAGTAGGAGGGGAAGCTATGGCATTAGGAGACAAGAGCGTATATTCTCCATTGACAACCCTTAAAAATTTATTTAAAAAACCTTTGACTATAAAGTATCCAAAGGAAATTTTAAGGGTTTTTCCAAACAAAGATGGAGTTTCACCAATTTATAGAGGACTTCATACAAATGATTTAAATAAATGCGTTGGATGTGCAGCCTGCCAGAGAATATGCCCATTTGATGCAATTGAAATGAAGACAATCGGTCAGAATGAACAGGGAAGAGCAATTAAAAAGCCAGTCGTTGATTATGGAAGATGCAGCTTTTGTGCGTTTTGTGTTGACGTCTGTCCAACAAATTCACTTAAAATGTCAAGACATTTTATATACAAAATAAAGACTGTAAAAACTATGTCAGCAAAGGAAGAAGTTGAATATGTAAAGGAAAAGTTTAAGCTCATGCCAGATGAGAGCCTTGGTGATGACATAGGATATAATACAGGAAAGTCAAAAAAGATTTTAGGATAAATACAACAATACCTCCCTCATAAAATTGATGGAGGTATTGTTGTATTTTTGAATTTTTTTTGAATATTATTTTGTTTTGTGATAAAAATTTATATGATATAATTATTAAATACACATTTATCAATTTTGAAATAGGGGGATTTAATTTGAAGGTGAGCAAGAAACTTTTCAAGCCGTATCTTTACTTGATTTTCACGCTTGGAACAGCTATCAGCATCTATTATGTTGCAAACATAAAAAGTTATGCTTTTCCTTTAGTCTCTATTTTTTTTATGATGGTAACTGTTATTTCAGAGGTGTTTGATTACGATGGTGAAGCTAATGATGATGAATTATCATTTTCATTATCAATCTCTAATATATTCTTTTTGATACTGATGTTTAATGCGATAATTGCAATAACAAGCAATATAATAGCTTTTTTAATAAAAGGATTAAAATTAAAAATGGAAGGTAGATATAATAAAATTTTAAATATAAAAACAATGTTTAACATTTCACAAACCACCATCATAATATTCATAACAGAATTTTTATCAAAAAAATTAGACATAGATTTAATTTCAAGCAGGGATATACTAAAACTTGCTATTTTAATACTAATATTTGATGTTCTAAATCGATTAATTGTTTCCCTTGTAATATCTTTTCATAGCGGGAAGTTGTTTTTGGAAGCATTTAAATTTAAAATGTTCATATTATACAACTATTACTCAATAATATTAACTTTTGCGCTTATTTTTTCCTACAAAGGTTATGGATTATTGGGTGCAACTATCGTTTATCTGATGTATATACCTTTTCAAATTGTAACTTTTAGATACACAAAATTGAAGGAAAAAGAAAGAGAACTGTTTAAGGACAGATTATCAGGAGCATATAATTATAGATATTTAGAAGCTTTAATAAATAGTAAGATCAGTAAAAAAGAGCAATTTGCTATATGTATGATGGATTTTAACAATCTTAAATATATTAATGATAATTTTGGACATGTAACAGGCAATCAGCTTATAGAGTTTTTTGCAAAAGTCGTTAATTCTGCGATAGATAGAAATACTGTATTTTGCAGATACGGTGGAGATGAATTCTGCCTCATTCATAGCGATTACGATGAATTAAAATTATTTATAAATAGTATTAATGAACTGCTTAAAACAAGATTTATTGAGACTAACGGAACCAAAATATATACAAGTGTAAGCAGTGGATTGTATAAATACACTGGAGAAGAAGTGGATTTTAATTTCATTATCGATAAGGTTGACAGAGCAATGTACAAGAGCAAACATAAAAAAGGAAGTGAAATTGTAGAAGCTTTTTAAAAATTTCCAGCTATATAAGCAAAAGTTAATAAAAGACGTTAATCAAACAAATAATTGATTAGCGTCTTTATAAATTTTATCATTGATTGTTATTTATATCTAATTTTTCTAAATTTAACGATATCGAACCACTTGTTTGCGAAGGCGGCTAATTTTTCTCTTTCTGTTATTTTAAAACTATTAAAATCTTTAACGTATTCTTCATAGTCACTTAGGGATTTCAAGTTGATATAAAAACCCATCATATTTAATGCTGGAAAATTATCATATTTATATTCTTCAACTGGAATTAAGTCATAAAGTTTTCCTTCTCTAACTTTTGCAACCTTCTTAAAGTGCAAGTCTATTATATTAAAATCAAGTGGAAATTCATAGGTATCTCCTTTAATTGGCAGTTCATAGCCTATATTATAAATATTAGAATTTTTTGCGTCAGGTTTAATTACTTGTTCTGGAATAATAAAGTAATATTCATCAAAACATGCTGTTATCATTTCAAAATCGCTTTTTTTTAAAACAGTTATATGTTGTTCAATATTGCTCACGTTATTTCCCCCCTAAACTTTTTAAAAATTATATCAAAAAATTTTTGAAAAAAATGTGATTTTTATTACATTTATTAAAGTCATGTGAAATATTCTATTGTCGCATTAGGGAAATATTTTTTAATTACTTCAGCGAAAAACTTTTTAATTTCGTTTGAAGTTTCTTTTGGATAAACATATTTATAATATCCATATGGCCCCCATTTTTTCAAAAGATTTTCTTCGTTAAGATTAAGCTTGGTTTTGGGAAATCTTTTTAGTATTATTTCTCTAGATCTTAATGTAAACCTATATTGAATTAGTTCGAATGTGATGTTGACACTAATATAGTCTTTGAGTTCTTCAGATAGTTTAATGAGCAAGTTTTCGTATTCTTTCTTCCAGCCTTCGTAAATTATAATGGGTGCGATTATAAATCCAGTATTATATCTAGCTTCAAGAATTTTTTTTGAAGCTGTTACTCTTTCACTTAAACTACTAGTATTGTGTTCAAAGTTATTAATGACATAATCTGAATTAATACTGAACCTGATTTTAGTGTTGCCGTTATGTTCTATATTTAAAATATCATCAATGCTGGAGAATTTAGTTACTAATCTCAATTTCCCATTAGACTGACCTGCAAAAAATTCAATTGCCTTTTTTACTGAGCCAGTTATGTGTTCAACAGATATAGGGTCGCTGGTGCTGGCAAGTTCAAAGGTTGTAGTTTTAGGAAGGCCATTATTTATATAATCCTGAATAATATCGAAGATATCATTTAGATTTACATAAATTTTGATGTAAGGAGAACAGGCATGTTTTGTCTGCAGATAACAGTATTCACAGGTTCCTGGACAGCCAGAAACTAGAGAGAATTGATAATCTGCAGATGGCTTGCATGATTCAAATTTTTTTGTTTTATTAACCCCTAATATTATACTCCTTTTAGAGAATGCAAAAAACTGCTGTTCATTCATCTCCTTTGTAAACTTTTTTATTCCTTCTTCTATTATTGGAATATTTTTTTCTTCAAACTTCTTAACAAGTTCGTATGTAAAACTATATTTCAAAGCTTCTTTTTCAATAAATACTTGAGAAGGATAAAATAAATCTATTTTCATCACCTGATTATATTATTAGTAATAACAGATTAGTTATACTAATTTACTTATTGTTTTGACATATGAATATTAATAGTATTAAAATAAAAATTAGGATAAAGCTGACGGAGGTGCTAAAGTGCAAAAGGTTTTTTATGTAGGAATCGGAGGATTTATAGGAGCAAGTTTAAGGTATTTAATTTCCCTATGGGCTGCAAAAGTGTTTAACTTTGAAATTCCAATGGGGACATTAATTGTTAATATTATCGGAGGTTTTTTAATAGGATTTATAATGGAGATAAGTTTATCAACAGATTTAATATCATCTGAATTAAGATTATTTATAACAACAGGAATATTAGGCGGACTTACTACTTTTTCAACATTCAGCTATGAAACGATAAATTTGTTAAGCGATGGAAGTTATATTTGGGGAACATTAAATGCAGCATTAAATTTATTTTTAAGCTTAGCAGGGGTTATAGCAGGAAGATTTATTGTCAAATTTATCATCTAATAGTTTGGGAGGATTTAAAATGAAAATTGAAGGTAAGGGTAAAATGCTAAAAATATTTATCGGGGAATCTGACAAATGGCACGGCGAATCTTTACATCATGTTGTTTTGAAGAAGGCTAAGGAATTAGGACTTGCAGGAGCAACTATAATAAGAGGGATTGAAGGCTTTGGAGCAAACAGCAGGATACACACTGCCTGGACTGAGGTTTTATCTCAGGATTTGCCTATAGTAATAGAAATTATAGATAAAGAAGAGAGAATAAATGAGTTTATAAAGGTAATTGACCCAATGATAACTGAAGGCTTAATAGTTATTATGCATGATGTTGAAATAATTAAGTATGCAAAGTCGAAACAATAGATTATGGAGGATAAGAATGACTGGTGCAATATTATACTTTTCTGGAACAGGGAACACAGAGTATGTATCAAGGCTATTCAAGAAACATTTTGAATCACAAGGAATTACTTGTATATTGATTGATATTTCAAAGAAGAGAACAATTAACGATGAATATGATTTTTATATTTTTGGTGCTCCAATTCATGCTGAGGTTTTTCCAAAGAATTATATTGAATGGGTATCTGATAATTTTAAAAAATCAAATAAAAGATGCATTATATTTTCTACACAGGCGGCCAACAAAGGCTCAGGTCCTGACCAATTATCAGAAATTTTAGAGAAAAAAGGTTGTAAAATAGATATTCAAGAATTTATTACGATGCCTAACAATTACTATGTTGTGGCATTTGAAAAACCTTCAAAGGAAGATATAAGAAGTACAAAGGAAAATGCTGATATAAAAGTTAAAGAAATTGTTGAAAAATTTTTAAGAGGAGAAAGATATATTAACAGCGTAAGTAGGTTTAGATTGAATCTGGCAAAGGCTGAGTATAAAGCTTTTTACCTTTTTTCCAAGGGATGGGCACGACGAAATTTATCAGTTGATATGAAACTTTGTGTAAAGTGTATGAAGTGCGTGAAAAATTGTCCTACAAAGAATATAAAATTTAAAGAAAATTACTTTGAGTTTGGAAATCAATGTATTTCATGCCAAAAATGCCTCCATACTTGTCCTACAAATGCTTATTTGTATAAGGGCAGTAAATTTGAACAATATAAAATATGAAATTTATGTGTGGTTTTATAATTTAATTAATTTTAAAGAAAGCTGTTCTCAAAGGATGCATCTAAAAGTATGCACCTTCTTTATTTTTCCTCTATACCATCGCTGCCAGGAGTCATAAGGTATGCGTAAAAAACCCAGATTGCAGATAATCCAACTATTCCATAGAAAACTCTAGCAAAAGGTGATGAATATCCACCTAATATTGGAAGTAATGGATCAAATCCTGAAATAGCAACAAATCCCCAATTTAATCCTCCTAATACTAAAACAGCAAGTGATACTATATTTAATATTCTCATACGCACCATCCTTTCAATTATATTGTTTTCATTGTTTAGAATTTTTATGTAAATAATTGGTTTAAAATAAATAAAGTTTACAATCAATTTTCATTTTTATTCCTTTTAATAATTTTAAATACTCCAAAATTATAGTATAATGTAGTATGAATCGTAATTGGCGAGGTGAATTTATGTTTGTTAAAATAGATAATATTGATTTGTTCTATAAAAAGGCTGGAAGTGGAAAAAAGGTTGTTCTTTTGCATGGATGGGGCGGAAGAGCAGATAGCTTTTTGCCAGTTTTTAATTATCTATCATCAAAGTTTGAAGTCTACGCTATAGATTTTCCGGGGTTTGGACAGTCTTCTATTCCAGACAGCGTTTGGGGTGTAAAGGATTATACTGAATTGCTACATAAATTTTTTAATAAGATGGGTATTGATAAGGCTACCTTAATTGGCCATTCTTTCGGTGGAAGGGTTTCTATACTTTTCTCTGCAACTTATCCTGAAATGGTAGAAAAAGTTGTATTAGTCGATAGTGCTGGTATAATTCCAAAAAGAAATTGGAAGTATTATTATAGAGTTTATAAATTTAAATTGTTGAAGAAAATATATCTAATTTTGAATAGGGGAACGACGGAGGAAAAACTCGAGAGGTTTTATCAAAAGTATGGTTCTAAGGATTATAAGAATGCAGGACCACTTAGACAGATTTTTGTTAAAGTGGTGAACGAAGATTTGAGAGGTTTTTTACCCAAGATAAAAGCTCCGACTCTCTTAGTATGGGGAGAAGAGGACAAAGATACACCCCTTTACATGGCAAAGATAATGGAGAAGGAAATACCTGATGCAGGACTTGTAGTATTCAAAGGTGCAGGACACTTCTCCTATCTTGATAATATCAATGATTTTAACATTATTGTGTCAAATTTTTTGAAGGGAAGTGAGTAATTTGGAAACAATTCTAATAGGATTGTCAATAATAACATTTGCTGGAATATCATATTATTATAATAGATTTTATCTACATATGGCACAGCTTGTTGGGTATAAGCCTAACGAGTTCTTAAGCTGGATGCAAAAATATGACAGGGATTATCTCAAAAAAAGCATTGTTTTATTGTTGCTATTTTATATAGCTAATTTTTTACCCCAAAATTATAGTGGCTATGTTTTATTTGCTTTGTGGTTTGTTTTTTCTGCAAAATTTATCAGTGATCATTATAAATCAAGAAAAAAAGCTAAAAAACCCCTTGTATTTACTAATAGAGCCAAAAGACTATTTGCCTGTGCTTTAGCTGTTAACTATATTTTGGTGATTGTTTTATATATTATTTTTAATAATAAAATTATACTATTCATAAATGGGCTTATATTTATTCAGGTTGCAATCTCATTTATAATGCTTTTATCGTTAAAGATTATGCTTCCTATTGAAAGAAAAATACAGATGGGTTTTATCAATGAAGCAAGAGATATTATCAAAAGAAGAAAAGATTTATTAGTTATTGGGGTTACAGGAAGCTATGGCAAGACAAGCGTAAAATATTTTGTTAAAACAATACTTTCGGAAAAGTATAATACAATAATGACTCCAGAAAGCTATAATACACCTATGGGAATTACAAAGGTTATAAGAGAGCAACTAAAGGACGAGCATGAAGTGTTTGTCTGTGAGATGGGGGCAAGATACGTAGGTGATATTAAGGAATTATGTGAAATTGCTTATCCTAAAATGGGGATTTTAACAGCGGTAGGTCCTCAGCATCTTGAAACTATGGGTTCACAAGAGAATATTGCAAACACAAAATATGAACTTATTGAAAGTCTGCCTAATGATGGAGTAGCATTTTTTAATGCCGATAATGAAATATGTGTTAATTTATCAAAGAGAAGGAACATTGAAACTTATTTATACGGAACACAACAAAAAGAAGAGACCAATATTTGGGCGAGCGACATAAAAAATACTAAAGAAGGACTAAGGTTTAATGTTCAAGGAAAAGTTAACAATAGGGAAATAAAATTTGAATGCAGGACAAAACTATTAGGAAAGCATAATGTAAACAATATTATTGCGGGAATTTTAGTTGCATTGAGATTAGGACTAACAGAAGAAGAAATTAAAAGAGGGATTGAAAAGATTGAACCTGTTCCCCACAGATTGCAGTTGTTGGATACTAATAACGGCGTTACGGTTATTGATGATGCCTTTAATTCAAATCCTGAGGGTTCAGCTTTAGCACTTGAGGCTATTGCTGAGATGGAGGGAGAGAAAAAAATTATTGTAACACCAGGCATGATTGAGCTTGGCAATATTGAATATGAAGAGAACAAGAAATTTGGTAAAAGAATTGCTAAAGTTTGCGATATAGCAATACTTGTTGGAAAGAAAAGAGCTATCCCGATAATTGAAGGACTTAAGGAAGAAAATTATGAAGATGAAAGAATAATAGTTGTAAATAGTCTTGATGAAGCTACTCAAGCATTAGCAAAGGTAGTTAGCGTTGGGGATATAGTATTGTTTGAAAATGATTTGCCGGATAATTATAGTGAAGTTTAAGGAGGGGCAAAATGAGTAAAAAGAATGTTTTAGTGATGTTTGGAGGAAAAAGTGTAGAACATGAGGTTTCAGTTATTACTGGACTTCAGGTTGTTGAAAATATTGACAAGAACAAATACAATGTGATTCCGCTTTTTATAACTAAAAATGGTGAATGGTATAGTGGAGAAGTTTTATTAGATATAAAAAATTATAAGAACATGGATGATTTGCTGAGTAGGGCTAAAAAGGTATATATAGAGCCAGTTCCGAATAAACCTTACATTCAATTTTATCCTGAAAAAGGATTGTTTAAAAAAGCACCTGAACCGATAAAAATTGATGTAGTTTTCCCAGCACTTCATGGTTCACATGGGGAAGATGGAACTATGCAGGGAATGTTTGAATTATGCAATATTCCATACGTTGGAAGTGGAGTTTTGGGTTCAGCCGTAGGAATGGATAAGATTATTATGAAGGATATATTTAAAGCTAATGGCATACCAATTGTTAACTATAAGTGGTTTTTAAGAAGTAATTATATAAACAATAGTAGTGAAGTAATTGAGGATATTGAAAGGAATTTAAGTTATCCAATGTTTGTTAAGCCAGCGAATTTAGGTTCAAGCATTGGAATTACGAGGGCAAAAAACAGAGAGGAACTTATTAATTCCATCGAAATTGCAATAAATTATGATAGAAGAATAATAGTTGAAGAGGCGGTCGAAAATCCTATGGAAATCAACTGCTCTGTAATCGGTTTTGATGAAGATTATAGAGCCTCCGTTTTAGAGCAGCCGATATCATGGCAGGAGTTTTTAAGCTTTGAGGACAAATATTTAAGTGGCAGCAAAAATTCTGGAATGAAGAGCGCAGCAAGGCGAATTCCAGCACCACTTCCAGATGATAAAACAAAAGAAATAAGGGATTTAGCAGTTAAAGTGTTCAAAGTTCTTGACTGTTCTGGAATATCAAGAATCGACTTTTTAGTAGAACCGGAATCCATGAAGGTTTATGTAAATGAAATTAATACAATGCCAGGCTCTATATCATTCTATTTATGGGAACCAACAGGCGTTAGCTTTAAGGAGTTAATCGATAAATTAATTTATTTTGCTTTTGAAAGAAATAAAGAGCATAATAAAAATATGTATACTTTTGACACGCCTCTGCTAAAAAAGGCAAGCTCGGGAGTAAAAGGGTCTAAAAGATAATCAAGGAGAAAAAACTCCTTGATTTTTTTATTATAATAAATTATTATAGAATTACTTAAACGATTAAGTTGGTGATATTATGAAAAAGATTACAATGAAGGATGTTGCTAAAGAAGCTGATGTATCAATTGCTACGGTATCATATGTTTTAAATGAAAATAAAAACGAAACTATACCCGAGGAAACAAGAAGGAAGGTTATAGCAGCGGCAAAAAAACTAAATTATGTTCCTAATTTGGCTGCACGTTCTTTAGTCAAAAGAAAGAGCAATCTAATCGGGATATTGATAGTCAAGGATTATGAAAATAGAATACCATGGAGAAGGTCATACTACAGTGAATTTATAGATTTATTGGTTGAAAAATTAAACAGACTTGGATATCACGTTTTGATTTCAAACATAGATAAAAACAATCCTGAACTTGAAATTATATTATCAAGGGAACTAGATGGAGTGTTCTTAATAGATGTCAATAAAGAAATATTTTATAATATTTCAAATAAGTTCGAAGTTCCTATAATAATCATAGATAGCTTTATTAATGATGAGTATTTTCAAAAGGTGATTCCAGATTTTGAGGATGCTATTTACAAGTCGATTGAAACAAATATAGGAACAGAAACAATTTTGCTGCTGGATAAATTTAATGATGACGAAATCAATCAAAGGTTAATTAATGTCTTTAAAGAGCGGTTTAGCAAAATTTATATAGCAGACAATTACGATAGTCTAGTAAAGTATTTGAATGAAAACAAAGATTTCTCATTTGTAGTTTTAGGAGAACTATTATGTTCTATAGCATCAAAATATATAGAGAGCAGAAAACTTACAGCAATTTGCACCTGCGACAATTCATATCTTTTAGACGATGAAATAAAGAAGGTTATAGTAAGCAGTAAAACTAAATCCGATATCGCAGTTAAAATAATGATGGACTACATCGACGGCAAATACTATGATGAAAAGATTGTTTTAATAAAGGCAGATTAATCTGCCTAAAAAATAAATAACTTAAACGATTAAGTAACAGGAGGGTTTTCTATGTTTAAAGAAGCAGTTTACCATGAGAGCGATAGCACATATGCATTTGCAGTTGATGAAAATACGTTATGCATTAAGTTAAAGGCTAAAAAGGATGATTTAAAAAGAGTTATACTTTGCTATGCTGATAGATATGAACCAAAGGCAGAGCTTACAATATTTGAGAAAGAGATGGAGAGAGCTTTTAGCGATGATTTGTTTGATTATTATGAAACAGAAATAAAACTTACTTTCAACAGAGTTTGTTATTATTTTAAGTTAATAGACGATAAACAGAGCTTAATATATTCACAACAGAGGTTTTTGCAGGAGCCGCCTAAAGAAAGAAATAAATTTTTCTTCTTCCCATATATCTGTAAAGCAGATATTTATAAAACATTTGATTGGTGGAGAGAAGCAGTTTTTTATCAAATATTTGTTGATAGATTTAATAAAGAAGAGATTGATGAAAATTGGTTTGATGAACCAACAAATAATAGATTATTTGGAGGGAATTTAAAAGGCATTATTCATAAGCTTGACTATATCAGCAACTTGGGTGTTAACGCTATATATTTGACTCCAATATTTGAATCACCAAGCTGCCATAAATATGATACTATTGACTATTACAAAATAGATAGTGCATTCGGCGATGAAAAAATTTTCAAAGAGTTAGTTGATGAATGCCATAAAAGAGGAATAAAGGTTATATTGGATGCGGTATTCAATCACACTAGTGATAAATTTTTTGCCTTTAAGGATATTCTTGAAAATGGAAAAAAGTCAAGATACTATGATTGGTATTTCTTTAAGGATGAAGATAAATATGAAACATTTGCTCATGTAAAATGCATGCCAAAACTAAATACTACGAATGAAGAGGTTGTAAATTATCTTTTAGGAATAGCAAAATATTACATAGAAAAATTCGATATAGATGGTTGGAGGTTAGACGTTGCAAACGAAATAGACCATGCTTTCTGGAGAAAGTTTAGAGAAACAGTTAAAAAGGCAAAGGAAGATGCAATCATAATAGGGGAAGTTTGGGATGGGGCTGAAAGCTACTTAAGGGGAGACCAATATGATTCTACCATGAACTATCCTTTTATGTATGCAGCCTTAGACTATTTTGCAAAGGGTAAAATTACGCTTTTAGAGTTTGACTATTACATGAATAACTTATACGCAAGATACAGAAAAGATATTAGATATAATTTACTAAATTTATTGGATAGCCATGATACCAGCAGATTTCTTTTTGAATGCGACGAAAATATTGAAAAACTAAAAATGGCTGTATTTTATATGATGACAACTATAGGAATACCAATGATTTTTTATGGAGACGAAGCAGGTTTGTCGGGTGCAAATGACCCAGACTGCAGAATAACTATGGATTTTGAATATATAAATGAAGATTTGTTTGATTTTTATAGAAAGATGATACAAATCAGAAAATCTTCAAAAGCTTTAATGTATGGTGAATATAGGACTTTAAAGGTTTCAGACTCACTTTACGTTTATAAAAGGTTTATAGATGACGAAGAAATTATATGCATATTTAACAATGGTAGTCAAAAAGAGGAATTTGAAATAGAAGGCACAAACGCATTTGATTTGATATCATATGAAGAAATAAATATTAAAAATAATAGTATGACTATAAAACCAAATGAAAAACTTGTATTAAAAATAAATAGATAATTAAAATTTTATTTATAATCACTGAGTAGATTCTTCTACCAGTGATTTTTTTGCATAAAACATTACTTATCAGAAATATAAATGTTTATGGACAAATTTTTGGAGGTTAATCATGAAATTGAAAATATTAGCCTTTTCATTCTTAATATTATTTTTAAATCAATTTTGCATAACGAAAATTACTAAAGCAGAGGAATTAAATATTCCTATAATAAAAGAGATTAAATTATTTAATAACGCAGAGCTTAAAATAGGCAAAAAAATTCAGTTTTTAGCAGAAGCAGAAGGGAAAAATTTAAAATATAAGTGGAGCGTTTTAAAGGGAGAAGAAATAATTTATATAAGTGAAAGTAAAGAAGACAACAGCTTTGAATTTGAATTTAATGAAAAAGGTAAATATGCATTGGAAGTTATGGTGTTTGATGAATTTGGCATTACAACCAAAATTAGAAGCCAGGAAATCGAAATAAAAACAGACATCGAAATAAGAGAGTTGATTATTGACAAAACACTACCTCAACAAGTGGGAACTACTTTAAATTTTACGATTTTAGCTTCTGGTAATGGATTAAAGTATGAATGGACAGTTTTAAAAGATGATATTGAAATATTTAGAAGCAAATGTTCAAATGAAAGTATATTTAGTTTTACACCTGATGAAGCAGGAGTATATAAGTTGCAACTAAAGATTATTGATGAATATGGAAATATAGCAGAAAAGACGATAGAAAACATTGAAATCAATAATACAATAAAAGCAATTAGTTTAAAATACAATGAAAAGGAGCAGCAACCAATTGATACTTCTCTAAAGTTTGAGGCATTAGCTGAAGGTTATAATTTAAAATATCTTTGGAAGGTCTTTAAGGATGGTAAAGAAGTTTATAAAATTGATACTAAAAACAATATTCTTAACTATACGATAAAAGAAATAGGATTTTATAAGGTTCAAGTAATAATAGAAGATGGGTTTGGAAATCGCAAAGCAATGGAATCTAAGACTATAAAAACATATTTAAATCGTGCAATAAAAAATGACAAAGAGGCATTATCAATAGTTAATGTAGCTAATATTGATAGCAAAACAAATTATTTACTATTGGTTGATTCATTTGGCAATAAAGTTTATATATTTAATGGGACAAGTAACAATTGGAAATTTATAAAATCTATGCTTTGCACAGATGGAAAAAAGTCTACACCTACTGTTAAAGGTATTTTTGAAATAAACGGTAGAGGTCCATGGCTTATTTCTTATACACCAGGTGTTTTGGCTAAATATAAGGTTAGGTTTTTTAAGAACTATTATTTCCATTCGGTTTTAGTAAATTCAAAGGGAAAAGTAATAGACGGTAGATTAGGTCAGTCATTATCACACGGATGTATTAGATTAAGTATAGAAAATGCAAAGTGGATATATGACAATATAAAAGATGGCTCGAAAGTTTATATTATTTAATTCGTGCTAGAAAATTTATTATATTTCTTTCAAATCCATCCTAAATGTATTAAAATGGAATTGTGTAAATAAAAAAAGGAGGGGAGTAAATGCAAGGGAAGGATCATCTAAAAAAACTATGCAAATTAAGCGGAGTATCGGGTAATGAACATTTAATACATGATGCTTTAGTAGAAATTTTTAGAGATTATGTTGACTTAACTGAAAGAGGTAAAATGGGGGATTTTAGAGCAATAAAAAAAGGCGAAGGCAAGGATGGCCTTAAAATAATGATAACAGCCCATGCAGATGAAATAGGGCTTATCGTTACAGACATAGATGAAAGAGGATATGTATATTTTACTAATGTTGGTGGAATTGACCCCAAGACTTTGCCAGCGCAGGAAGTTATAATCCATGGAAAAAAAGATGTTTTTGGAGTAGTTGGAGCAAAACCTCCTCATGTATTAACTGACAAAGAAAGAAAACAATCGATTAAAATCCAAGATATGAATATAGATTGCGGCATGAATAAAGAAGAAATTGTCAAATATGTTTCGATAGGAGATTTTATTACAATTAAAAGAGAAGCAATTGATTTAATTGGCGATTTTGTAACAGGAAAAGCTATTGACAATCGTGCAGGAATAATGGTTCTTTATGAATGTGCAAAGTATCTCAAGGCCTTAAAACATAGTGCAGATGTTTACTTTGTTGCTACAACACAAGAGGAAAGAGGTCTTATAGGGGTAAAAACAACAGCATATGATATAAATCCTGATATTGGAATTGTTGTTGATGTAACTTTTGGTGATAAGTATGCTAACCCTGATATTCAGATAGAATGTGGAAGGGGAGTAGAAATTACTATAGGTCCCAATATACATAAAGAGCTTTCAGAAAAATTAATGAATGTGGCTGATGAATATGGAATTTCCTATTCATTAGATGTAGCCCCAGGAGCAACGGGAACAGAAAGCTGGGCAGTCCAAGTTACAAGAGAAGGAATTCCAACTCTTTTAGTATCAGTTCCAGTTAAATATATGCATACATCTACTGAAGTTGTAAATTATAAAGATATCATAAGGGCTGGGAAATTGCTTGCTATGTTTATATCTTCCTTAAAGAATTGGGGTGATATTTATGCTTAAGAGGTTAACTGATGCATTTGGCGTTTCGGGATGCGAGAAAGAGGTAAGGGAAGTAATTAAAGAAGAGATTAAGGATTTTGGAGAAGTTACAATAGATAAACTTGGCAATTTAATACTACATAAAAAGGGGAAAGGCAAGAGAGTAATGCTTGCTGCTCATATGGATGAAGTTGGATTTATTGTGACAGGAATTAAGGAAGATGGTCGAATAAAATTTGCACCTGTTGGCGGTATTGATGCAAGGATTTTAGTTTCAAAACGAGTAGTTTTTGAAAGGACTAAAACTAAAGGTATAATTGGATACAAACCTATACACCTTCAAAATGATGCAGAAAGAAATAATCCTGTTAATGTTAAGGAATTGTTTGTAGACATCGGAGCAACTAGTAAGGATGAAGCTTTGAAATATGTAAAATTAGGAGATTATGCTACATTTGAAAGCCAATATATAGAGATGGGAAATTACATTAAGGCTAAGGCGCTTGATGATAGAGTCGGCTGCGCTATTTTGATGGAAGTTTTAAAGGAAGATTATGATTTTGACATTTATTTCGTATGGACAGTTCAGGAAGAAGTTGGACTTAGGGGTGCTACGGTTGCAGCATATAGCATAGAGCCGGAAATTGGACTTGTTATCGAAGGAACCACATGTGCAGATTTTGTAAAGGATGAAAAGGATTTTGTAACGGAAACGGGCAAGGGCCCTGCAATATCTGTTATGGATTCTTCATCTATTGCTGATGAAAAATTATTAAATAGAATTGTTGACGTTGCTGAGGAGAATAATATACCTATTCAATTTAGGAGGGGAAATGTTGGAGGAAATGATGCTGGCATAATTCATAAAACTAAAAAAGGCGCTATTACAGCAAGTATTTCTGTCCCAACAAAATATATCCATTCGCCAATTAGTATGATACATAGGGAAGATTATAAAAATACGCTAAAGCTTGTGAAGGCTTTATTAAGAGACATCGAAAGGGAGGATTTATGATGGAACTTTTAAAGGAATTAACGTCTATTTATGGACCATCAGGAAGAGAAGATAAGGTAGCTGATTTTATAATAGATAACATAAAACAATATGTCGATGAAGTAAAAAAGGATACTCTTGGAAATGTTATATCAGTTAAAAAGGGAAAAGGTCAGAAGAAACTGATGTTTGCAGCACATATGGACCAAATTGGCGTTATGATTACTTTCATTGACGATAATGGTTTTTTAAGGTTTACTAATATTGGTGGAGTTAACCCATATTCTTTGTTGTTTAAAAGAATTGTCTTTAAAAATGGTGTTGAAGGTATCGTTTCAAAGGAAGCAAAGGCAGATATAAAAGATTTGAATCTTAAGGATATGTTTATAGATATTGGAGCAAAAAATAAGGAAGAAGCAAAACAAAAAGTCAATATTGGTGAATTTGGAGTGTTTAAATCTGATTTTATAGATTTAGGAAATAGTATTTCAAGCGCCGCTTTTGACGATAGAATAGGCTGTTATGCATTGATTGAAGCGGCAAAGAGAATTAAAGAAAACAATGGCGATATTTACTTTGTATTCACTGTTCAAGAGGAAGTTGGATTAAGAGGTGCAAAGGTTGCTGCATATAGCATTGAACCGGATATAGCTATTGCAGTTGATGTAACTGGAACTGGTGATACTCCAAATTGCAATAGAATGGCAGTAAAATTTGGTGAAGGCGCAGCAATCAAGATAATGGACAGAGGTTTTATTGTTCATCCTCAAATAAAAGAATTGTTAATTAATGTTGCAGAAAGGAATAATATTAAGTATCAATACGAAATATTAGAAATGGGGACAACTGATGCCGCAGAAATTCATATATCAAAAGCTGGAGCTCCTTCAGGAGTAGTATCTATTCCGACAAGATATATTCATTCACATAGCGAAACTGTCGATAAGGATGATTTAAAAGCTGCTATTGATTTGCTTGTAAAAGTAGCAGAAGAATTTTAAGTAGCAAAAAATAAATTATGGCATATTATAATCATATAAATTGTTAATGGAGGATAATATGCCAGGAGATATAAAAAAGGCCGTTAAATTTTCTGTAAATGTTAACTACCCAGAACCTAAGATTGAGGATAAAAATATTTTTTATGCCAATTTACTTCTTGAGGATTATTCAGGAGCAGTAAGTGAATTGACAGCATCACTTTTATATGTCTATCAACATTTTGTTTCAGATGGAAATTATGATGAGTATGCTGAAACAGTTGGTGGAATAGCAATAATCGAAATGAAGCACCTGGAACTTTTAGGTGAAACTATTAAACTTCTTGGATTAAAACCTGCTTATGCTGTTCCTGCAGGCGGGTTATATTATCCTTGGAATACAACATTTATTGATTATTCAACAAACATAGATAGAATGCTTAAAATTGATATTGAATCAGAGATAAAGGCCATTGAACAATACGAAGAACACAAAACGATTATAAAGGATAGATATATCGTAGAATTACTTAATAGAATAATTGAAGATGAAAAGCTTCATCTAAAGATTTTTAAAGATTTAAAGTTAAATCATGAAAAGAAGTAATTAAATTTTTTAGGTCGCTATTGAGTTTATTGCTCAAAAGCGATTTTTTTATCGAATTAATTGAATACAAATATCGTATAATAACTAAAACGACATTTTATTTCAAATTTACAAAAAATATTATATATTTTTTCATTGATTAAATTAAGTTAATGTATTAAAATATTTAATAAATTTTGCTATTGGAGGTAAAAATTATGTCGAATATAAGTTTGGATTATTCTAAGGCAATTAAATTTATAAGCGTAGATGAAATAAAAAACCTTGAAGGGCAAATAAATGATGCTCATGACAAATTGCACAATAAGACAGGAGCAGGTGGTGACTTTTTAGGATGGGTTACTCTGCCCAAGGATTATGACAAGGAAGAGTTTGAAAGAATCATCAAGGCGGCTGAAAAAATAAAGTCTGATTCTGATGCACTTGTTGTTATAGGAATTGGAGGTTCTTACTTAGGGGCTAGAGCAGCAATTGAAATGCTAAATCATACATTTTATAATGCATTTCCAAAGAATAAGAGGAATACTCCAGAGATATACTTTGTAGGCAATAACATAAGCCCTGTTTATATGCATGATTTACTTCAAATTTTAGAGGGAAAAAATATTTCAGTAAATGTAATATCTAAATCCGGAACTACAACTGAACCTGCTATTGCGTTTAGAATATTTAAAGAATACATGGAAAATAAATATGGAAAGGATGAAGCAAGGAAGAGGATATATGCCACGACAGATAAAGCAAGAGGAGCATTAAGAAAGCTTGCTGTTGAAGAAGGCTATGAGACTTTTGTAATACCAGATGATGTTGGCGGAAGATATTCAGTTTTAACAGCAGTGGGGCTTCTTCCAATAGCGGTAAGCGGTATAGATATAAGGGAAATGATGAAGGGTGCATACGATGGTATGGTTGAATATGCTGATAAAGATTTGTTTAATAATCCAGCTTATCTTTATGCAGCTATAAGAAATGCATTGTATAGAAAAGGAAAGACAGTTGAAATAATGGCCAATTATGAACCTTCACTACATTTCTTTGCTGAGTGGTGGAAACAGCTTTATGGTGAAAGCGAAGGAAAAGATGGAAAGGGTATTTATCCTGCTTCTGTTGACTTTACTACAGACCTTCATTCAATGGGACAATATATACAGGATGGTATGAGGCATATATTCGAAACCGTTCTTAATGTTGAAAAACCAAAGTATGATATTGAAATAAAGGAAGATAAGGACAACATTGATGGACTAAACTTCTTAGCAGGAAAGACAATGGATTTTGTTAATAAGAAGGCGTTTGAAGGAACAGTGCTTGCTCATACTGATGGAAATGTTCCTAATATCATAATTAATGTTCCAGAATTAACTCCGTTCTATTTTGGAAAGATTGTATACATGTTTGAAAAGGCCTGTGGAATAAGCGGATATCTTCTTGGAGTTAATCCATTCGACCAACCAGGTGTTGAAGCATACAAAAAGAATATGTTTGCACTCCTTGGTAAACCTGGCTATGAAGCAGAAAGAAAAATACTCGAAGAAAGATTATCGAAATAATCATTTTAACTGTTTGAATTATTGAACCCAATGGATGATTTCTGAGGCTTCGCTCATTTCGCCAAGCAACTCTAAGCCTTTCTTTGTTTTCAATAGTCCTACCCTCGCGAGACTTCATCCGTGAAGTCCGCTCGGCTCAGCTCGTCCTGAGCTGAATTACGGACTATTGAAAAGTCGAAAGGCAAGAGTTACTAAGGCTTATGAGAGGCGCCTTTTAAAATCATCCATTGGGTTTTATAGAAGTTTGTATATAAAATTAAAAGTGACATTATGATTCAAGTTCGATGATTTCGAATTTGTCAAAATCTATTTCTTCAATAAAATTGTCCTGATTGAAGGATGTCTTTCTTATATTGTTATACTCATCAAGGTTATGTGGAAGCCAGTAGGGTTTCTGAATATCAAGTCTGTAGCAAAGTTCAGTTATACATTTTTTTAATTGTTCCTGATATTCTATATTTTCAGCAATTGTAACTTCATCATGTTTTATTAACCTGTTGTTTTTTATTATTTTTCCCCATAATCTTAGCATATTGATTCACCTCGTAAAAAAATATATTATATATTATATCACGGTATTTATAAAACTGAATATTTTTGTTAATATTAAGTATAAATAAAAAATGAAAGGGGATTTCAATTGAAAATTATACCGACCGATAAGGCTCTTTTTATGATAAAGAAGATTGCTAAAGAGAATAATCAGGACTTAATAGTTAGAATTTACACAGATATGATTGGATGCAAGGGAATAAGATTCGGAATAGCCTACGACGAGGTTTTGGAAAATGATGAAAAACATCAAATAGGTGATATTACATTTGTTGCAGACCATAGATTAAATGAGTATGCTGATGAAATCGAGATTGACTTTGTTGATACTCCAAAACAAGGATTTGTATTTAAGTCATATCCAGAATATAAAAAATCATGTTCAGGTTGCAGCGGTTGTGGGATTAAATTTCTTGACAAATAAGAATAATTTGGTATTATATCAATAAGTGAATAAAGTAAGCGATGATGGAGAGGAGTAATTGAAGGTCTCTATTTTAGCGAGTCGGTGAGGGTGAAAGTCCGGCATAGAGTTTCAATGAAGGGCGCTCTTGAGTTTAAATCATAAGGTGGACCAAATGGTCAACTAGGGTGGAACCGCGGAAGCAAAGCCTTTCGTCCCTTATGGGATGAATGGCTTTTTATTTTGATAAAATATTTTACTGTGCAAATAATATTTATGAGGAGGAATGACAATGGCGGCTGAAAAAACAATGGAAAAAATAGTTTCGTTAAGCAAAAGCAGAGGTTTTATTTTTCCGGGTTCAGAAATTTACGGAGGACTTGCAAATACATGGGATTATGGTCCTTTGGGAGTAGAATTAAAAAACAATGTAAAAAAAGCTTGGTGGAAAAAATTCATCCAAGAGTCTCCATATAATGTAGGTGTAGATTGTGCAATTTTAATGAATCCACAAGTATGGGTAGCATCAGGACACGTTGGAGGATTTAGCGACCCTTTGATGGACTGCAAAAGCTGCAAATCAAGGTTTAGAGCAGATAAATTAATAGAAGATTATCAGCAAAGTATAGGTCAGGAACCTCATGTAGGCGGTTGGAGCAATCAGGATATGATGAACTACATAAGAGAAAACAACATTAAATGTCCTGAATGTGGAGCCTTTGACTGGACTGATATAAGACAATTTAATCTTATGTTTAAAACATATCAGGGTGTAACTGAGGATAGTAAAGCTCAGGTTTATTTAAGGCCGGAAACTGCTCAGGGTATATTTGTTAATTTTAAAAACGTCCTACGAACTACAAGAAAAAAATTGCCATTTGGTATAGGACAAATTGGAAAATCATTTAGAAATGAAATTACTCCTGGTAATTTTATATTTAGAACAAGAGAATTCGAGCAAATGGAATTGGAATTTTTCTGCAAACCTGGTGAAGATTTAGAGTGGTTTAATTACTGGAAGAATTTCTGCAAGAATTGGCTATTAAATTTAGGCATGAAGGAAGAGAACATAAGATTAAGGGACCATGAAAAGGAAGAATTATCTCATTACAGCAATGCAACCACTGATATAGAATATAAATTCCCATTTGGATGGGGAGAACTTTGGGGTATAGCAGATAGAACAGATTTTGATTTAAAGCAGCATATAAATCATTCGGGAGAAGATTTGGTTTACTTTGACCCTGAGATCAATGAAAAATTAGTTCCTTATTGTATTGAACCTTCTGTGGGTGCTGATAGGGTATTGCTCGCATTCCTTATAGATGCCTATGATGAAGAACAACTTGAAGATGGAGATGTTAGAACTGTCTTAAGATTCCATCCTGCACTTGCACCATTTAAAGCTGCAGTATTACCTCTTTCTAAAAAATTAGCAGATGGAGCTAAAGAAGTGTATGCAGAGCTTGCTAAGGACTTTATGGTTGATTATGACGAAACAGGAAGCATTGGAAAGAGATATAGAAGACAAGATGAGATAGGAACTCCTTTCTGTATAACATTCGATTTTGATTCGTTAAATGATAAAATGGTTACAGTAAGAGATAGAGACACAATGCAACAAGTTAGAATCCCTATAGAAGAAGTTAAAAACTATATTAACGAAAGAATGAAATTCTAAGGGGTGATTTGATGGAAGGAAAGGCGTTAGTCCTTTATAAGAGGGAAAATGGAATTTTAACTGAAGAATTAGGAAGTTACGAAATAGAGGTCGGATTAGAATTCGTATACAAGGCATATGTTGAAGACGGAAAATGTTATCTGTTTTTAACCACAGATAAAGATGTAACCGATGAACAATATAATGAAGTTTATGAGATGTATAATATAGAAAAATACAACGAAATTGATGCAGAGATTGAAGAAGTAGAAGAATATAATCCAACATGGCTATTTAAATTTGACTTTAAGGATGACTACGAATATATGTCCGACATTTTAAACGATATTCTATATTTACATCAAGAAAACATAAAGCAAATATTTGCTGAATTTGAAAAATAATTAACATTTAGGAAAAAATTTAATATCATTGTGAGAATATAAAATCAATGCCCCATAAATGAGCGAAGCTGAAAGAACATTCATGGGGCTTAATTCATTTTATTTTTTTAGTTGGAATAATTACTTTAAATAAATTGCTTGACAAAATATTATAGGTTCTAATTTTGCCATAGTTTTTTTCAAACTGAGATTTTGATACATCTTTGTTAAAGTATTTATTATTTACATCAATTGAAATTAATTTTGTATAAAGCCAGAGATTTCTTTTGATGTATTTATCGTTATTTGTAGATTTAATAGCAGCACCTGGGTTTATTATTTCTACTTTATTATTGAAAAGATAAATTTCAACACATCCTTTTAGGCTAAAATAATCTCTATATACTGTTGCTTTGGCTAGATATTCATCTACAACATTTAGGATTATATCTTCACATTTTAATGTTTTTCTTATAAAATCAGATGCGTCATCCAGCATTTCGATTATAGTTCCTGTGGACATATGAAATTTTGGCATTTCATTGTTTACGTAGTTTTTTATTATAGCTACCGAATTAGGCAAGAATATTTCTGGTTTTTTACCAAAAATAAGCAATCCTCCAATAGAAGGGTGAAATTCGTTTGCTTCTTTCTCTCTGGTCAATATTCCAGAGGCCAACAATAAGTGATTATCGATTGATGTGTTCATACCTATCGAAGAAAAATATTTTTCGATTTTTTCGAAATCAAGGTCTTTTACAGTAGCCCTTAGAACGGGAGTAAGCTCAATAGATATCAGACCATTTTCCTGAAGCATAGATGCAATTTCATCTTTCCTCATGAAATCAGTCGTTGAGCCTCTTCTAATGTAAAATGCACCTGTTTCTCTTATCTGATATGGTTTCTGTTCGGTGTTGTAAATTACAATCAATCCAATCGTTTTATTATCTATTGTATGGGTTTCAACAGATATTGGAATTGGAGGGTCGATTCTCGTTGAAACTATTTGCTGTATTTTTTCCTCAATAAAATCATCTTTATTAATGCCAATAATTTTTTTGGTTTTGTCTTCAATGCCAAATATCAAATATCCTCTTCCGCCTTTTGAATTAGCGATAGCACATATATCCTTTGCTAATTCTTTTTTACTGCTTTCAGTTTCTATATTAATTTTTTCTTTAAAATCCAATTTTGAACTTTCATCCTTAGATATAAGTGAAAGCAATTTTTGAATATCCACATTATCACCCTTAATAGTTTACTTATTTTTATTATATAATTATACCACACAAAGGAATACAAATATTTGAAATATTTTTTTGTATGTAATATAATAACATTTGTATACGAAAATTTTATCAAAGTGGGTGGTTATGTGCTGAATTTTTTCAAAAAAAGTAATAAAAATGACGAAATAGCAATAACTTTTGATGAAAAGAACACTAATAAAGGCATTGAAAATGAGGTTAAGATAAGCATTATCAATGAGAAAAATATTGTTAATAAGATGCTAAATCGAATTGATGAAATGGAGTTTGCAACCCAAAATCTTATAGATACGATAAACGGAATCTATTCAAACGTTGAACACAGTTTGGATTCTTTAAATGACGTTATGGACGAGATAAGCAGTTATTCAGCAATTGCGCAACAAGTTTATGCGAGCACAACTCAGTCAAAGGAAATTGCAATTGAAACATTAAACGTTGCTCAAGAAGGTAATGTTGCAGTAGACAAATCAATAACTGCAATAAGAAGTATAGAAAAGTCGGTATCTGATATTACAGATATTGTAAATATGTTGAGCGATAAAGCTTTAAAAATCAATGATATGTTAAATATTATAAAGGATATATCAGAACAAACAAACTTATTATCTTTAAATGCTTCAATTGAAGCTGCAAGAGCAGGTGAAGCTGGCCGAGGCTTTGCAGTAGTTGCTGCAGAAGTTAAAAAGCTAGCACAAAGGAGCAGTGAATCAGCTGAAAAAATAGCGCAAACTATAAGAGAAATCAATGATACAATCAGCAAAACTGTTGATGCTATGAATAAAAGCAAATCGATGGTAGATGAAGGTGTAAACATTGCTGATAATACAAAAAAGGTATTCGATAAAATAATTAGCGCAGTTAAAACAACCGTTTCAGCTTCAGATGAAATTAATCAAGGAATAACAAAACAGGTTGAAAATTTTGAAAAGGTTGTTGAAGCAACTAATATTTTGAATAAGAATTCAAACGAACTTATGAAGAAAACTGAGTATGCTCTATTAAATGCTGGTTATACTAAAAACTCAATCGATGCATTGTATGAAACGTCGAAGGATTTAAATCATGTTTCAAATTTTGTTGTTAATAAAATAGACATTTCAAGCATTGATGAATTTGAAATAATTACCAATCTACATGGAATCCCAGAAAATTATGACCCTGCTATGTCCTTTGACTCAGCAAGCGCAAGAATTTTTTCTAATGTTCATGCTGGCTTGTTGATACAGGGCAATTCAACCGAAGTTTTCCCAGGGCTTGCTAAGAGCTGGTATGTTGAAGATGATAATAGAACATGGGTTTTCAATTTAAGAAGAGGTGCAAAATTTCACAACGGAAGAGAAATTACGGCGGATGATGTGAAATATTCATTTGAGAGATTATTAAGCCCAAAACTTGAATCTCCAAATGCTTGGTTTTTAGGACTTGTAGAAGGCAGCGATGAGTATCAAAAGGGTAGGGCGACAAATGTTAGTGGAATTAGCGTTGTTGATAAATACAAAATCAAAATTAGATTAAAGTCGCCGTATACAGGATTTTTATTAAATCTTGCTCAAAGCGCGTGTGCAGTTATTGCAAGAGAGGATGCTGAAAGAGGAACAATTACTGGATGTGGACCATATTATATTGATGAGGCGAATGAAAATAAGTGCGTTTTAAACGCATTTAAGGATTACTTTGGTGGTGCCCCATATGTAGATAGAATAGTTCTAAAATTTAAAGATGAGAATTTGGTTGAAGAGTTTTTAAATGGCAAATATGATTTCATATACTTTGAAGATAAAGCAACGCTTGACAAATTAAAAACTTCTGGATATAGCAACATTATCATGCAAAATATGATGTCAACAACCTATGGAGGTTTCAATTTAAATTCTAACTCAGCTCTTATTAGGGATAAAGAGATAAGACAGGCTATAAACTATGCAATCGATAAAAATAGAATTATTGATACATTAATGAAGGGTATGGCTCAAGAATCCAGGGGACCACTACCTCCTGGTATGCTCGATAACAAATATTTGTCAGGCTATTCGTATAATCCACAAAAGGCAAGGGAAATATTGAATAGAAGAAATATTAAAAATGAAACTTTGATAATTCAAACAAGAACAGGAACGGGTAATAATACCTATGAACTTATAGCAGAAATGATAAAAGAAGATTTGGAGAAGATAGGTATTAGGTGTTCAATTGAAAAGGTTTTACCGCAGCAATATTTGAAGGCAGAAACAATAGCGAAATGCCACATATTTATTAGCGGCTGGATTGCAGATACAGGAGACCCTGATAATTATCTAGAACCATTATTTAATCCAGAAAACTTCACTGATTTTACTAGGTATGAAAACAGCAAAGTATTAGAATTGATGAAACAAGCAAGAGAAGTAATAAATCCTCAAAAAAGAATTGAACTTTATAAGGAAATACAAAGAATTATAGTGGAGGATGCACCTTGGATATTCCTGTATCATCCGCAGTCAGGATTGGCAATAAAAGATGGGATTGTCGGAGTAAGATTATCTTCATTGGGCAAGATTAAATTTGACGACATTTTGATAGAGAATAAATTATAAAATGCCCAGAAAGGGGAGTATTAGTGAAAAATATGCAGCATATATTAGTTTGTGTTACTCAGCAAAAAACCTGCGAAAGACTTATTAAAAAGGGAGCTGAACTTAAGAAAGACTTTGGAGGAGAGTTATTCGTTATTCATGTAGCAAAGGATGGGGATAATTTTTTAGATAATCCTATGCAAAATGATGCGTTAGAATACCTTTTCGATATCTCTAAGGAATATGAAGCTTCGATGACTGTCTTGAGATCTAATAATGTAGTTGAAGCTATTGAAAAGTTTGCAAAAGAAAACGATATATCTCAGATTGTGTTAGGTGCAGCTCCAGGAGACGTAAAAGAAAACATTATACTGAAAGGACTGTATGAAAAACTTCCTAAGTGCGAATTCCATATAGTTAACAATTAATCAGTGGGTATTCCCACTGATTTTTTAATATGCTGTAAAAATAATGTATAATTTAAGATAATAAGTAAATAATAGTGCTAAAAGAATAAATTACATAAAAATTAGAATTGAAAAAATTTTCTGAATATAGTATTATCTTAGTAAGACCTATTATTAAAATAAATGAGGTGATTAACATGGTTCAAGTAATCACCGGCGAAAAAGGTGCCGGAAAGACAAAGAAACTCATTTCAATTGCAAATGAAATGATTTCAAGCACAAAGGGCCATATTGTTTATATCAGCAACAACATGGAGAACATCTTTGATTTGAATTCTCGTATTAGGCTTATTGATACCTCTCAGTTTCCCATATCTTCAATCGATTCATTTTTAGGTTTTGTTTATGGCATAATTTCAGAGGACTATGATATCGACACTATTTTCATCGATAACTTAAACAACATATTTAAAGATAATTTTGAGCTGGTGGAGGAGTTTATTAAGAATATTAAATTTGCTGAAGAAAAATACGGCATTAGTTTTATACTTGGTATTCGAGCACCTGAAAACAGAACATTTAATGTAGAAGCAGAATATTTAGCCGTTTAACATATATGGGGGGAGTTTCCCCCATTTTAGTTTTTTGTTATAATGTTATAAGATTTGTGCAAGAGGTGGTAAAATGAACAAGCAAGTTATAACTAAATTAGAGTTTTTTTTAAACAGTTTAATACAAAGAGTTGAAGAAAATATCGACTTTGTTAAGGGAGTAGAATTTATTTTTAAATCTGGAACAAAAGAATATAAAGGCATTTATAATTTTGATGAAGGAACTTTGTTTTTCAATGGGAACAAGCAAAAAATTAAGTTTGACCAGATAGCTGAAATAATTAAAAATGAAAGTCAAAAATATGAATCATTAGGATTTAAATTATTTGAAAGAGGAAAGACAACAATCATATTAGCGGATAATAAAGGAGTGAAACTCAAAAACGTAGATGAAGAGACAATCGCTGTGAGTGATGAACATGATACTGCAGCCCTTAATTTAAAAAGGGATTACTACATAAAAATTAATGAAGCAAGCGAGCTTCTTAAAGCTATAGGTATATTGACTAAAGATGGCAAATTAAAAAACGACATGATAAGAAAATATAATCAGATTGACCACTTTGTTGAGCTTATAGACGCATATTTGGATGAACTTGGTGAATTGGATACTATAAATGTATTGGATTGTGCTTGCGGCAAATCCTATTTAACTTTTGTATTAAATTATTATATCAAAGAAAAAAAGAAAAAGAATTGCTATTTTATTGGTATAGATACATCGGATATAGTTATTCAAAATTCAACAAAAATTGCAAAACAGTTAGGATATAGAAATATGGAATTTATCAAGGGGAATATTAAGGATTATATGCCTGAAAAAAGGATAGATATTGTTATAAGCCTTCACGCTTGTGACATTGCTACTGACCTAGCATTAGGAGCTGCAATACAATTTAATTCAAAGGCAATTTTTGCAGTTCCCTGCTGCCATAGAGAATTATTAGAACAGGTTAAGTTTGAGAATTTAAATGAAATTTTTAAACATGGTATCTTTAAGTCGAGATTTTCAGACCTTTTAACTGACGGAATAAGGGGATTATTGTTAGAGTCTGCAGGATACAAGGTATCCATTGTAGAATATATTTCTCCGCTTGAAACTCCTAAAAACTTGTTAATAAGGGCTATAAAAGTATCTGATAGAAATGTTAAGGCGATTGAAGAATACAAAAAACTCAAAAATTTATTCTCTATTCAGCCATACTTAGAACGATATTTAAATTTATAATATTATTTTGAATCCCATGAATGGTTTCAAAGGGCGTTATTAAAACAAATCAAATCCAAAGTGTATTTGTGAGTATAAATTAGCCCTAGAAATCATAACATGGGATTTTTTAAAAAGTCCGTGGGATAAGTATAAGTTATTGCGTCTATTATAGTAGAAGGAAAGGAGAGATGATTATGAGAAGAATTGGGACAATTTCATCAGCTATAGGATTTATATTTCTTGGAATTTGGATGATGCTTGAAAAAACAAATCCTCAAGTTGCAAATTCAGTATTTAAATTCTGGCCTGTATTGTTTATTATATTAGGAGCTGAAGTAATAGCCATTAATTCAAGAAAAATCGACGAAAAGATAGGCTTTAATCCATTAATTATTTTTGTAATTTTGATTTACTTGTTTGTTAACGGGTTTCAATTTGTTACTAACAATTTTTTTGCAGGGAAGTTTGATTTTAATCCCTTCGAATTAAATATAGAAAGCTCAAGGTATAAACAGATTGGATTTAACCAGACTTATAAATTGAACACAAAACATCTGATATTACATTCTAATAATTTGGCTATTAATGTTAAAAAGTCGTCAGATAATAATTTATCACTTGATGGCAGAGCATATTTTGATAAAAACACTTTTTATCATGAGTTTAAACCTACAATTGAAGAAAACAGTGGTGTAACAAATATTTATTTTAATAATAAAGATATTAGAAGGATAGAATTGCAAATTGAGATACCTGAAAATATTGATTTTGACATTATTTCTGATAATCTAAAATTAGAGGGAGATACCCAAGTAAACGAATATAAACTTGAAATTGACAATGGCAAGATAAATTTAAAAAACGCAAACAAACTTAATATAAATTGCAACAATATCGATATGGATGTTGTTAATATCAAGACGATTAATATTGATGGAGATAATGGAAATATAAATATAAAAGGAAGAACAGAGGTTTTAAATATTGACATAGATAATGCAAAACTAAATATAAATAATTATGATTTAAAAAATTTTAAAATAAATTTGGACAGTGGAGTAGTTAACTTGATAACTAATGAAAAAAATGTAGATGCAGATTTAACAATAAACAGTGGGGTATGCAAACTAAACAATGAAAACAGAGTTAATTCGGGAATAAAAAAGGTTTTGGGAACGGGTGCTAATAAATTAAAAATAGAAGTTAATAATGGGGTAATCAATTTTAAAAATGTGGAGTGATGCAGTTGGACGATAAAGAATTGATTGAAAGGATAAGGAATGGTGATGAAGATTGCTTTGTTGAATTTGTTAATAAGCATAAAAATAAATTAGTTATGTTCTGCTATACCTATACAAAGGATATAAATGAAGCTGAGGACCTTTCTCAAGAAGTGTTTATTAAATTTTACCAGAATTTAAGAAGTTTCAGATTTGAATGTTCCATATCCACATATTTATTCAGAATAGCAAGAAATCTAAGTATTGACTATATAAGGAGAAAAAGAATAAAGCAGGTATTTGGACTATTTGATGTATTGAAGGATGATTTTGATTACGATAAAACTGATGAAAGGATTTTTGTTAGAAAGTGCATTTTAGAACTTCCTGAAAATTTAAGAACTATCATCGTTTTGTATTATTATATAGGATTTAAAGAAAGTGAAATATCAAATATACTAAATATTTCACCCAAAGCTGTTGAGGGAAGAATATATAGGGCAAAACAAAAATTGAAGAAAGAGTTAGAAAAAGGGGAGGTTTTAATATGCAAAGAAGAGAGGATGAATTAGATTTATTTATAAAGAATTCCTTTGAAGACATCAAAATAAGCAATAATTACAATGCTAAGCTATTTGAAAAGTTAAATGGGCATAAAAATAATAAATCAATTAGCATACCAGGCGTTTGCTTTATTACTTCAGGCGTTTTGCTAATACTCATGAACTTAACTAATTATTACTACAGGTTTTTTGAATGGCAATATACAATTAATGCAGAACTTAATATTTTATTTCAAAACATAAATAAGTTGTTAGGAGTGTGAAAAATATGAGAAGAAATAGTTTGCTTACTTTTTTGTCAGCCTTGATTCCAGGTGTAGGATATATGTATTTAGGACTTGTAAGAAGAGGAATCCAATTCTTAATCTTATTCTTACTCGTTGAGCCTGTGTTTGATATGGTGGGTTTAGGATTTTTATCAACCATTGTTAAAGTTCCAATATGGTTCTACACATTCTTTGATACTTTCAATTTAGCTAATAAAATTGACAGGGGCGAAATTGTCCATGACAGCGACTTGTTTGGAAACGGAAACTTTAGAATTAATGAAAGTATAAGCAATTTGTTTAGCAATAAATTTTTAACATTAGTTGGATGGGGATTAATTCTAATAGGAATAATTGCAGTATTTAATAAAATGTTTTATGGATATGAATTGTATAATTTAATAAGGTCTTACATTAGCACATATTTCGTTCCGGTGCTGTTTATTGCAATTGGTGCTTATTTGCTGCTAAAAAATAAGAGATTATAAATTTGTAAATGCTGCTAAAAAATTAAGCCCCAAAGATATGGAATTATATCATGGGGCTTTTTAATCAAATATTTTAAATTATTTGCAGTATTTTGTTAAAATTGAATCATAGTCGTGAACAAGCTCATCTACATATTCCGCAAATTCTTCAGGCGTGCAGGTTCCATGTTCGTCAAATATTCCGGTTACCTTCATACCGGCTTTTTTTGCTCCTGTAGCACCTGAAATTGTATCTTCGAACACAAGACAATGCTGAGGTTCAACATTTAGCCTTCTTGCAGTTTCTAAAAAAACATCGGGTTCAGTTTTGGTTTTAGATACTTCGTCAGTTGTAACAATCACTTCAAAATATTTAAGTATTTCATTTCTAGTCAGAACAGATTCAACTAAATCCTTAGAATTACTTGTAGCAATTCCAATTTTATAGCCATTGTTTTTTAAATACTCAAGAAACTCCTTTACTCCTTTTTTAATTTCTATAACAGAGGAATAGTATTCTGATACCATCTCTGACCATTCAACCATTATTTCCTCTACAGAATCTTTAATTCCGAATTTTTCTTTGAAATATAGTGCTGTATCAACAAAGCTCAAACCCTCTATAGTTTTTTGCAACTCTTCAGGGGGTGTGATACCATGTTTTTTCAAAAACTCGATATCAACTTGTTTCCAAACCCATAAAGAATCGATTAAAGTTCCATCCAAATCAAATATAACTGCTTTAATATTTGCTAGCATATAAACACCTCGTTTTGAACATGATATATATTAAATTATACCAAATTAAAACAATAAAGCAAATTTGACAAAAAATTTACGAATACCCAGCATAGGTATATTGACATTGTCTGAAATTTATCATATTATTAATCTGTAAATTAATTTTTTAACAAGGAGATGAAAGCATGAGTAAGAAAGTTATTATTATAGGTGGAGTTGCAGGAGGAGCAAGTGCTGCAGCAAGACTTAGAAGACTTGATGAAAATATAGAAATAGTAATGTTTGAAAGAGGAGATTATATATCATTTGCAAACTGTGGCCTGCCTTATTATATAGGTGGAACTATAAGCGAAAGACAAAATTTATTAGTTCAAACCGAAGAAGGCATGGAAAAAAGATTTAATATTGATATTAGAGTTAGAAGTGAAGTTACCAAAATAGACAGGGCAAATAAAGAAGTAGAAGTTTTTTCGGAAGGTAAAACATATAGAGAAAAATATGATTATATAATATTATCCCCTGGGGCTGCACCATTTGTGCCACAAATACCGGGTGTAGATAAAAAGAACATTTTTACATTAAGAAATATGGCTGATGTAGATAGAATTAAGTCTTTTATAAATGAAAAATCGCCCAAAAAGGCTGTAGTAGTTGGTGGAGGATTCATTGGGGTTGAAGTGGCAGAAAATTTAAAGGACGCTGGTCTTGAGGTTACGCTGATAGAAGCAATGGACCAGATACTTGGACCGTTTGATATTGAAATGGCCAGGATTTTAGAAAAGGAAATGAATGACCATGGGGTAGACGTAATCACCTCAGATGGTGTAGAAAAATTTGAAGGAAATGAAAGATTAAACATTTCACTAAAAAGCGGTAAGAAAGTAGAAGCAGACTTGGTAATAATGGCTATAGGCGTTAGACCTGAAATAAAGCTGGCTAAGGAAGCTGGGCTTGAAATTGGTGAACGTGGAGGAATAAAAGTTGATGAATATCTAAGAACAAGCGACCCTAATATATATGCTGTTGGAGATGCAATCGAAGTTAAGGATTTGGTTACTGATTCAATGGCTTTAATCCCGCTTGCCGGACCTGCGAATAAGCAAGGAAGAATAGCAGCAGACAATATTTGTGGACGAAATGTTAAATTTGTGTCAGCACAGGGAACATCGATATTAAAGGTGTTTGATATGACTGCTGCAGCAACAGGAGCTAATGAAAAGATGTTAAAAAGAATGGGTATTCCATATTTAAAATCATATACCCATTCAGGCTCACATGCAGGATACTATCCAGGTGCATTTACTCTTACTATAAAATTATTATTCTCGCCAACAGACGGAAAAGTTTTGGGAGCCCAAGTCGTTGGAAGGGATGGAGTTGATAAAAGAATTGACGTATTAGCAACAGCAATAAGGCACGGCCTTACTGTATATGATTTAGAGGAATTAGAGCTTGCTTATGCTCCTCCCTATTCTTCTGCAAAGGACCCAGTCAATATGGCAGGATTTACAGCAGCAAATGTTCTAAGAGGAGATATGAAAATAGTTCACTGGGATGAACTTGAAAAATTAAATAAAGACGAATACTATATTTTAGATGTCAGAACAGATTTAGAGTTTGAAAATGGCTCGATTGCAGGTGCTATTAACATACCAGTTGATGAAATAAGAAACAGAATGAATGAAATCCCTAAGAATAAGAAAATAGTTGTTTACTGCAAGGTTGGGTTAAGAGGGTATATTGCCTACAGAATATTAGTTCAAAATGGTTTTGATGTTTACAATTTGAGCGGCGGATATGACATTTATCAAGCTTCAATAAAAAGATATGGTGAAGGAATCAAATTAAATGATGAAATGACAAGGATAGAAGAAAAGGAAGTTGCAACTGATATTGAAATTAAAAAGACTATTAAAGTGGATGCGTGTGGACTTCAATGTCCAGGACCAATTTTGAAGGTAAAAAATGAGATAGAAAAAATTAAAACTGGTGAAATACTCGAAGTCCATGTTACAGACCCAGCATTTTCAAACGATATAAAGGCTTGGTGTGGAAGAACAGGAAATATATTATTAAAAATTGACAGAACTGCTGGTTCTTATGTTGCTTATATTCAAAAAGGAAATTCCATGAGTCAAGTTGCGGTATCAACAACTTCTAATGTAAGACAGGGTAAAAATATACTTGTATTTAGTGGAGATTTAGATAAAGCAATTGCATCTTTTATTATTGCTAATGGTGCTGCAGCTATGGGAAGGCCTGTTACCATGTTCTTTACATTCTGGGGATTAAATGTATTAAGAAAAGATGTAGCACCAAAGGTAAACAAAAATTTTATTGAAAAAATGTTTGCAAAAATGATGCCACAGGGAAGCAAAAGGCTAAGCCTTTCAAGGATGAATATGGGTGGCCTAGGTGCAAAAATGATTAGAGGATTGATGGCAAAGAAAAATATAGCATCTTTAGAAGAGTTAATAGAACAGGCAAAGTATAATGGTGTTAGACTTGTAGCATGTTCTATGTCAATGGACCTTATGGGTATTAGAAAAGAAGAGTTGATTGATGGAGTAGAATTAGGTGGAGTAGCAACATTCCTTGCGGAAGCAGAAAATGCTGATACAAACTTATTCATATAAAATTAATAAACGTTGATTTGAATTTTTATTTGTAAGAAGTATAAGTCCCTATGAATGATTCTTTTAAAGAATCATTCATAGGGATAATTTTATTGTAACCACTCTAATTCAAGTGGATACCATGCTTATAGAGAAGATGTGCTACATCATAGAATTACTTTATAAATAGTTTCTCAATAAGTGATAGCAACAATTCAATCAAAATCAATATAATTATCATCCATTCAAGTTTGGTCCCGCGCTTTGATTGGGCTAAACTGGAAAATATTTCTGTAATATCGAGCAATAATTCTGTTTTATGCTTTATCTTATCGTATCTATCATTGAGCTCAAACAGCTCTGATAGTTCAGAATAGAATTTTTCGGCGTCTTCGTTTTCCCAGGCGATTTTGGGTTTATCAAGCAGCATTATGTAGGATATTGTGTTGTATTTAAATCTTAAAATTTTGCTGGACATTTTAGCAAGGTTTTCGTCGCTTAGATTTAATTTTCCTTTTTCAAGAAAATTAACTATATCTTCGATTTTGTCAAGCAATATATCAATATCCTCTTCAATTTTTTCTAGTGCTACTGATTTAGCAAGAATTGTTGCAATAATTGAAAAGTGATAGTCTTGAACTTTATTTAGTGTTACTGAATTATAGGTAATTTCAAGTTCTGAATTCGGACTAATGGACAGCTTAAAATCTTCCCTAATAGTTGTAGGAGGATTGTTTTTTAAGTTTTTATCTATTTTTTTAAGGTAATTTATTATATCCTGTGTTTCATGGAAGGCCATATTAATGCAAACCACACTTCCAAAACTGAATATATAAACATATCTGTCATCTGGCTTGCTTATAATGCCTTTTAAATTTTTTTCTCTAAGGATCAGAGGTTCTTCCCATTTAAACTTTTTATTAATCCCAAAATGGCCTGCAATTTCATTAAGATTTATTTCGCTGCTTATCATATAGGAGATAAATTCATAACTTGCCATAAAAACATCTCCTTTATTTTTATTTATTTATTTTTCCACATTAGAATAAATATAATACAATTCTTTAGGAGAAATCTACCTCAAGCAAATCTAATATAAATATAAAAAGTGGAATTCCAAGAAGTAACCCCCACACCCCTAAAAAGTGCTCCACAATAATTAAAACAATAAAAATAAAAAATGTAGGTAAATTAACTTTGTGTGACATCAGTTTAGGATACAGATAGTAACTTATAAATGCGTGAAAAATTATAATGAAAGATATTATTAAAATAATGTAATTTATTCCACCCACATCAAATGCAATAATTGAAAGAGGGACTACCGAAATTATCGTTCCTACCACCGGGATTAATGACAATATAAAAACTAAAACCCCAAGTCCAATAATATGGTTGAATTTTAGAAAATAAATAAAAACGATTGTTGCAATGCTATTGACTATTGCAACAACAAACTGAGATTGTAACACTTTGCCAAAAGAATCAATGAAGCTAGTAGATAAATTTTTGAAATATCCATATAACCAAGAAATTTTACTTTCTTTAAATTTCCTTACGAAACTCAAAACTTTATATTTTTCAAACATGAAAAACATGCTCAACACTAGAGCTGCTATAAAGTCAAAAGTAAAATGACCTATTTGACCCATTAGAACAAATACATGCTGAGTCCCTTCCAGAATATATTTTTTAATATCTATATGTTTTAATAAAAAGTTTATATATTCTGAACTTGAATAGTTTATTTTATCGTAATCAAAATTTTTTAATTCATCTAATATATCCAAAACCTGCTTTATCGTTATAGGTAAATATTTATATAATGAGTAAATAATCATAACAAAAATTATTAAATAAATAAAAACAGAAACTATAACATCATCAATATGAAAAATCTTTCTTATTTGTTTTGTTAAGGCTTTGTTAAGGCTGCTTATTAAAAAAGTAATTAAAAAAGTTAGAATAAATATATTTAAGAGATCCTTCATAATGTAAAACATAGTAAAAATGATAGCAAAAGCAAATAATTTCTTGAAATACTTGCTCTTTAATTTTTCATAAAGTTCTTTTGTATCCATAATATCTTCCCTTCTAAATTCTATAATAATATAAATATAATTAATATTTTATTTGATTGCAACATAATTTAATTTTATAATATATTTAGAAAGGGGGAGAAGCCAAATGGACTTTAAAAAGGGCGTTAAAATTGATGAATATTTGAATCAAGCTACTGAAGAACAAAAACAAATTTTAACTTATCATCAGGAGAAGATTATACTATCATCAGAAGCTGTAGATTACATAAAAAGTGTTAACAAACCAATAAATTTGGTAGTTTTCTCAGAAAATTATTGTCCAGATTGTGTTGTTACATTACCTTTTATTACTAAAATATGCGAATTGAATAGTAATTTAGATTATTATATTTTTAAAAGAGAAGGAAATGAGAATCTTTTAAATGAAATGGTTGGAGAAGCGAGAATTCCTACAATATTGTTTCTTAATGGAGATTTTAATCCATTATCGTTTTATATTGAATTTCCTGAACGTTTGAAGAGTAAGTTTATCGGGTTAAATGAAGACGAAAAGAAAAATATAATTAATGATTTTAGAAATGGACGTTATTATTCTATTATTGAAAAAGAAATAATTGAGCATATTAAATCAGCCTGTGCTAATTAGCATCAGGCTGAATTTTTCCTCTTAAAAAATCTTTTTGGTCACGTGCTAATTCTATAATTCTTGGTTTAGCATTACGGGAAACAATAACCTTTCCATACCACAATAAAGCTTCGCTTTCGTAACCTAATCTTCTTGCACATTCGCCAATTAGATACATTAAAGTATGCTGGTCCATATTGCATATAGGGAAAGGTTCTGTTTCAAATGCCTGCTTAAATCCTATATATGCTTGTTCTAAAAATTTTCTTTCGTTAATCTCGTCTTTTTTTAACCTATACATCCAGGATAATTTTAGGCAATTATATGCCTTTTCGCTATTTTTTGATTCTTTCACAATGCTATTCAATAAGGCATATTTATATCTTTCAATAGCATTTTCTAAATCATAAATATCCGGATATTGTTTATACTTAAATTTTGAAGTAATATTATCCAATATCAGCTTCTTCTGAGCTTGCTTAATTTTATCAAAATAGCTAATCATTGCGCCATATCCACACTTAGGGCAAATAATTACGTCATAGAAAAGAGGATTTATCTTATCGTAAAGTGGCATAAAATCAGTGTCAACCTTTATCAATCTAGCTTTACCTATTTTTACAGTTCTAGCTTTAAATTGGTTATCGCAAACCGGGCATATATATGTTTTATCGTACAACATATCTATTTGCGATTCTTCTTTTAAATTCTGAATTTTTTTATCATGCTCATTTCCGTTATGATATATTTGAATATCCTTCAGATTATCAAACCCTAGTTCTTCTAGTCCTTCAAATAACTCCGGCATATAATCATCCTTTCGAGTGGTTTTGTTTGCTATTTAGATTATAAATGAAAGCAAGAATCTCGGCAACCGTTTCATAAAGTTCAATTGGTATATTTTGACCTATAGATATTTTTGATAGTTCTTCTACCAACGGTTTATTATTAATTATTGGAACTTTTGACTCTGATGCAATATTAATTATTTTTTCAGCAATTTCCCCAAACCCAATTGCTGTTATTACTGGTGCTTTGTCTCCTTTTTCATATTTAAGAGCAACTGCCTTTTTTCTCATACAATCACATCCAAACTACTGAATTTATTGTCATTAAAAAATTTGTTCAATTTCAAAGTATACTCTTCGTTAATCAATTCATCTACTGAAAGTTTTACAGGAATTTTCATCTTTTTCTTCAAACTTATCTCGAGCAAGTATAAATTATCCTTTAATAAAGGCAGGTAATCCTTTGTTACTTTTAAGTCAACTGTGAATATGCGGTTATTTTTCAATATATATGCTTCTATTTTACCAATATTAGAAGTTTCAACAGATAAAAATAATTTTGCATATTCATTCTTTTCTATTTTATTTTTTTTTACAACAATTGAATTTTTAAATAGCTGGTCATTAATTTTTTCATTAAAAAAATAAAAATTATAATTCATATTTATATCTTTTATTATATCCTTAATCAAAATAATGTTTTTTAATTTATCATGCAACTCTATAGGTAAATTTTCTTTATCTGTATCCAAAAGGTCATTTAAACTTAATATTTTTTTATTTACCCCATTCAATTTACTTGCCATTTCAATAAAATCATTTATGTTGTTTTCATATAAAAAATTATATAAATTTATAATATTATCAACATTTATTTCAGAGTGATTTTGAAGTAAAAAGACAAATTGAGAAGGTTTAGTTGAACTTATTTTATTTAATATATCAGATGCTAACTTGTTAAACGTCTCTTCATGTGGTATATTTTCATTGAAGTAGTTTTTTAGTATTTGTATTAGAGTTTCTTTATCAGTTTTATTTAGTATATTTATGAATCTTATATTTTTATATATTCTCAAAATATTTTCATCTGTAGCAGGTATATTATATAGTAGAAGATAATTTATTATTTCTTTGCCTGTATCTAAAGGAACATTCAGTTTTAACAATATGCTGTCAAGGGCATCGATATCAAAAGTATTCTCAATGCCTAATACCCTTAAAATAAGGCTGTTGTTATCAATTTTTTCTACAATAAATTTTGTAAATTTGTTTTTTTCAATGGCATTTTCATTTAATAAATTTACTGGAATAGTAGTTCCATTGTAAAGTTTAATAAAATTATTGCCTTGTTCATCGGTAACAATTTTGCCATATATTGAACTACCTTCAATAATATTATATTTGCTGGGGATTAAATCTTTAATATGATAAGAAATATTTCTTATTTGCATAACAATCACCTATTAATTTATCGGAATAAAATATAAAATGTATAGGACAGGATGTGAATTTATGGCCATTTATGCACTATCTGATTTGCATCTATCATTTGCTTCGGATAAACCCATGAATGTTTTTGGAGAAATGTGGGAAGAACATTTTTTAAAAATACAAGAGAATTGGAATAGTAAAATAGAGGAAGATGATTTGGTATTGATAGCAGGTGATATATCATGGGCTTTAAAATTAGATGAGGCTTTGCCTGATTTAGAGTTTATACATAATTTAAGAGGTAAAAAAGTTTTAATAAAGGGTAATCATGACTATTGGTGGACTTCTATCACAAAACTAAATTCATTGTATGACGATATGTATTTCATTCAAAACACATCATACACATTTGAAAATTACTCAATTTGTGGGACGAGAGGATGGATTAATATTGATGATAAGGAAGAAAAGGATGTTAAAATCTATAACAGAGAATTAATTAGACTCAAGCTTTCTTTGGAGTCTGCAAAAGAGAGCAAAAAAATTGTAATGATGCATTATCCTCCAATTACGAAAATTAGTAAAGCACAAGAGTTTATAGATGTTCTTAAGGAAAATAATGTAGAAAAAATAATTTATGGACATATTCATTATGATGCTAGACATATTTGTTTTAATGGTATTTATGAAGGGATTGAATTCATATGTTCTTCTGCTGATATAATTAATTTTGACCCTATTAGGATAATTTGAGCCATTCTGCAAAAAATAAAAACAGGAGGGGTCAAAATGAAGGAGTTAAAAATTAAAGTTCCTTCAATGCATGATGAAGCTTCAGCTAAAAAAATAGCAAGCATCATTGAAGGAATAAGAGGCATTGAGGATGTAAATGTAGATTTCCAAAGTGGTTTAGTTGATGTATTTTATGATGAAAATCAAGTGTTAGATGAGAAAATTAAATATGTAGTTTCAAAAAATGGATATGAAGTAAGAAACGTATAAAATATCCCCTTTGGGGATATTTTAATGAAAATAATATTTGTGGAGGTTTTAAATGAATACTCAAAAGATATTTACCCAGGTTTTAGTTTTGTTCTTCATAATAGTTGTTGGATTTTTTATAAGAAAAAAAGGTATTATCGATAAAAAAATGAATAAAGGTCTAACTGAATTAATTTTAAATGTAACATTACCATTTATGATTATTGCATCCTTTAATTTTCCATTTTCAAAGGACATGCTCCTAAATGCGGGAAAGTTATTGTTGATTTCAGCTTTAGTCCACCTTTCTTTAGTTTTTGCAAGCAAATATATTTTTATAAAATATCCAAAGGAAGTAAAAAGCGTTTTAAGATTTTCAATGATTTTTTCAAATTGTGGTTTTATGGGTTACCCTGTAGTTGAAAGCGTATATGGGAAAGAAGGAGTATTTTATACAGCTATATTTAATATTTCATTCAATATTCTTATTTGGACAGTTGGAGTTATGCTGTTTAGTCCAGAAAAAGAGGACAAGAACTATAAAAAAGCATTGATAAATCCTGGAATTCTATCTGTATTAATTGGATTATTAGTGTTTATGCTCTCGATCAATATTCCCGAGCCTTTATATAAAACTTTAGAAATGGTAGGTTCAACTACAACTCCCTTATCTATGATAATAATTGGTTCGATGCTAGCAGATGTAAACGTAAAAGAAATTTTTGGAAGCTCAACTACTTATGTAATTACTTTTGTAAGATTGATAGCAATTCCTATTGTTACTTATTTGATTCTTAAATTTTTAGGTTATAGTGGCATTTTTCTAGGAATACCTGTATTGATTATGGCAATGCCAGCTGCTGCAAACACAGCACTTTTTGCAGAGCGATATAACGCTGATACAAATTTAGCATCAAGATGTGTTTTTGTAACAACTCTTATGTCAACATTTACTATACCATTGATCATGTTATTGCTGTAAATCCTTTTTCTTTTTTTATTTCATCAAGACTTTTTGAAGTTACATTTAGAGGTGATATTTCGAGTAATTTTATTAACTTTATAATTGATTCTTTTTCACCTTCTATTTCAATATAAGGATGAGGGTATTCTTCTTTATTCCAAGTATCGAATTCAATTAATGCGTTTTGCAATAAATAGCTTTCTCTATATTTAAAGGCTTTTTTGGTTTGTTTAAGGCCTAATTCTGTTAAAAATTTTATTCCATCTTCAATAGAGTTAATTTCAAGATTAGTTTCAACAGTTGAACGAACCTCATCCTTGCTAATTATTTTTTTTATCGTGATTTGGATATTTTGACTTAAGTCGATTAGACTAGTGGTTTTCCTTATCCTAATGTAGCCTTCTTTATTACCAGTTGGTAAATCGAAAAAATAATTTTCTTGCTCTTCCATCTTAACTAACTTGGCATTAAGATTCATCAGCTTTTGTTTTATTTTTTCAACATCTACATCAATAACCTTAACTTCTATTTCTGTCATTATCATCACTCCATTTTTTTACTTTATATAATTAAGATTATATTGTAAAATATATTTTAAGACAATATTAGGGGGGATAGAATGGATAAGTTTTATGAACAACTATTAACAACATCAAAAAACTCGTCATATAAAACATTACATTTTATTATGATTTTTTCTATTATTTTTGCAACTTTTTATTTATTTTTAACCATTTTAACCTTCAGCGGTTTGTATCTTGTTTCAGCAGTTTTAGTTGCAATCTTAAGCTATGTTTTTAAAGTATTAAGAGACAAGCAATATAAGGAGTTTGAATACATTTTTACCAATGGCAATCTACAAATAGATGTTATTTATAATAAATCAAAAAGAAAAACTTTGTTTGATGAAGAAGTAAAGAACTTTGAGGCATTTAACAAATTAAGCGAATTGAAAATATCTAATAATGTGGAAAGAATTAAGTGTATTCCTTTCGATTATAAAGGTGAAACTTATGCAGTTTTAACGTTAGGGGGAAGGAGGGCAATATTGATTGCTCCAGATGATGAGATGTTGAAACTGATTAATATGTATAATATTAGAAGAAGATGAATTATTTATTAGGTAGCATAATTTTAAGGGGGATAGTCATGGGGAAAATTTCTAAATTATTAATTTTTTTATCTCTTTTTCTTTTTATAATTTATGCTAACGCTTGCACATTTAATAACGATAAAAATGTAAGGATAAAGCAAGATGGAATGGTATACTATGAGGTTTTTGTAAGATCATTTTACGATAGTGATGGAGATGGGATAGGAGACATAAAGGGATTGACTGAGAAACTTTCCTATATTAAGTCTTTAGGAGTTAATGGAATTTGGTTGATGCCTATTTTTAAATCACCAAGTTATCATGGCTATGATGTAACAGATTATTATAACATAAATTCTGAGTATGGAACGAATGAGGATTTTGAAAGATTTCTAAAAAGAGCTCATGAGATGGGAATGAAGGTTATTTTGGATTTGGTTATAAATCATACAAGCAGCAAGCATCCATGGTTTTTAAACGCAGATACATCGCCAAATAGCAAATATAGAAACTTTTATATTTGGGCAGACAAGGACACGAATACTAGCAAACTTTCTCCATTTGGCACAAAACAGTGGCATAATAAGGGTAGTGGATTTTATAATGGTATTTTCTGGTCAGAAATGCCTGACTTAAACTTTGATAATAAAAATGTAAGAAAAGAAATTAAAAAAATAGCCAAATATTGGCTTGAGAAAGGTGTAGATGGCTTCCGATTAGATGCAGCAATGCACATTTATCCTCCTGAAAGAACTCAGGATACTTTAGAGTGGTGGGATGAATTTTCTCAATATTGTAGGAGCGTAAAAAAAGATGTATATTTGGTTGGTGAAGTATGGAGCAACGAACGTGCTATTGCGCCTTATCTAAAATATTTAGATTCATGCTTTAATTTTACTCTATCTGAAAGTATTATTGGAACAGTTATAAATGAAGACTCTTCTAAACTTCAATATAGCCTTCCGTTTGTTTATGATGAATATAAGAACTCATATAAAGATTATGTTGATGCTCCATTTTTAACCAATCACGATATGGAAAGGGTTATGAACAGAGTAGCTAATATCGATAAGATGAAACTTGCTTCTGCAATTCTTTTAATGATGCCAGGTAATCCTTTTATTTATTATGGTGAAGAAATAGGAATGAAGGGATTAAAACCCGATGAATATATCAGGGAGCCATTTAAATGGTATAGAGTATACGGCAGAGGACAGACAAAGTGGGAGGAAAGTATCCACAATTTAGGAGATTATTCACCGAGCGTAGAACAACAGGAAAGCGAACCAGATTCGTTATTAAATCATTATAGAAATTTAATTAAGTTAAGGCAATCATATAGCTCATTATCAAAGGGAGATTTAAGCTTAATTAAAACGGATTCAAATGTTTTTGCTTTTAAAAGAACATTTAACAATGAAACGATGGTTATTGTTTTTAATGTGACTAGCAAGAAAGTTACAACTGATATTGATGCAGGAGTTAATATAGAAGGTATAAATATTTTAAATAACAAAAATGTAAAACATGCCAATAACATAATATACATTGAACTTCAGCCTTATTCCTATGCTATATTAAAGTAATTTATAACGCATTCTTGATTTAATGCAAGAATGCGTTATATTTATTATTTTTTTGTTAACTAGCCTAAACGGTATTGAGAAAAAAGTATTTTTATGTGATAATATTATGGACTGATTGTTAATAAGAAATCATCAATTTAAGTCGTATATTAGATTGAGGTGGTAGAATGAAAAGAACACTTATAGTTATAGGAATAGTTGTAACAATGTTATTAGGTGTTTTTGCAGGCTCTTATTATTATATAAATAAGAAAATATTTGTTCCTTCTCCAAAAGATTTTTTCTCAAATGATAACAATGATAACAATGATAAACAAAATTTCAATGTTGAAAAAGGAAATTATAACATTTTGTTAATCGGATTGGATAAGAGAACAGATAATGATATTGGTAGAACTGATTCAATAATACTAGCTAATATAAACGCCGATACAAGGAAAATACGTTTGATTTCTTTTATGAGAGATATGTATATCCCAATTCCTGGGTATGGATTAAATAGAATAAATTCAGCATATACTCTTGGTGGGCCAGAATTATTAATGGAAACTCTTCAAAAGGATTTTAATATTGATGTTCAGTATTATATTTCTATCGACTTTAGAGCCTTTCAGGATTTAGTTGATAAACTTGGCGGGATTGATGTTGAAATCAAGGATTATGAAGTTAATGAAATAAACAAGTATATCAAAGAAGTAAACGGTTCAAAGGCAACATTGCTTCAAGGTCCAGGTTATCAACACTTAAATGGACAACAAGCTTTATCATATAGCAGAATAAGAAAAGTTGGAAATAGCGACTTTGAAAGAACTGAGAGACAAAGAAGAGTTTTAACAATATTAATAGATAAGGCAAGGAGCGTCAGCATATTTAAGATACCAGAGCTTGCATCGACAGCAATAAACTATATTAAAACAAATATTCCAACTACAAAGCTTATGAATTTAGGGTATACAGTATATAAATTTGGGAATACTCCTGTTGAAACTATAAGAATCCCTGTTGATGGTATGTTTGACAGCCTGATGGTAAAAGGCATGGCGGTATTGGTGCCTGATATGGAGAAGAATGTAACATTTTTAGAAAAATTTTTATCTTCACAAGGCATAGCCTTTTCAAATCTTCCTCCATACATGGCTAATAATTTCCACGCAGATGATAAGGCAATAGACAATAGGGGGAAAAAGCGAAATGTTATAAAAATTCAGATACCTCCGGAAGACTTAACACAACCTACTGATAATACAAGTGATTACGAAATAATTGAAGGGAACGATAGCAATAATCAGGACGGAAAGCCTAATACTTCAAATACTGATGGTCAAGGTGATAAAACAAACAATAATGGCAATGAAGTTGTTCCATCCGAGTAAAGTTTATGAAAAATGCTTTAATTGTTCATGTTAATGTAATAATAAAGCCTCTGATTTTCATGAGGCTTTATTATTACATTTTTTATTTTAATTTTTAATAACTCTTGCGTTTTAAATGATAAAAAATATTAACTTGCAAAATAGTTTTCTAAAAGGTAAAATAATTATATCTCTGTGTTCTAGTTCAGGAGGTTTTTATGATATTGCCCCATATTTTAGTTATTGAAGATTCGTTATTACATGGAAAAATGATACAAGATGTATTGCAAAAGAATAATTATTCTGTAAAATGGGTAATAAGTGCAGAGGATGCGCTTGATGAAGACTTAGATAAATATGATTTGGTGCTTACTGATTTAATTTTACCAGGGATTACGGGTTATGAGCTAAGTGAAAAAATAAAAAGCAAAAATCCTTATCTACCAATTATAGCCATAACATCTGTCACTGAAGATGAGTCGATTTCAAAGGCACTGTCTTTAGGTGCTGATGACTATATAAAAAAACCTTTTTCAGTGATAGAATTGATAGCCAGGATAAATGTGCAACTTAGAACTAGACATTTTCAACTTGAACTTATTAAAAAAAATAAGGAACTTGAAGAGGCCAACAAAAAGATTAAAGAACTAGCAGTTACTGATATGCTTACGGGTGCATTTAATAGGGTATATTTAAGGGAATTCTTAACAAATATTGCGAAAGAAAATTTATTTAAAAAAGTATCTTGTTTTATAATTGATCTTGATAATTTTAAAAAAATAAATGATACATATGGACATTTAATGGGTGATATTGTATTAAAAAATTTAGTAACTATCTGTAAAAATATAATAATGAATAAAGGTATTGTAGTTCGTTTTGGCGGGGAAGAATTTTTAGGGATTATTATAGATGATAAAGCTAATGCTTATGATATTGCAGAAAAAATCAGGATAGAAGTAGAAAACAATAAAAACTGCGAATTTAGGTGGACGATTAGCATTGGATTAAGCTCTGGAATATTAACATCCAAAAATGTGTATGAAGATTTTGAAATAATATTAAAAGAAGCAGATGAGATGCTTTATGTATCTAAGAAAAATGGAAAAAATAGGGTAACAAAAAAGTAAGGGTGGATTTTCCACCCTTATTATATTGCATTTGAACTTCCAAGAACTGTTTTAATCTTGTCCTTAACCACCATTTTGATAGAATCTCTAGCTGCACCAAGGTATTTTCTAGGGTCAAATTCTTCAGGCTTTGTTGCAAATACTTCTCTTATTGAAGCTGTCATTGCAAGTCTTAAATCTGTATCCATATTTATTTTGCATATCGCCATAGAAGCTGCTTTTCTTAGCATATCAACTGGGATTCCCTGAGCTCCCTCAAGCTTTCCTCCATATTTATTGCATTTTTCAACGAATTCAGGCATAACGGCTGAAGCTCCATGCAATACAAGAGGGAATCCTGGTAATTTATTTGCAATTGCTTCAAGCCTTTCAAAATCTAATTTAGCTTCACCTTTGAATTTGTATGCACCATGGCTTGTTCCTATTGCAATCGCTAAAGAATCAACTCCAGTTCTTGAAACGAACTCATAAGCTTCATCAGGATCAGTGAATTTTGCTTCCCTAGCTGATACTTTAACTTCATCTTCAATACCAGCGAGCTTGCCAAGTTCTGCTTCAACCACCACACCTTTAGAATGCGCGTACTCAACAACTTCCTTTGTTATTCTAATATTTTCTTCTAGTGGGTATTTAGATGCATCAATCATTACTGAAGTAAAACCTAAATCAATACACATTTTACAAACATCAAAACTTTCACCATGGTCAAGGTGAAGTGCTATTGGAATTCCAGTATCTTCAACAGCTGCTTCTACCATTTTCATTAAATATGTAGGTCTAGCGTATTTTATAGCACTAGCAGATACTTGAAGTATAACTGGCGAATTTTCTTCTTTTGCAGCGTCAACAATTCCTTGAATTATTTCCATGTTGTTAATGTTAAAGGCACCGATAGCATAACCATTTTCATAGGCTTTCTTAAACATTTCCTTGGTAGTAACTAATGGCATAAAAAATCCTCCTCAAAAATTATTTATGATATACAATTATATAATATATCATATATATTATATATCATATATTATTTTGAACCAACAGAAAAGTTGGAAGCAATAATATACGGGACAATAAAGGTCCCGTATGGTCAAAATATGTCTAATAATATTATATATTATTTTGAATTTATTTCAAGTTTAAATGATATTTTCTAGGCTTAATCTTTCAATTTGGTAGATATGTTTAATATAATGTTCTAGTGTAGCAAGACTTGCTTCAGATGAAGATTTGTCTTTGTTTTTTATAAATTGTATTGTTTCCTTTAGGGATATTGAGATATTATCAATTTCCTTGTGATTAATAAATAATGACCATCTATGTTTGGACTTTTCCCATTCTTCATTTAATTTATTTATACTACTAAAAGCATTTGGCCAATCGCCTTTAGATATGCTTGTTTTAATATTATTGATATTTTCTCCTAAAATTCTTGTATCATTTTTAATCAAATTAATTTCGATAAGACTTACGCTAATTATTAAAATAAATACGATTATATTAAAAATTAAAACAAACTTACCGCTTTTCATGTTATCATCTCCCTTGAACAAATAATTGTCCCTTTGTATCAAGCATAGCTATAAAGACGTCTTCGTATTTTTCTATATTATAAAACTTTAGTTGTTCTTTTAACCATATTTCATCGTATCCCGAAACCAATAAATTATTATATTGAAGTTCACCATCTAAAATTAAACTAAGCGGTAGTTTTTCTGGTGGAGACACTATATTTAAATCTTTTTTTGTTAAAGGAGATTTTTCAGGTTTAGGTATTATGCTTATTTTTCCATTTGTTTCAAGAATGGCATACTCAATTTCATTTAAGTTAAAATAGTTTAATAATCGCAATTCTTCCATTAAATCGTCAAGGTTAAACCTTTGTCTTCTTAATTCTTCTTCAATAACTTTTCCATGTTTAACAAGTATGCTCGGTTCACCGCAGACTATTTTTCTAATAGGTTGAAATTTTAAAGATAAATAAGAAATTCCAACTTCAAGAAGCATTAAAGTTAATATAGGTATTAATCCGTTAATTAATGGGACACCAGGTTCCTGCATTGGGATTGCTGCAAGTTCAGATAACATTATTGCTATTACTAGTTCAAATGGTTGTAACTCTCCTATTTGTCTTTTACCCATTATTCTCATAACAAGAACAACAAAAAAATATAATACTACAGTTCTTAAAAATACTATCATATGTCATCACCTAATATTATTATTCCATTATAATTAATTTTAATTACTTGAGTTAAAGACTGTAAAAGAGTATAATTTTTCTTAGCATACAAGATAGAGAGGGTTTACGATTATGAGAACGAGATTTGAAAAATTCGAAATGAAATATGGATATTTCTTATCGGAAGAATTTAAAAAATTTATGCAAAAATTTGGCGGTGATACACAGTTTGGTAGCTGCCGCTTTGAATATTCAGAAAATATAGCTAACAATTTGCTAAGAGTTCCTGGAAAAATGAACATCAATTTATTGCCATTTGGTGACATAGGGAATGGTGATTACTATTGTTTTTATAAATATGGTCCAAGAAAGGAAGAATATTATATAGGAATATGGTTGCATGAAACAAGGAATTTTATAGTATTAGCTTCAAATTTTAAATCTTTTATGTATAAATGTTTACTTGACGATATTATGTCTTTAAACTTAATTGAGGATGACTCAGAATATGGGATTACATCAGACGAAATTTTGTATAGAATAAACGTTCTCTCTGAAGAATTTGGTTTTGATGTTGAAAAGGCAATGCTCTGTGATAATGAATATAATTATCACAAATTTTTGGTTGAATATGATAATAAGGCAATTCAAAGTTTATGCTTTTTAGGAAAGAAGATGATAGAGAATAATGAAAAAAACGGCAAAAAGGCTTTAGAAAAGGTTATAAATGAGATGCCAATTTATACCGCTCCGTATTATATTTTAGGAAAGCATAATGAAATTTTAAGTGGTAGCTATGAAAAAATGTATCTACAAGGATTGAAAACATCATTAGATTTAACTGGTTTTAGCTATTGGGAAGAAGATTTTATTGAAATTCCTGAGGATGTTCATAGAGAGATGCTATTTTTTATAGATGAGGAGAAAAACAAGGAGTTTCTAAAAGAATATTATCTTTTAGACAAAGACCCATACGATGCTGAAGTAAGGCTTAAGCTCGCAAAAAAGTATGTCAAGCAAGGTGAATATGAAAAGGCAGTTGTAGAGTATAATAATGCACTTTATTGCAATGAAGATAAAGAATTTGCAAGGGAAATACTAAAAATTGCTTTAAATGATGTTTGTGATGGAGGACTTTTATACCTAAAAAATATTATTGAAAATGACCTAAAATTTTTAAGATGAGGGTGGTAGAGATGAAGGAAGTTAGGGTTAGAATTGCACCAAGTCCAACGGGGAATTTTCATGTTGGAACTGCTAGGAATGCACTTTATAATTATATATTTGCTAAACAAAATAAAGGAAAGTTTATTTTAAGAATAGACGATACAGATATGAAAAGAAATACTATTGAGTCTGAAACAGGTATATATGAAGGTATGAAATGGCTTGGACTTGATTGGGATGAAGGACCAAATATAGGCGGTGATTTTGGACCATATAGGCAATCTGAAAGGCTTGAAATATATTATAAATATATTGAAAAACTTATAAACGATGGTCATGCTTATTATTGTTATTGCACAGAAGAAGAACTTGAAGAAGCAAGAAGAGAACAAGTAGCTCGAAAAGAAGCTCCTAAATATTCAGGTAAGTGCAGGAATATTTCTAAAGAAGAAATCCAAATAAAAGATAAAATGGGAGTTAAACCAGTTGTAAGGTTTAAGGTTCCAGATAAGGTTATTAAATTTAACGACGGAGTGAGAGGGGAACTAAATTGGGATGGTAAATTAATAGGTGATTTTGTCATTTTAAAATCAGATGGAGTCCCAACTTATAATTTTGCTACTGCGATAGATGATTGGCTTATGAAAATTAGTCATGTATTAAGAAGTCAAGAACATATTCCAAATACTTATTTGCAGGTATTGATTTTAGAAGCTCTTGGAGCTGAAATACCACAATATGTTCATTTGCCGCTATTATTAAATGAAGACAGAAGCAAAATATCCAAAAGAGATGGCGCCCTTTTTATAGGTGAGTATAAAGAAATGGGATATCTTAAGGAAGCGGTGCTAAATTTTATTGCACTTTTAGGATGGAATCCTGGAGATAGTGAAGAATTTTTAAGTATTGAAGATATGATAAATAAATTTTCCTTTGAAAGGATTAACAAATCTAATGTTGTTTTTGATTTTAAAAAACTTGATTGGTTTAATGGAAATTATATTAGAAAAAAAACTATCGAAGAAATGGTTGAACTTATTATTCCGTTTTTACTTCAAACTGACTATTTTGAATTAAACGAATCTACTAAAGAAAAACTATTTATGATAATGAAAGTTGAACAGGAGAGAATTAAAAGATTAGATGAAGTTAAGGAAAGTTTTAAACCATTTTTTGTAGAACCTGTAGTTTATGATATATCTTTAATAAGAGACAGTTTGAAAAACACAAGTATTGATGAGATGATATATTTATTAGAAACTGCAATTAAAATTTTAGAAAATACTGACAATTGGACTGCTCAGGAATTAGAAAATTTGATGAGACAATTATGTGAAGAAATTCAAGTTAAGACAAAAATACTTTTTATGCTTCTGAGAATTGCAGAAACAGGTTCTAAAATATCGCCTCCTTTATTTGATACATTTGAAATAATAGGTAAGGAATCAACTATTAATAGATTAAACAATTGTAAAAAACAGTTATATGATAGCAAATAGATTAATAAAATATAAAAAAAGAGCACTAATTTAAACGGGGGTGAAAGAGTGAGTCAAAAGATAAGTGTAAGGATTAACAATTCTGAACCACTGGAATATCCTATAGGAGTTAAGATAGAGGATGTTTTAAGCCAAAATCTAAATGAAACTGCTTTGTTATCAATTATTAATGGAAAATATCTAGAGCTAAATAAATGTCTTTATGAGGATTCAAATATTGTGCCTGTTACGATGAAACATCCTGCTGGAGCTAGAACCTATGCCAGGAGTTTAGGTTTTTTGTTGATTATAGCAGCTAAAAAAATTATGCCAGGGTGTAGAGTTACAATTGAGCACTCATTAAATAAAGCATTATATTGCGAATTACATTGTGATAATGAATTAAATAAAGAAAATATAGAACTGTTGAAGAAAAAAATGCAGCAGCTTGTGGAAGAGAACTTGAAGTTTGAAAAAATCATTATGAAAAAAGATGATGCAATAAAAATATTTGAAAATGAAGGTATGCCAGATAAAATTAGATTATTAAAATTTTATGAAAAGGAAGAAATTGAAATTATTAAGTGTGATGATGTATATGATTTTTTTTATGCTCCATTAGTTCCTTCTACCGGGTATTTAAAATTATTCGAAATTAAGCAATATAAACCGGGGTTGCTAATATTGTATCCAAACGAAGAAAATCCAAATAAAATATTGGAGTTTAAGGATGTCCCTAAACTAGCTAAAATATTTAGAGAAACAGAAGAATGGGCAAGAGTTTTAGATGTAGCAGATGTTGGAGCTCTTAATGAAAAGGTTGCTAGTGGGGATATTAAAGATATTGTATTAGTTTCTGAAGCATTACATGAGAAAAAGCTTGCTTATATTGCAGATAAAATATATGAAAATAGAGACAAGGTTAAGATAGTTTTGATAGCTGGGCCTTCATCATCAGGAAAAACAACTTTTTCTAAAAGACTTTCAATTCAACTTAGAATATTAGGGTTTAATCCAATCCCTATTTCGCTTGATGATTATTTTGTAAATAGAGAAGAAACACCTATTGATGAATCAGGTGAGTATGATTTTGAATCAATTCATGCACTTGATATAAATTTATTTAACGCTCATTTATCTATGTTATTAGAAGGGCAAGAGATTGAACTGCCTAAGTTTGATTTTATTAAAGGTAAAAGACTGAATTCAGGGAAAAAACTTAGATTGGACAATAGAACAATTCTAGTAATAGAAGGAATACACGGCTTGAATGAATTACTAACAAATGCAATATCAAGAGAAAGTAAATTTAAAATATATATTAGTGCATTGACGCAGTTAAATATAGATGATCATAATCGAATTCATACTACAGATGTTAGACTTTTAAGAAGAATTGTCAGGGATTCTAAGTATAGAGGTAAGAGTGCAGAAGATACGATAATTACATGGCCAAAGGTTAGAAATGGGGAAGAAAACAATATTTTCCCATTCCAAGAAGAAGCAGATGTTATGTTTAATTCAACTTTGGCATACGAAATGTGCGTTTTGAAGAAATATGCAAAAAAACAACTTGATGAAATTAAAGTTGAAAGCCCTGCTTATCTTGAAGCATATAGGTTAAGGGCCTTCTTAGAATTCTTTAAGGAAGCAAATGATGATTTGGAAGAATTAATTCCCAAAAACTCAATAATACGAGAATTTATAGGTGATAGTTGTTTTGAATAGAAGGATGGTTCCCAATATATTTATTCTTAAAAATAATTTAATTTAAGCCTCATGAATGATTTCATTGTCATAAGCTACTTTTGAAATCATTTCATGGGGTGATATATTATTTATATGGAGCATTTCAAATGTTATATGCTTGTTATGCAATATAATTTATTTTGGAGGGGGATATATGAAGATTAAGAAGGAAGAAATTCTGAGCAGATTATTAATTGTGATTTTGGGATGTTTAATTTCAGCAATTGGAATAAATGCATTCATAGTTCCTCACAAATTGTTAAGCGGAGGAGTAGCAGGTCTAGCAATCGTTATTCAATATTTAACATCAATTCCTTCAGGTTTTTTATTATTTATATTAAATATCCCAATTTTTTTATATGGTACGAAGGAGCTCGATGTTGACTTTATAATATTTAGCATTTTAGGAGTGTTTTTATTATCAACTATGCTTATTATTACAAGGGATATAAATCAGTATTTAGCTGTTAAGGATATTTTACTGTCATGTGTTTATGGAGGGGTTTTAAATGGAATTGGAGTTGGTTTAGTTTTAAGACAAAGAGCTTCAATGGGTGGAACAGATATAATTGCTGTAACACTAAAAAAGAGATTAGGAATAAACGTTTCAACTATTGCTTTTATTATGAATTTTGTTATAGTTATTATTGGGATGTTTATTAGTAATATTGAAACTGGATTATATACTTTAATTTTAATGTTTATTTCCTCAAGAGTCATGGAAAATGTTTTACAGGGCTTTGATAGAAAAAAGATGATTATTATCGTAACAGAAAAGTTTGATGAGATTTCGAATTTAATCATGAGCGAATTAGGGAGAGGGGTAACATTTTTACATGGAGAAGGTGCTTACACAGGAGTCGACAAAAAGGTTATTTATTGTATTGTAACGTTGAATCAGCTTGTTAAAACGAAAAATATAGTTTTGAAGTCCGACCCTAAGGCATTTCTCACTATAATAGATGCTGCAGAAGTTCAGGGCAAAGGTTTTAGAAATTTTATTTAGAAAGGATGATTGGATGAAATTTTATGGAGTTTTTGATGTGTTAGGACCTGTAATGATTGGTCCATCAAGTTCGCATACAGCAGGAGCAGCAAGGCTTGGTAAAATTGCAGGTAAAATTGCTGGATGTGGATTCAAAAGGGTAGACTTTTTACTACATGGTTCTTTTGCTGAAACTTATAAGGGACATGGAACTGATAGGGCACTTGTAGCAGGAGTTTTAGGTATGGAGCCATATGATGAAAGATTAAGAAGTTCTCTAGAGATTGCTAAAAATTTAAATATTGAAATAAATTTTATTCCAACTGACCTGGGAGATGAACATCCTAACACAGTTAAAATAATTTTCTATAAGGAAGATAATAAAAAAATAACAGTTATGGGCTCTTCGATAGGTGGAGGTAATATTCTAATAACAGAAGTTGATGGAGAAAAAGTTGAATTTACAGGTGAGTATCCAACTATTATAGCAAAGTATATGGATAGAAAAGGTATGATAGCTGAGATTTCTGGTAAAATACTTGATGAAGGAATAAATATAGCTAACATGAAGGTAACTCGTAATCAAAATAGAATAGTAACAGCAATAATAGAATTAGACGTTCAGGTGACCGAAGAAACGCTTGAAGAAATTAAGCAAATTAAGGATATGATAACTGTTGCATCAATTAATCCAATTTGAGGAGGTTTAATATGTATTCTAATGGTGAAGAGTTAATAGCATTAGCAAATACGCAAAATAAGAAGATTTATGAGATAGTAATCGATTATGAAGCTGATAGAACGGGTAAGACAAAAGAAGAAATAGTGGGAAATATGCGTTCTGTTTTAAATGTCATGATTGATTCTGCTGAAAAGGGTTTAAATGAAGAAGTAAATTCAATTAGCGGGCTCATAGGCGGAAATGCAAAGAAAGTTCAAGATTACTTAAATGAGAATTCAAATTTAAGCGGCTATGTAATAAATAAGGCTATGGCTAGGGCTTTATCTGTTTCAGAAGTAAATGCGTCGATGGGAAGAATAGTTGCTGCTCCTACAGCAGGCTCTTCTGGCATACTTCCCTCTGTCGTTATTACCGCTGCGGAGGTTTTGAATAAAGATAAGGATGACATGGTTAATGCATTGTTTACAGCTTCTGGAATTGGACAAATTATCTCTAAGAATGCCACTGTATCAGGAGCAGAAGGTGGATGCCAGGCTGAGTGCGGTTCAGCTGCAGCAATGGCAGCAGCAGCAGTAGTCGAAATGGCAGGTGGTACTCCAGAGCAAGCTCTTCATGCAGCTGCAATTTGCATTCAGAATATATTAGGATTGGTATGTGATCCTGTAGCAGGATTAGTTGAAGCTCCATGCTATTTGAGAAATTCCTCCGGTGCAGTGAATGCGCTTACTTCAGCTGATTTAGCATTGGCCGGAGTAAGAAGCATTATCCCATTTGATGAAGTTGTAGATGCCATGTATAGAGTAGGTAAGGCGCTTCCATTTGAACTAAGAGAAACAGCTCTTGGAGGAATTGCAGCTACCCCAACTGGTATTAAATTGAAAAACAAAATTTTTGGAGAATAGTTATTTGAAAAAATTAGATTTTTGTGTTAAAATATTCTAAAACAAAAGAATTTGGGGTGATTTTATGGCTGTTTTTAAGTGCACTGTTTGCGGAGAAATTAAGGAAGGTAGATGCAAACCTGCAAAATGCGCCAAATGCGGTGCTCCAAAAGAAAAAATAGAAAAGCAACAATAAAAAACTGCCTCTTTTGAGGTAGTTTTTTATGTTGAAAAATATTAATAATGTAAGCTTTTGTGATTTCACTGGCATTCGCTTATTACCAGGTAACTCTAGTTTTTTTCCAAAACTAAATTAAATAATAGCTTAATATGATGATTGCATATGAAGCAAGTAAAATTGCACCTTCAAGCCAATAGGTTCTACCATCTTGGAAAACAAAAAATGATAAAACTACTGATAGAATTAAGATAGTTAGATCATAAAGATTGTATACTAAAGTTATTGGATTGTATATTAAATTTGCAAATATAACTATTAAAGGCAATACGAAAAGAAATATCTGCATGCTGGAGCCGATTGCAATTTCTATACATAAACTCACTTTATCTTTTAGGGCCATGTTTATTGCAGTTATATATTCAGCAACATTTCCTATTGCAGGCATTATTAATATGCCTAGTAGTTTTTCTGGTATGTTAAATAAGGTAATTATTTTTTCTATTGAAGAAACAAGCATTTGACTTAAAATAAAAACTAAAACAAAAATTACTAACCACTTAATTATTATAACATTACTTTCTGACGGTAATTCATCATCGGCATTGTCTTCAGATTGGACTATAAATAAATTTTTATGTGTTATTAATGAAAAAATTAAGCCGAGCAAATAAATAACGATTAGGACAATACTAATAGTTAAACTAAAAAAGTTAATTTTTTCTACAGATATATCTCCATGGAGTGAAATAGAAGAGGTTATTATTAAGCTTGTAAGAGCTAGGAAGAGGAGAGAAAAATTCGTTCTTGCAATATTTTTATTAAATGATTGTTCCTTATATTTTATACCTCCAAAGAAGATGCTTAGTCCTAATACAAGAAGCATGTTTCCAATTATTGAACCTATAAGGCCGATTTTAATTAGTTCAGACATTCCATGGTTTATTGCTAATATACTAATCAGCAATTCTGGTAGATTCCCTGCAGTTGAATTTATTAATCCTCCAATTTTATCTCCAAGTTTATTTGAGATTATTTTAGTGTAATTGCTAATAAATGTAGATAACAAAATTAATGAAGTAAAACTTAATATGAAATTTATTATGACAAAATCAGTATTATAAAATATAAAACATATGGGTAAGGTTAATATCAAGACGATTCTAGCCATCGATGTCACCACCAATTTTTAAAATTCCCCGGGAAATCCCGAGGATACATTATTGATTAAATTGATTATTTATATATTCATCATCTATAGTCTCAAATTCATCAAAGTATTGATAATCATAAATATCTTTATCAACTTCATTTCTAAACATGCTTCTTTCTTCTTCAATATTTTTGATTAAATCAATAGGAACCCAAACAATCATACATTTTTTCATTCAATCACTTCCTATTTAAAGTTTTCACAGTATATTTCAAAATAACTTCTAGGGAATCCACATAATGGACACTTTTCTGGAGCTTCGTAACCTTCATGGATATATCCACAGTTTCTGCAATGCCATTTGACTGGCATATCCCTTCTGAAAATTTTACCTGATTTAAGATTTTGCAAAATGGCGTCAAACCTGTCCCTATGATATCCTTCGGTTTCTGCTAGTTCTTTATAAAAGTCTGCAATTTCGTGGAAGCCTTCTTGATGTGCTACAGATTCAAATTCTTTATATAGTTTTTCATTTTCATGAGCTTCTCCTCTGGCAGCTTCTAATAGGTTTTCTGCTGTAGATTTATTCATTTTTAAAAAATCGTTAAAAACCCTTCTTGCATGTGCTTTTTCATTATCTGAAGTTTCAATAAAAACTGAAGCAATAAATTCATATCCGTCTTCTCTAGATTTTTCTGCAAAAAATGTATACATATTTCTTGCCCTTGATTCACCTGCATAAGTTTTTAGCAGGTTTTGTTCAGTTTTACTCCCCTTTAAATTCATTTTATCACTCCATTACGTGTTAATTACAATATTATAATATGTGTGATTAGTTATTTTGACACAAAAAAATAAAAGCCTTTCGGCTTTAGACTTTTTTGAATTTAAAATGGCTAACCATAAGGTATGATAGAAAAAGCATAAAAATTGATGATAAAAAATAATGAGGATTTGCTATTGTGATAATATTATCTATAGCAACCAAGAAACCAGCAAATGTAATAGGAATACCTATAAAACAATTATTAAATTGAGTTACATTAAATCTAGCTAATCTATAAGCACCTGCTATTGGAAATAAAATAACTATGATATAACCAATAATTCCTAAATTAATCAAAAAATTTCCCCATGACAGAATAGCTGGAGCAACTCCAAAAGAAATTAAATCACATAATGAGTCTAATTCTTTTCCTAATTGAGATGAAGCATTAAATTTTCTAGCTATTCTCCCATCATACCTATCCATTAATGCTGCAAGTATAATCATTATCGCAGACATCTGAAATCTTGAATTTAAAGTAAATATAATTGAAAGCATTCCAAAAGTAAGATTAATAAATGTAAATGAATTTGGAATCACACTTTTGCTTATTTTAGCGTTCATTTTATCACTCCTATAATAGTTAAACCGCCTTTAACGGTATCACCTTTTTTAACTTTTATTTCAGTGTTTAAAGGCATAATTATTTCAGTGCATGAACCAAATTTAATTAGTCCAAATCTTTCACCTTGTTCTAAATTATCATTAACGTTGCTCCAGCAAACTATTCTTCTTGCAACAAACCCTGTTATTTGATGAACTAATACTTTTGTTTTGGAATTTTCAATACCTATACTATTTCTTTCATTAATATCAGAAGCATGACTCTTGAAAGCAGGAAGATATTTTCCCGGTCTATAATTCTTATATACTACTTTTCCTTTTATAGGGCTTCTATTAACATGGATATTAAATATTGATAAAAATATGCTTACTTTTATTGCTTTTCCCTTGAAAAATTCGGATTCTTCGATTTCTTTTACTTCCATTACTGTTCCATCTGCTGGAGACAAAAAATATGAATCATTGAGTATAATTTTTCTATCTGGGTCCCTGAAGAAATATATAATAAATAACAGTGATAATAATGGAATTAAAGATAAATAAAAGTTTAAGTAGTAAAAAATAGCAAATAATAGCGATAAAATTATTAAATATGGCAAGCTTTCTTTTCTTACTGGTATTCTCATAATCACGTCTCCTTTTAATGCGCATATATAAAATATTATATATAATTTGGACAGCTTTTACAAGAATTCATTAATTAATCCTTATATAAATATTTGCTTTTTATTTGGATAAAATAATTTCAGGAGGTGTATTTATGAAGGTTAAAGATTTTATGACAACAAATGTTGCTTTTGTTAATCCAACTACCCCTATCGTTGAAGTTGCAAAGATAATGAAACAAAGGAATATTGGATCTGTCCCTGTAGTCGATGGAGACAGGGTTGTTGGAATAGTTACAGACAGAGATATAGTTTTAAGGGACATTGCTATGGGGAAAAATCCTGAGAACGTAACTGCCAAGGATGTAATGACAATGGGGGTAGCAACCGCTAATCCTAATATGGATATTCATGATGCTTCAAGATTAATGGCTGAAAAGCAAATAAGAAGGCTTCCTGTGGTTGAAAACAATAGGCTTGTTGGAATGCTGGCAATTGGTGATATAGCGGTAGAGACAAGACTTTCGGATGATGCAGGAGAAGCGTTAAGCGACATATCAAAACCTACTCATACATTATATTAAGTTCCTGCTATTGCAGGAACTTAATTTTTAAGGTAAAATTTGCTTTATTGGGGGGAGTAAGATGAAAAAGGCATTCTTAATTTATAATCCCTATTCAGGAGATAGAAATTTTAGGCTTAAAATTGATCAGGCAATATATAAATTACAACAAGGAAATTATGTAGTAACTCCATATAGAACAATGTCTATTAAGGATATTTATGAATGCATCAAATTTGCAAAGGGATACGATACAGTTATAATTTCTGGAGGAGATGGAACCATAAATCATACTATTAATGCAATGGTTATGGAAGAAATTGATCTTCCAATAGGTATAATTCCTTCAGGGACAGCTAATGACTTTGCATCGCATTTAGGAATTGATAAAAGAATAAGCATTGCATGCGATGTTATAAATAAAGGGAAATGCGCAAGTTTTGATTTGGGGAAAATAAATGATAGATATTTTATCAATGTCGCTGCTGCTGGCCTTTTAGCAGACGTTTCACAAAAAATAGACATAAATCTTAAGAATACTTTAGGTAAAATTGCTTATTATATAAAAGGCATTGAACAGTTGCCAAATTTTAAAGCAATACCCATTAGAATTAAAACAGAAAAATATGTTATTGAAGAAAAAGTATTTTTATTTATTGTTTTAAATGGGTCTTCTGCAGGAGGATTTAAATTAGCTCCAGATGCAACTGCCAATGATGGATATTTGAATCTTATCGGTGTAAAAAATTGCAATATAGTTGAACTTTTTAATTTGTTTATTAAAATGCTTAAAGGAGAGCATCTTGATAGTAATAATATCATTTATCTTAGAGAAAAACAAATTATAATTGAATCTTTAGAACGTGTAGAAACAGATGTTGATGGTGAGAAGGGTCCAGATTTCCCGCTAAACATTAGACTCTCGAATAAAAAAGTAAAAATATTCATTCCCTGACCCCTTTTACTAAAAGAATTAAAATATATATTATCAAAATTAATAATGAAAAAAGCAATATAATTGAGCTATATTCTTTAATAAGTTGATTTAATACTGCAACATTATTACCAGTAACTCTTCCAACTATGAAGAGCATAGAGTTATGTATAATGCTGGATAATATTATTGCAAGTATGGCTGTAATTTTCCTTAACTTTAGAACTCCGGATGCTATCAATACAATTGAATTGATTCCAGGTATAAATTTGCTTAAAATTATTGCAAATGCTCCAAATTTATCATACCATTTTTCAAACAAGTATATTTTGTTAATTTGAAAAAAATTATTTATATATTTGTTTTTCAAAACTCTTTCTGAATAATGAAAACTGATTAAATACAGCATGATGCTGCTAATAATTGTAGAGGACAATGCAATAATTAGCAGCAAAGCGCCGTTTTTTGTTATTTGACTACTAAGGTAGCCTAACAGAGCTATAAACGTATCTCCAGGATAGGGAGGAAAAAAAATCTGCAGAAAGCTATTTAAAATAGTAAATAAATACACTAACATTGGATTTTGTTTTAATGAATAGATAGTGCGTATAAAAAATTCCTGCATTTTATCATCTCCTGATTTTCTTAGGTGCAATCAAACATTTTTTTGAATAACCAATCAAGTCGGTTCTTCCAGATTTGACCAAAGCTTTATAAACAAGTTCATAATTTTTTGGGTCCCTATACTGAAGCAATGCTCTTTGCATTTTCTTTTCTTCAGGGTCTTTTGGGACATAAACCTTTTTACCTGTTATTGGATTTACTCCAGTATAATAAATTGTAGTAGATAAACTCCCAGGGGTCGGATAAAAATCTTGAACCTGTTCTGGATTATAACCTAAATCCCTGATGTATTCTGCTAGTTCAACAGCAGCACTTAAATCGCTGCCTGGATGGCTTGACATTAAGTATGGAACGAGGTATTGTTTCAAATTTAATTTTTTATTCAATTCGTGATATTTTTTTTCAAATCTCTCATAAACTTTTTTACTTGGCTTTCCCATACAGAACAGCACTTCATCATTTACATGTTCAGGAGCCACCTTAAGCTGACCACTAATATGATGCTTAACTAACTCTTCGAAGAATTTTGTATTCTTATCGTATATTAGATAATCATATCTTATTCCTGACCGAATAAATACCTTTTTAACCCTTGGAAGCTTTCTAATTTCTTGTAATATATCAAGATATTCATCGTGATTAACTTCCAGATTAGGACATGGAGTAGGGTGCATACATTGCCTATTTTTGCAGACCCCGTGCTCTATTTGCATTTTGCAGGATGGATTTCTAAAATTAGCCGTAGGCCCACCAACATCGTGAATATAGCCTTTAAAATTCGGGAGCGTTGTAAGTTTTACTGCTTCATCAATAATTGATTTTTTACTTCTATTTTGAATTACCCTACCTTGATGAAAATGTATAGCACAAAAAGAACAACCACCATAACATCCTCTATGAGATGTTATACTGAATTCTACTTCCTTTAATGCTGGTATACCACCATCCTTTTTATAGATAGGGTGGTATGTTCTTATATATGGAAGTGAATAAACGAAGTCAAGTTCTTCTTGACTTAATGGAAATGCTGGTGGGTTTTGAACAATATATAAGTTACCATGTTTTTGAACCAAAGTTTTCCCCTTAATTGCATCCTGTTCCTGGTATTGTATTTTAAAAGCTAGATTATATTGAAGTTTATCCGATTTTACCTCTTCAAAAGAAGGCATTTCGATATAATCCTTTAAACCTTCGATATCCTTTGTTATATAGCAGGTTCCCCTAATATCTTTTAAGTCTAAAATATTTTTACCAAAAGCAATCAAATTTGCAATTTCAATTATTTGTTTTTCCCCCATTCCAAACACCAATAGGTTGGCATTGCTATCAACAAGAATTGAATTTCTAACCTTGTCATCCCAATAGTCATAATGGGCAAACCTTCTTAGACTTGCCTCAATTCCCCCAAGAATTATTGGAACATCCTTGTAAGCCTCACGTATTTTATTGCAGTATACTATATCAGCACGGTCTGGTCTTAAACCTGCTTTGCCACCCGGTGAGTAGACATCAGTATTTCGCCTTTTTTTGTTTACTGTATAATGATTAACCATAGAATCTATGTTGCCAGAGGATACTAAAAATGCTACTCTTGGTTTTCCTAGTTTAGTAAAATCGTCAATAGTTCTCCAATTCGGCTGAGGTATAACTCCTACTTTGAACCCTAATGACTCTAACAATCTTGTTATAACAGCATGGCCAAAAGAAGGATGGTCTACATATGCATCCCCAGTAACAAATATAAAATCACATTCCTTCCACCCAAGCTTATTCATCTCTTCTTTATTAATTGGAAAAAATTTCAAAAACATCACCTCAACGATAAATTTTTCAAATTACAATACTTAATATTATAATTCTCCAACTTAAATAATAAAATAACTTTTTGTATTATTTTTGCATTTTAACAAAAAATATATTTGTTAATAAGGAATTTAGTTGGAGGTGAAAGAATATGAGAAAAATGGTATTATTTTTATGGGCTATAGTTTTGGTTTTTCTAATTACTATTATACAAAATAATTTATCAATTGAAACGGCATCCTATGGATGGGGTTCAAGAGGAAACACTGTAATAGAAATTCAAAAGCGATTAAAAAATTGGGGCTATTATACTGGCAATGTTGATGGAATATACGGATATAAAACTTATATAGCAGTAAAAAATTTTCAAACAAAAAATGGCCTATATCCTGATGGTATTGTAGGTCCTAAAACATTAGCTGCATTGGGCATTAGTGAATATTCAGCTCAAAGAGGTTATTCTGGAAGTCAAAATTATGAATTATTATCAAGGCTCATTTCTGGTGAAGCAAGAGGGGAACCGTATATTGGGCAGGTAGCAGTAGGAGGGGTAGTCCTTAATAGAACAAGAGACCCGCGATTTCCATCAACTATACCAGGGGTTATATATCAACCAGGTGCATTTACTGCAGTAAGCGATGGACAAATAAATTTATCACCAACTGATTCAGCAAGAAAAGCATCAAGCGATGCATTAAACGGCTGGGATCCATCAGGAGGTGCACTGTATTATTATAATCCTGCAAAAACCACAAATAAATGGATTTGGTCAAGACCAATAATTAAAATCATTGGTGATCATTATTTTTGCAAATAACTTAACATTTTCTTAACAATAAATTATTGACAGATAAATTGAATAGTATTATAATAAAATCAGAGTAAATTAATCGGAATTAAACACGATGATCAAGTAAAGTAGACTATATGGAATGGACAGAGAGGAACTCCCAGGCTGAAAGAGTTCTACATTGAAGTATAGTTGAAGTGCACTTGTGAGTGTTAGGCTGAAATAAAGTAAGCCGCTACGGGTCCACCCGTTATAGTGGTAGAGCATGATAGTGCTTGAAAAATGAGATGAGTTTATTAACTCAAACAGAGTGGGACCGCGGAAGTAAAGCTTTCGCCTCTGAATAAGGGGCGAGAGCTTTTTTTAATTCTGATTAATAGAAAATTAATATAGAGGAGGAATTTTTATGATTTTCAACAACATTTATGAGACGATAGGAAGCACACCGATGGTAAGATTGAATAGAATGACAAACGAAAACATGGCAGAGGTGCTTGTAAAACTAGAATCCTTTAACCCAGGCTCTAGCGTTAAGGACAGGATAGCACTTTCAATGATTCAAAAGGCAGAAGAATTAGGCTTGTTAAAGACAGACAGCGTTATAATTGAGCCTACAAGCGGTAATACAGGAATTGGTTTAGCAATGGTTGGAGCAGCAAAAGGCTATAGAGTAATACTTGTAATGCCAGAAACTATGAGTATCGAAAGAAGAAAATTAATGAAGGCATACGGTGCTGAACTTATTCTTACAGATGGCAAGAAGGGAATGAGAGGAGCAGTTGAAGAAGCAGAAAGATTAGCTAAAGAATATGGCTATTTTATGCCACAACAGTTTAAAAATCTAGCAAATCCCGAAATACACATGAAAACTACAGCAATTGAGATATTAGAACAAACTCAAGGGAAAATAGATGTTTTTGTTGCAGGAGTTGGAACTGGAGGCACAATAACAGGAGTTGGGCAGATATTGAAAAGAGAATTACCAAATATCAAAATTATTGCTGTTGAACCGGCAGATTCGCCTGTCTTGTCAGGTGGAAATCCAGGTCCACATAAAATTCAAGGAATAGGAGCTGGCTTTATTCCTGATATACTTGATAGAAACGTAATAGACGAAATTGTTACAGTTAAAGCGTTAGATGCCTTTGAAACTTCAAGAAATCTAGCTAAGAGGGAAGGAATATTAGTAGGAATATCTTCAGGTGCGGCAATATTTGTAGCATTAAATAAAGCCATGGAAATAGGCTCAGGCAAGAGAGTTGTAACTGTTGCTCCTGATACAGGAGAAAGATATCTTTCAACTGAATTATTTGAGGAGTGATTTAGAAATGATTAAAATGATAATTGAAGAGGCGAGAAATATATTGCAAAAGGACCCTGCAGCAAAAAACTTATGGGAAGTAATTTTATTATATCCTGGTCTACATGCAGTGATTTATCATAGAATTGCTCACTGGTTTTACGAAAGGAAACGATTTGTTTTAGCAAGGTGGATTTCGCAATTTGCTAGACATAAAACGGGAATAGAAATACATCCAGGGGCTAAAATTGGTAAAGGTCTTTTTATTGACCATGGAATGGGAGTTGTAATAGGTGAAACTGCTGAAATAGGAAACAATGTAACTATTTTTCATGGGGTGACACTTGGAGGAACTGGAAAAGAAAAGAATATAAAAAGACATCCAACTGTTGGTGACAATGTAGTAATTGGTGCAGGAGCAAAAATTTTAGGACCAATAAAAATAGGGAACAATTCAAAAATTGGAGCAAATTCAGTAGTTCTCAAGGATATTCCATCCTACGCAACTGTAGTTGGCATTCCTGGTAAGGTAGTTAAAATTGATTATTCTTCAATTAAAGACAAGGAGAAATTAAACAACGTAATCTATGGTCTCTGGATATAATTAATTACTAACAATATATGATTTGAGCCCATGAAATGATTTCAAAAGGCGCTTCTCATAATATACGGAAATCATTCATGGGCTTATAAATTTAATCCTAAAATTCAAGTCTTGTAACTCGGTCGAGGATGGATTGGGCTGAAAGTCCTGATGCATCTATTACAGGTGTATTTGTTTCAGTTTCGTGGATTCCAAGAAAATCTCTATTACCCCCTGAAATAATTATGGCGTCGTATTGAGTTGAGCTTTTGATTTCATGTAATTGTGTATCGTCAAACATATCTACTTTATACCCCTGGCTTTCAAAGAGCTGCCTTACATTTTGCAGACTTCTTTCTACCGCAATTTTTCTTCTCATAATAATCCCTCCATAAATTTAATATATTTATATTGTGTAAGATTTAAATTCATTTTATACTAATAAATAGAGGTGAGCTAATGGCAAAAGAAAAACTTATATCCTTTGCTAGAAAAATTGGAATCGACTATATAGGATTTTCTGATATTAACTTTAGTGATAATTTTGTTGAGAGATTAGTTGAAAAGAGGAACAATGGACATTTATCAGGATTTGAAGAGTTTGATGTAATAAAAAGAATAGATGTAAAATCTTTGTTAAAAGATGCTAAGACATTTATTTCAATTGCAATACCATATAAAACAATTGATATTGATTATTCAAAACCTTATTTCTCAAAGTCTTCAATGGGAATAGATTATCATAAAGTCGTATCAAAGAAACTTGAACTGATTAAAAACTATTTGATGGATGAATTTGGAGCAAATTCTGTATATTATTGTGATACAGGAGCTTTACACGACAGAGAAATTGCCAAAAAATGCGGTATTGGATTTTATGGGAAAAATACAAATATATATACGGAAAAATATGGTTCATATGTTTTTCTAGGGGAACTTATAACTGATATGTATATTGAGCCTGACATTGAAAAATTATCAAAATGCGGTGAATGTGATATTTGTATTAAGGCATGTCCTGTTGGTGCAATTGAAAAACCCTATTACGTAAATTCACAAAAATGTTTATCCTATGTTACTCAAAAGAAAGAATTACTTACAGAAAATGAAATGAATTCAATGGGACTAAGGATTTATGGATGTGATATATGTCAAGATGCATGTCCGTTTAATAAAAGTATTGGAATATCTAATATAATTGATTTTTTGCCTAATGACTGGAATATAAATATTAATATAGAAAAATTTTTGACTATGAGCAACAAAGAATTCAAAGAAACTTATGGTAAAATTTCTGGTGGTTGGAGAGGGAAAAAAATACTTCAAAGAAACTTGATTATTGCTCTTGGAAACAGCAAAAGAGGAGAATACAAAGAATTAATAAAAAAATATATGAATGATGAATATTTAAATTTTTATGCAAAGTATTTTTTAAAAAGATTGGAGGAATAGTATGTCTAAAGAGAGAGATAGAGGATTTCTGGCTAGGATTTTAATAAACGCAGTTGCTATATATCTTACAGCATCATTTGTAAAAGGAGTTTATATTAGTGGCTTTGGTGCAGCACTTGTAGCAGCTGTTGTTTTAGGTCTGGCTAATGCATTAATAAAGCCAGTGTTAATAATACTATCATTGCCTATTAATATATTAACACTAGGACTTTTTACATTTATTTTAAACGGCATAATATTATTTTTAGTTTCATTTTTAACTACAGGATTCATAGTTACTGGTCTAGGGTCAGCAATCCTGGGTTATATAATTATAAGTATATTAAGTTCTACAATCAATGCAATACTTTGATTTGAGAGGGATGGTTATATGAAAAATATAGTAGGTAGTATACTATTTAGTTTACCGCCAGAAATTTATAGACCATTATGTAAGTTCATTGTAAAAAGAACTGTCCACAAATATGCAAACATAAAGGTATTTAATAAGGAAATTATAAAGGGTATTAAATCACCAGTAATATTCATTGCAAATCATCTTAGTAATTCAGATGGCATAATTATAAATGAAGTATTGGAAGATTTTAATCCATTTTTTGTAGCAGGAGTAAAATTACAATCTAAAGCTTTAAGTAGAATTGGAGTTGAAGCGCTTAATACTATTACAATTCATCCAAGTTCAGCAGACATTGAGGCTATTAAAAAAAGCATTAAGGTAATAAAGGAAGGACATTCACTAATGATTTTTCCAGAGGGAACAAGATCAAGGAGCGGTAAGATGATTGAGGGTAAAAAAGGCGTCGTATTGATTGCTAAGAAGTGTGATGTCCCAATTGTTCCGATAGGACTTTATGGAACTGAAAAGCTAATGCCTATAAATGATGAGGATATGGGAAGTGAAAAATTCTATAAAGCAGATGTTTATGTTAATTTTGGAGAACCATTTAAGCTTCCGGAAAAGACAGAAGATATGAATAAAGACGAATATGAAGAATATTGCTTAAATTTAATGATGAAAAAAATAGCTGAATTAATTCCAGAGGAGTATAGAGGAGTTTATAGATGATAGTAGGGACAGCAATAATTAGATTAAGGTTATTTACTCCACACACATTAAAAGAAAAAAGACAAATAATCAAAAGTTTGATATCTAAAATAGGAAAATATAATGTATCTATTGCAGAAATTGGGGAAAATGATAAGTGGCAGTTAAGCGAAATAGGAATTGCTGCAGTTTCTAATGATAAAAAAACCATTGATGCAATTTTTAATTCAATTTTTGAACAAATTGATGAGGATGAGCGTGTCGAAATAATAGACATTGTTAAAGAAATGTTATAAAATATTAAGTGATAATTACTTTGGAGGTGCTATGATGGGTAGCAAAACATTGCATGAATTTTTAACAAAAAATCTTGAGGAATTAAAGGCTCAGGGAGTATTCAGAAAACTTCCAGTAGTTGGCGGACCAAGTGGTCCAGTTTGTATTATTAATGGAAAAGAAGTTATAAATTTATCATCAAATAACTATCTTGGATTTGCTAATGACCCAAGACTAGTTGAAGCTGCGATTAAGGCTACTGAAAAATATGGTGCTGGAGCAGGTGCAGTAAGAACAATAATTGGAACTCTGGAAATACATGAAGAGCTTGAAGAAAAACTTGCAAAATTCAAGAAAACTGAAGGAGTAATTGTATTTCAATCGGGGTTTAATTGCAACATGGGAACTGTGAGCGCATTAATGACTAAAGAAGATGCAATTTTGTCAGATGAATTAAACCATGCCAGCATAATTGATGGCTGCAGATTATCAGGTGCAAAAATTTTAAGATATAAGCATAGCGATATGGATGATTTAAGAAGAGTAATAAAGGAAGCTAAAGAAAGTGGCCAATATAAGAAATTTATGATTGTTACTGACGGAGTATTCTCAATGGATGGAGATATTGCAAAACTACCTGAAATAGTTGAAATTGCTGAAGAATATGATGCATTTGTTTATGTTGATGATGCTCATGCTTCAGGTGTTTTGGGCAAAAATGGAAGTGGGTCAGTATCACACTTTAATCTATATGGTAGAGTAGATGTTCAAGTAGGAACACTTTCAAAAGCGATTGGAGTAGTAGGCGGGTATGTAGCAGGTTCAAAGGAACTTGTTGACTGGCTAAAGCACAGAGGAAGACCTTTCTTATTCTCAACAGCTATGACACCAGGAGCATGTGGAGCAGCAATTAAAGCTATAGAAATATTGTCCGAGAGCAGTGAACTTGTAGATAGACTTTGGGATAATGCAAGATATTTTAAGGAAAAATTAGCAGCAAAGGGATTTGACATTGGACATAGCGAAACACCGATTACACCCGTAATTATTGGAGAAGAAGCAAAGGCTATGAAGTTTAGTGATGAACTTTTCAATGAAGGATTATTTGCTCAAGGAATCGCATTCCCAACAGTTCCAAGAGGAACTGCGAGAGTTAGAAATATTATAACTGCAGCTCATACTAAGGAGATGCTTGATGAGGCAATTGCTATATATGAAAAAGTTGGAAAGAAGATGGGTATTATATAAGGGGCTATAAGCCCCCTTTTTTAATAGGGGTGATAAAATGGAAAATATTGAAAAAATATTAAAATATTTAGAAAGTCAATACAAGCATCTAGGATGCGCATTAAATTTTAACAGCGAATTCGAACTATTGATAGCAACCATGCTATCTGCACAAACGACCGATGAAACGGTTAATAAAGTCACTGAAAAATTGTTTGCAAAATACAATAGCCCGGAAACAATTTCAAGGATGAAAGTTGAAGAATTGGAGAAGTATATTAAAACTTGTGGATTATATAAAACTAAAGCCAAAAATATAATTGAGACTAGCAAAAAAATACTAGAAGAATTCGATGGCAAAGTTCCTGAAAATCTTGAAGATTTAATCAAATTACCTGGAGTTGGCAGGAAAACTGCAAATGTTGTTCTTGCAAATGCATTTGGCAAAGATACAATTGCAGTTGATACACATGTTTTCAGAGTCTCCAATAGGATTGGGCTTGCTAGTTCGAATGATGTGTTAAAGACTGAAATGCAATTAATGCAAAACATCCCAAAGGAATATTGGTCAAGAGCACATCACTGGATTATTTGGCATGGACGAAAGATTTGCACTGCGAGGAAACCTAAATGTAATGAATGCATGATAAAAGAATTTTGTAATTTTTACAAAAATAATGAAAATTAAAATAATTATGTGATATAATCTTAAATAGTAGTCGTATGAGGGAGAAATTTAGGAGGGGTAATGTGAATAAGGGCTTAAAAATTGCAATACCATTATTGATAATTGCACTTATATTAGCATTTGGAATAATATTGTTAAATGAAACAAGTGCTTCATCAAATAGGATTTACAAAGGAATATATATAAATAACATTAACGTTGGTGGAATGACATATGATGAAGCTTATAGATTGTTGAATGAAAAATTTAATATACCTCTGCAGGAAAAGGTTATTACGTTAAAATATAGGGATAAAGAATTTAGAACAACAAATAAGTTGTTAGAGACAAGATATGATATTGAAGAAAAAGTTAATGAAGCATTAAACTACGGTAAGGAAGGAAATATTTTTGAAAAGACTATTGAAAGGTTGAAGATTAGCACATCTTCTATAAATTTACAATTGGAGATAATTGTTAATGAAAAAAATATTGATGGGGTTGTTAACAAGATTTCTAAAAGTCTAATAACCATGCCTGTTGATGCCACTATAAAATTGATTGACGGGAAATTTATTATTACACCAGACGTGAATGGAAGACAAGTTGACGATGCTAAACTAAAAGAAATATTATTGAATTCTGTAAAGACAACTAATAGTGAAGAATTACAGATACCAGTCAAGGTTGTCGAAGCAAAAATAAAACAAGATGACTTAGAGAAAATTGACACTAGGATTTCTGCGTTTGCAACAAAGTTCAATCCTGCAGATGTAAATAGAACAGGAAACTTAAAGATTGCTTCTTCAAGTATCGACGGAACACTTGTTATGCCGGGTGAAGTATTTTCTATGAATAAAGTTTTAGGACCACGTGTTGCTTCAAAGGGATATAAAGAAGCTCCTGTGATTATAAATGGAACATTGGTTCCAGGACTTGCGGGGGGTATATGTCAGGTAACATCAACAGTATACAATGCAGCACTGCTTGCAAATTTTGAAATAGTAGAAAGAAGGCCCCATGGTTTGAAAGTTTCATACGTTCCTGCAGGCAGGGATGCAACTATTTCAGGTAATATAATAGATTTTAAATTTAAAAATACTAATAAAACACCTTTATATATAAGAGCCTGGGTGGGAAAAAACTATGTAAATGTGGAATTTTACAGCGCCAACGAGAATCCAAATATGAATGTTGTTATTGAATCAGAAATAATTGAACGAATACCAACAACAACTGAATATGTTAAAGATTCGAATTTATATCAGGGAGAAAAGGTCACAGAGGTAAAACCTATTGATGGGATTAAATCAATTACCTATAGAAAAGTTTTTATAAATGGTGAATTAGTTAAAAAGGAAACACTATCGAAGGATTATTATAAACCTGCTAAAGGAAGGGTGAGAATAGGAACTAAACCTGTTTCGACTCAAACTGATAATACAAGTGAAAATCAAAAGTCGCAAGATATTATAAATCAATAAAATTTTTGATGTCACAAAATCAATTTAAATATTGAAAAAATTGCGGTTTGGACAAATTATTGAAAAATCCAATAGAGAGTTTTGCAAATGCTTAAAAGAAGGTGATAAAATTGAATAATGATATTTTGATTAGAGCAATTGACAACATTGAAAATGTAATTTTTGGCAAGAGACCAGTGATTGAAAACATAATAATTGCCTTAATATCTGGGGGACATATTTTAATTGAAGATGTCCCAGGAGTTGGTAAAACAGTTCTTATCAAAGCCCTTGCCAAAACAATTGATTGTAGTTTTGCAAGAATTCAATTTACCCCAGATTTGTTACCTTCAGATATTTTGGGAGTGACAATATATAACGAAAAGTTAAATCAATTTGAATTCAAGGCAGGACCTATTTTCAATCAGATTATTCTTGCCGATGAAATAAATAGAACTTCGCCTAAAACTCAATCAAGTTTATTAGAGGCAATGGAAGAACATCAGATTACAGTAGATGGTAAAACATATAAATTAGATGAGCCTTTTATGGTTTTGGCTACCCAAAATCCTATAGAGTATGAAGGAACGTTCCCGCTTCCTGAGGCACAACTCGATAGGTTTTTCATGAAGATTTCAATAGGCTATCCTGACGAGGATAACGAGATTTTGATGATGAGAAAATATAGAATTAGCAATAGGTTGGAAGAATTAAGCCTTGTTTTAACTCCTGAACAAATAAAAGAAATAAGAGAACTAGTAAAAAATATTTATGTTAATGATAAAATTGAAAAATATATACTTTCAATAATAAGCGAAACAAGAAAAGATAGTGAAATACTATTAGGAGCAAGTCCAAGAGCAACTCTAAATCTTTTAAGAAGCAGTCAAGCTAAAGCATTTCTAAGAAACAGAAAATTTGTTACACCAGACGATGTGAAAAGTGTGGCAGTAAATATTTTGTCTCACAGATTATTGCTAAAATCAGAAATTAAATATAAAGGCAAAACTGCGGAGAAAAAAGTAGAAGAAATTATTTCGAATATAAAGGTGCCAGGGGTTGGAATTGATGTATAGAATTAAAAAACATTTTATATTTTTAATAATATTTCTTTATTTAATTGCGTATTTTCAGGGTGGCAGGATATTATATTTAACTTTTTATTTTTTTTCTGCTTCTATACTTTTATCGATTTTTATAGTCCTTAGAGGAGTTAATAATATTTCAGTATATCAAATGGTTGACAACAAGGAATTTTATGTTGGAGATGTTGTTGATATTCAAACTAAAATTTATAATGAAGGATTGATTCCTATTCCAAAAGTTATAGCTCAGAATCTTACAATTGAGAATAATGAAGTTATTTTGTTCTTATTAAAACCATTAGCAAGTTTTGTAATTGAACAGAGTTTTGTTCCTAAAATTAAAGGAAGATATGCGTTAGGACCAGTAAAAATAGTTTTAAAGGATTTTTTTGAAATTTTTGAGATCGAAAGAAACTATTTTGAAAAGAAGGAAATCGTAATATATCCACGATTTTATTGTATGAAAAATTTCAACTTGTTTTCAAAGAAGGATATAGGATTTAGCAAAAGTATTTTCAAAGGAGTCGAAGATTTAACGGAAATTGTTGGCATCAGAAAATATGTTTATGGTGAGAGTCTAAAGAAGGTTCATTGGAAAATCTCAGCAAAGAAAAAAGCTTTGTATGTAAAAAATTTTGATTCCTCAACAACTAATAACTTGATATTGTTTGTTGATTGTTATAAGGAAAATTACAATAGAAAAGATGGATTGTTTTATTTTGAAAAAGTATTAGAAATTTCTTCGTCAATTGCTTATTTTTATTTGAATAGTAACACTGAAATAGAAATATATTTCAACACAAAGCTTCCACTAAATTCTAATATTAAAAAACCTAATGAATTTTTGAGATTATTAGAAATAATGGTTGAAACAAATCCGGACGGAAATAAAAAAATATCAGACTATATGAAATCAGAATTGGGAAATATGTCAAAAAATACAAATATACTGCTAATATTAAATAGTATCGATTTAACAGATGCAATAAACTTGCGCGAAATATGCGATATTGGCTATAAATTAAACATTATAATTCCTGAAGATACTATTTTAAGTGAAGAAACAATGAATATATTAAGGACGAGCAATTTGGTTATGTATATTTTTAGGACTTCTAATAACCTTGGGGAGTTAGTTTTATATGAGTAAACTTAATATGGATTATTTTATTTTGTTTACAATTTTAACGAGCATTATATATTCAATATTTATAAAAATTGGATATATTAGTATAGGATTATCATCGAATCTTGCATTTAATTGTTTTGTATTTGTTGGAATTAATATTTTTTTGTATTTGTTGTTTAAATATAAGTATTTGCTATTCTTGGCCATTATATTTTTACTAACATATGTCAAACTTAATTTCCAAATGATTATGCACTATTTAAAAAATATACTTCCTTTTTATCAAAGCATTTTAGAAAATCAGGGTGTAATCAGCAATTATTTTGACCTTTATATTAAATTTTTTTATATAACAGTAATTTTTCTTTCAATTGTTGTTTTTTATTTGACATTTATTAAGAAACGCACAGTTTATCTATTGATATTGGGATTAGGACTTTTTTCTTTTTATGATTTTTTTGGAATTGATACTTTTAGGTATTATAATATTTTTCTTATTTTATGGTTTTACCTATTCTGGATGTCAAGAAATATAAATGTTGAAAAAAATAAAATACACGACAGAAATTATTTATTCAAATTAATTTCATTATTTACTATATTTATTTTTATTACAAATTTTGCTATTAAAATACTGCCGGTTGAAAAGGAAGGCAAAGGATATAAGTTGATTGAAATTGCAAATGAAATGGGTGAAAAAATAAACCCCAAAGAACAGGTTACAGTAGTATTTGGTTTGAAAAGCACCGGATTTCAGCCAGATTCCAACAAGCTTGGAGGACCGATAAAATTAAATCATAATAAAGCAATTACAGTATACCCTAATAATTATTCCGGCGAATTGTATTTAAGGGGAGTTATAAAAGACTATTACGATGGGCAAAAATGGAAAAAAAGCAGTAATAATTTTATTACCGGTAGCAAAACAAATTATAACAGAGAAGGGTTAAGAAAATTTGAGATACAAATTACACCGACAAACTTAGTAACATATACAGCATTTAATGTTCTCTTTCCTGAATCGATAAGGAATACATGGAATAATTTTTTAATAGATGCAGATTATTTAGAGACTAAACATCCCCATCCAGCAAATAGAAACGATAAATATTATGTTGATTTTGCTTCATACGATTATAGCATCTATACTGATTATATTCAAAATAAAAAATGGCCGACTTTTAAGTATAGCCAAGATAGATATTATTTTGACTATTTACGCGTTCCTGACATTGTGTCTAATAAAGTTTATGAGCTTACCATGTCTGTAATTAAAGATAGCCGAAATGATTTGGAAGCTGCAAAAAGAATTCAGGATTATCTAAGGGAAAATTATTCCTATGATTTAAAACCATCGATTCCACCTGACAATGTAGATTTTGTTGAACATTTTTTGTTTGAAGAAAAAAGGGGATATTGCGTATACTTTGCAAGTGCAATGGCTATAATGTTAAGAACAGCAGGTATTCCATCGAGATACGTGGAGGGATTTGCTATAAACGCTACACCTTTTAAAGAAATAGATGTTTTAAATTCCGATGCGCATGCTTGGGTTGAAGCATATATAAATGGGCTTGGATTTGTTACTTTTGACCCAACTCCTGGACATTATACAACTATTGATTATGCATTCGATGTATTAAAAAATCAAACCGAAATACAAGAAAAAGACAATCAAACGGAAAAATTAAAAGAAAACAGGGTTGTTGAAGATAATGAGGCTATTAGTCAAAGCAAGAAAGTTAAAAATTTTTATTTTGAATTATTTGTCGCTTTTATTTTAGTAATTTTAATGTTAATAATTATTATTTTTAAAAGAAATAAAATAAGCACCTCATATTTTGTTTCAAAAATTAAATTTACATCATTCGCATTAGGTGTTAATTATGAAGGATTAACATTAGAGGAATTGCTGTTAAATATAGGCCAAAAGTTAAATATTGACATGAGTATTATTTTAGAAATATTAAACAGAAATTTATATGATGATTACGACTTAACCTTAGAAGATAAAGAATTATTAAAAAATAAATTTACAGATTTGGAAAAAGAGCTAATAAAATATTTGGGAATTGGTAAATTTATTATTAATAAAATGAATTATGGAAGATTTTTAATTATAAATAAAATATATAGGTTTCTAAAAGTAAAAAAGTGTAAATATTGATATAGACAAAAATTCAATAGAGTGATAAAATTTTTTTAGGATGTAGGCGGGCGTGGCGGAACTGGCAGACGCACTAGATTCAGGTTCTAGCGGGAAACCGTATGGGTTCAAATCCCTTCGCCCGCACCATATAATATTAAATTTCACCCCCTTGGTTGGAAATATCAACAAGGGGGTTTTTTAAAGGTTGGTGATATGATGTTTTTTTATTATGTTAATTTTCCAGATGGAGAAAAAGAATTATGCTTAATGGAGTTACGTAGACTATTTAATATTAATCTGGATGGTAAATATTTTTTTTATGATGAATATATAGATGTTAATAGAAGTCCCTATATAAAATATTGTATTAAAATAGACGCTATTTCCGAATCTATAGAGGATTTAGCAGATATAATCGAAAAAAAGAAAATTAAATACGACGATTACAAGGTTCAGTATATTAGCTTGATAGAGAGGATGGATTTGAATAAAAAACATAAAATAGAAAGTTTGATTGGAAGAAATATTGAAGGTGAAGTTAAAATCCATAATCCCAAAACTAAAGTTGGTGTTTTGGATATAGAACAAAAATGGGTAGCTGGAGAGTTAATAAAGAATAGCGGTAAATGGCATGAACATGATGAAAAACCGGTTCAATACTGTAATTCTCTAACTGCAAGGGTATCAAGGGCTCTTGTTAATATTGCAACAGGAAGAAATCAAAATATTAAAATGGTAGACCCTTGTTGTGGAATTGGAACCGTAGTTTTGGAAGCACTTTCAATGGGAATAGATATTAAAGGTTATGATATTAACAACAATGTAGTTAAAGGAGCAAAAAATAATTTAAAATATTTTGGTTATCCGGATGTTGTATCATGTAGCGATATAAAAGATATCGCTGAAAAATTTGACGCAGCAATCGTAGACTTACCTTACGGTGTTCTTTCCGTTACAACAAGAGAAATTCAGGATGAAATAATTAAAAATACGGCGAGAATTGCTAAAAGGGCAGTATTTGTTACTTTAGAAGATATGCAGGAAAATATTAAAAATGTTGGTTTTGAAATAACAGATGAATGTAGATTAAGAAAGGGTAAATTCATAAGATATATAAATTTGTGTGAAATTTCTTGATAATTGTTTTGAAAGATTGAGCATAATTTATTTTGATGTTATAATATATAAAGAACCGAATACAAATAATATAGGTGCTGAAAAGTTAAAAGGGAAAACGGTGAAAGTCCGTTGCAGCCCCCGCTACTGTAAATGGGGATGAAACCTGATATGCCACCTTTTGGGAAGGCCAGGGAGTAAGATGAACCATAAGCCAGGAAACCTGCCTGTATTATGAAGCATAACCTTCGGAGGGAAGGGCAAGCTTATATGATTATAAGCCCTTTCCAGGGCTTTTTATTTTTCCCTCTGAGATTGGAAGGGGGTGGTATATTGAAGTTCAAGTTTATACCTATTTTAATCACATTATTTATTTTAACTAGTTGCAGCAAGAATCAAGACAATACTATCAACTCAGATTCAAACACATTACCTGAAGGTCAAAAAACTTCAGTTACAACGAATGTATCAAATGTAGAGCAAAAAAATAAATCAACTAATGAAATAAAGCCACAATCAGATAATAAAGAAGCAGATGTTAAAAAGCAAAATGAAATCAAAGAAGTTGCGATTAAGCTTGTCATTTCAAAGGATAATAAAATAATACTTCTAGAAAAAGTAGTAAAGCTAAACAAGAGCATTAATGCATTAAGATTGCTAAAAGAAAATGCAGAGGTTTATGAAGAGGGAGGTTTCATAAAGTCCATCAATGGTTTGGAATCCATTCCTCCAAACAAGCTGACTGATGAGGATATAAAAAAAGGTATTTTAGGATACGATTGGTTTATTTATTTAAATGGCAAAAAGACAAGCGTAGGAGCAAAGGACATATTATTAAAAAATGGAGACGAAATAAATTTTAATTATAAGGGCTGGACTGTAGATGATCTGGCGCCTTAAGGAGGGCTAGTATGAAAATTTTAAAGAAAAATTTAATTGCAGGTATTTTAACAATAATATTATTTTTGACATTTAGTTCATCTGTTTTAGCAGCTTTAAGTAATACTACAAAATCAAAAATGAAACAAAGTTATTCAGGAGCGATAAATTACATTATTAATAAATCAAAAACAAATGGATTAAGCGACTGGGATGCAGTGGCTCTTGCAATGGCAGGTTACAACTTAAATAGCAGCAATTTAAGAATAAAAGGAAAAACATATTTAGAAAATAAGCAAAACGATATATTAAAAGAATTATCATATAATTGGACAACAAGCTATGCAAAGCACATTTTGACAATTGCAGCCTCAGGTTATGACCCTTCAAATTTCAATGGGGTTAATTTAATTGAAATTCTAAAAAACTCTCAATTGGAAAATGGAAAATTTAAGGATAAGATAGACGATACAAAAGAGTTATATTTGAATTCCCACATATGGAGTATTATAGCTCTTGAAACAGTTAAGGAAAACTATAACAAAGAAATGGCAGTAAAATTTTTAGAAAACAACCAAAATAAAGACGGTGGATATTCATGGATTCTAGGAAATAAAAATAGCGATATTGATACTACTGCAATGGCTGTTACTGCACTGACAATGGCAGGAAGAACAAAATCATCTGTATCAGTAGCAAAGGCTTTAAATTTCTTAAAATCTAAAATAAAGTATCTTTCAAAGGAAAGTCAAACTGCTGAAACATTGGCTTGGGTTGTTCAGGCAGCAGTTTCTGCTGGTGACGATTTGTCTAGATATTATATTGGAAAAAGAAATATACTAGAAGAACTTTATTTATATAAAGATAGAACTGGCGGATTTAAACATTTAAAGAGCAGCAATGTAGACAGCATTGCTACAAATCAGGTATTAAGAGCTTTGATTAGTTTTAATTACAATAAAAACATGTATAAAAATATAAGATTTACCAAAGGGAAATTTTTCAAAGCAGTTACTAAGAACGAAAATACAAACGCAGTTTTATATTCAGTATATAATAAAGATTTAAAGAATGTAGAACTAATAATACGAGCAGATGGTGCCGATGAAGCAACTCTTATCATAAATGGTGATAAGAACGCTTATACTTTGAAACCAAATAATGGATATTTTAAATTTTATAAGAATTTAGAATTAAATAGCTTGAATTACAAGGTTTTTGTAAAAAACAACAACAATATTATAAAAGTTGTTCTGGGTGTTTTTGAATTAGTAGAAAAAAGCTACGATGTAACAGTAAGAATAGAAACCCCTGAAAAAACAATTGGAACGTATACTGTGAAAGCTGGAAATAAAACGGTGTATGATTTTACAGGAAAGTCAATCACTACTGAAGTTAAGTCGGCTTATGCAGCTGTTGCAAAGGTTCTAATAGAAAATAATATACCATTTGAAGTTATATACTATGATTTGGGACCATTTATAGACAGTGTGGGAGATTTTAAACCTGATTATTCAAACGGTAAGTGGTGGGGCACTTGGGTAAATAATAAATCGCTTGAAGTTGGATTAAGTTCATTTGAAATACATCAAAACGATGAAATATTACTATACTATGTTACGGATAATAAGTGGGACATTAAGCCTTTGCAAATTACTATACCTGATGAGATTAATAAAGGTGATACAGTTGAAATTAAAGTTACAGCATTTTCGGATGTCGTTTCAGGCGCTACCGTTTATGTAGGAAAAAATACCTACATTACAAATGAACAAGGTATTGCGCTTGTTAAATTAGATGAAGCAGGCAAGTTCGAAGTTTATGCTGAAAAAATAAAAGACGGAAAACCTGAATACATAAGAAGTAAGAAAACTTTTATCGAAATAAAATAATTAATTAACTTTAAATTAATATTTTACTTTTAACAAGCCTCATGATAATATTTCAATAGGTTATTTAAATAGCCATTGGAATATTCATGAGGTTTAATAATATTAATTGTTTTACATTTCTAACATAAAGTGGGTGAATTTATGACCGAAATTAATAGCGATATTTTTCTTAAAAAAATACATCCATTATCATCAATAATTATAATAATTACATATTTGATAGTTCTTTTGACTGTTAATAATATAATTTATTTATCTATAATAATATTATCTATTTTTTTGTTAGCAAGAGTTAATAATGTTTTTTATAAAATTTACTCTACACTAAAATTTTCGATTCTTTTTGGAATAATTGTTGTTTTATTTAATTTTATATTAAATCCTAACGGCGAAACCATACTTTTTATTATTTTTGATAGGACATTTACTCTTGAATCTTTATTTTACGGTTTTTTTATGGCTGTAAGATTGATTGCTTCTGTTATTGTTTTTGCGTTTGCAAATCATATAATTGAACAGGATGATGCGTTTAGTTATTTTTCGAATTATATAGGTAACTCAGCACTTTTAATGAGCATGATGTTTAGATTAATACCAAGGCTTACTAATTTGTTCAATCAAATTAAGGAGATTGAGATTCTAAGGGGCAATAATTTTAAAGGAAATTTTTATAATATGTTTAAAGGATATAGTCAGGTTATAAATATATTGTTTTTAACTTCTCTTGAAGAATCAGTTGAAATAGCAGAATCTATGTATTCAAAGTGCTATGGTAGTAAAAACAGAACTGTTTATCATAGCAAAGTATTTTATCGTTATGATTTTTGCATTATAGCTATTTCAGCATCAATAAATCTAATATTATTCTTATTTGTTATGATGGGGTTCAATGATTTTAAATTTTACCCTGTGGTTATTAATCCTGTTGAAAACATAAGTGCATTTGGATTATTTATTTCAATAATATTCTTTGTTTATTCTATGATGATATGGTGGTGGAAACATGGAAGCAATAAAATTTACTGATTTTACATATTATTATCCTAATACAACAAAATCAGCCATAGAAAACATAAACTTAACAATAGAAGAAGGGGAGTTTATTTTAATAGTTGGACCATCGGGAGGCGGAAAATCCACACTTTTAAGGGCTATTAATGGCATAGTCCCTAATTTTTATGGAGGAAAGATAAAGGGCAGTGTATCAATTTATAATAAAAATTTGAGAGAATATTCAAATAGAGAAGTTATTAGTAAAGTTGGCTTTGTATTTCAGGACCCAGAAAAACAAATTATTTTCAACAGTGTTGAAAGAGAGTTGGCATTTGGGTTGGAGAACTTAGGATACGACCAGAAGGATATTTTGAGAAATATTTCCGAAGCATGTGCATTATTTGGACTTAATGATATTCGAAATAAAAATACGCAGAATATTTCTGGGGGTGAAAAGCAAAAAGTAGAAATTGCCTCCGTCATTGCTATGAATCCCGAAATTATTTTATTTGATGAACCAACTTCTCAACTTGACCCAATTTCCGCAGAAGAGGTATCGAATTCTATAATCAAACTTAACAAAGATTTAGGAAAAACTATACTTGTAGTAGAACAGAATATTGATAGATTTATTGAATTTGCCGATAGGATATTGTTTGTAAATGAAGGTAAAATAATTAAGGATTTTAGAAAGGACAATATTTTTGAATATAATAGCGACATATTTTTACTGCCCAAGATTTCACAATATTTTAGATTAGCAGGATATAAAGAATTTCCAATATCATTAAAGGAAGCTAATAGATTGATAAGAAATTATGAATTTAATTATACTTATACTAAAGACAAATGTGATAAAATAGTTCTATCAGTTGAAAATCTTAACTTTGAATTTTCTTGCGGCATTAGAACATTAAAGGATATTAGCTTTAATTTAAACTCTGGTGAAGTAGTTGCCGTAATGGGTCAGAATGGTGCTGGCAAAACAACACTTTTTAAGATTATTTCTGGACTCATAGACAATTATAAGGGAAATGTATTTATAAAAGGTGTGGATTTGAAGAAAATAGAAACGAATAAAAAATTAAAAATGATAGGATATCTTGCTCAAAATCCAAATTTATATTTCGGAAGAGATACAGTGTTCGAAGAAGTGGCATATTCTTTGAAAAACATTGGGGAATATAACGCTGAAAAAGTAAATAAAATTTTGGAAGAGTTCAATTTAACCGAAATAAAAGACAAAAATCCAAGAGATTTAAGCGGAGGACAAAAACAGAGGTTAGCTATAGCTTGCGTTGCAATTCTCGAACCTGAAATATTGATATTTGATGAACCCACGAGGGGAATTGACATAGTTCAAAAGAAGAGAATTGGTGAATTTGTTAGAAACTATGCTAATAAAGGCAATACAGTTATAGTTATAACGCACGACAGTGATTTTGTTGGTGATTATTGTGATACAACTATTTTAATGTTTGAAGGTGAGATAGTTGCCAAGGGGGATACCCTTGATGTTTTAACAGAATCTATTTATTATTCTCCTATAGTTACCAAACTTTTTAGAAAAAAATGCAGAATTACAAACTCAAATCATGCAATAGAATTATTAAAGAATGTTAGATGGTGATATTATGTTTAGAAAGATTCCAATTTTATTAATTTTTATGTTTATAATTATAACTGTTCTTTTAACTAATTATAGGGTGGGAATAGACAAACTAATTACATTTTCTGCTGTGTTTATAATTATATTTTTCTTGCTGCTATTTGAGTTAAAACAAACAAATGTTAGAAAAATGGCCATTATTTCAACTTTAGCTACATTGGGTGGAATGTTAAGAATACCATTTGCTATTATACCAGGTCTTCAACCAACCACCTTTATTATTTCTGTTTCTGGATATACTCTAGGACCAACTGAAGGATTTATAGTAGGCTCAATCGCTGCATTTATATCAAATTTTTTTCTAGGACACGGACCTTGGACGTTGTGGCAAATGCTTGGATGGGGATTATGCGGTTTATTTTTTGGATGGATGAAAAAAATCAAATTAAATAGATATTTTTTTGCACTTTTTTGTGGGTTATGGGGTTATATTTATGGTATAATTTTGGATATGTGGTATGTGGTAGGATTTATAAAACCAATTAGCTTTTATGCAATTATTTTAGGGATAATAGGAAGCTTTCCATTTGATACTATGCATGCAGCGGGAAATGTTTTGCTTTCGTTAACATTTGCTGATAAGTTTATTAACATTATCAATAGATTTACAACTAGGTTTGAGGTTGAATACTTGGACTAAGGAGGCAGAATATGAAATACAAAATGATAGCAATGGATATGGATGGCACCCTTTTAAACAGCAAAAAAGAAATCACTGAGAGAACAAAATTAGCGCTTAAGAAAGCTGATGAAAAGGGAGTTAAACTTGTCGTGTGCACAGGAAGAATTTTTACTTCCGCACTTTACTATGCAAATTTAATAGGAACTAAAGCACCTATTATTGCGTCAAATGGTGCATACATAAGAGAAAAGGATAATAATAATGTTATATACGAAAAGGCACTCGATAAGGATTATGTCGAAAAAATAGTAATTAAGGCAGAAGGATTTGGATTTTACCCCCACATTTTTACAACAGAAACAATTTATTCAAAGAAGCTGATATATTCTTCTAAAAATTATACTTTATGGAATGAGAAGATGCCTAAGGAAGAGAGGGTAAAAATAAAAATAGTAGATGACCTGATAGAGATAGCTAAAAAGCATGATATACTAAAGATTGTAGTTATGTCTGACGATGTTGAGAAACTTTTTAAGTTAAAGCAGATAATTAAAGATAACTTCGAAGTTTCAGTTTTTTCATCCTTTGATAATAATTTTGAGGTCATGGCTAGGGATATTTCTAAAGGGAATGCTGTTAAGGTTCTTGCGGATTTCTATGGCTTCAATCTCGAAGAAGTAGTTTGTATTGGAGATAACGAAAATGACATTTCTATGATTCAATACGCAGGTCTTGGGGTTGCAATGGCTAATGCCACTGAAGAATTAAAATCAGTTGCGGATTTAATTATAGATTCTAATGACAACGAAGGAGTTGCAAAATTTATTGAAGAATACATATTGTAATTTGAGGTGAATTTATGGAAAGAGTCATTCTTTCAAAATGTGAGGATTATGAGAAAGAAAGAGTATATAAAGCAGTTGATAGGTTGTTTGAACTATATGGTGGAATTAATAAAATAGTTAACAAAGGCGAGAGAGTATTTCTTAAAATAAACTTAGTAATGAAAAAAAATCCAGAAGAAGCGGCTACAACTCATCCAATGGTAGTTGAAGCAGTTGCAAAAAAACTTGTTGATTTTGGATGTGAAGTAGTTATTGGAGATAGCCCGGGCGGTCCATATAATGAAAAGATTTTGAAATCATTGTATAAGGTTTGTGGAATTGAAGAAGCTGCAATTAATGCTGGAGCAATTTTAAATTTTGATTGTAGCTCTGAAGATTTTGATACTCCAGAAAATTGCATAGTAAAGAAACTAAACATGATTAAACCTCCATTTGACTGCGACAAAATAATTACGATTTCAAAACTAAAGACACATGGTATGGCAGTTTATACCGGCGCTGTTAAGGTTTTATTTGGAATGATTCCTGGTTTTTTAAAGGCCGAATATCATTTCAAGATGCCAGAAATAAAAGATTTTTCAAATTTGCTCGTCGATATTTGTGAAACTGTAAAGCCTTCTTTTTCAATCATAGATGGTATAGTAGGTATGGAAGGAGATGGGCCGACAGCTGGCGTTCCTATAAAAACTGAGTTGTTGCTTGCTTCTGACAATCCATATTATTTAGACGTTGTAGGAGCATATTTGATGGGATTAAAATCAAAAGATGTTCCAACGATTCAAAGAAGCGTCGAAAGAAACTTATGCACCGGAAAAATTGAAGACATACAAATAGTTGGGGAAGATTTAGAAAAATTTGCAAAACAATATAAAATACCTGATACAAGAAGTGTCAACTTTTTTAGAGGCAGAGTTCCTAAAAGGCTAGAAGAATTCTTAACATATTATTTAAGCCCAAGGCCGGTTTTTGACTTTCAGACATGCATAGGGTGCAGAAATTGTTATGAATCTTGCCCGCCTAAGGCTATTAAGATGATAAATAATAAGCCGCATGTAGATTATAAATCATGCATAAGATGTTACTGCTGCCATGAATTATGTCCTAAAAAGGCAGTTACAATATATAAGAATAAATTATTATCAAAAATTTTCAAATAACTTCGGAGGGATTAATTTGAATCTGAATATAGTATTATACCAACCTGAAATTCCTCAAAATACCGGCAATATAGGAAGGACATGTTTCTTAACAAATTCATCGCTACATTTAATAAAGCCTTTAGGATTTTTATTAAATGATAAATATTTGAAAAGGTCAGGTATGGACTATTGGCATAAAATTGATGTTCATTATTATAATAGTTTTGAAGAATTTTATGAAATACACAAAGATAAAAGAATATTTTTGACAGAGACTTTTGGGGAGAAGATTTATACACAGGCTAAGTTTAAAATCGGAGATTTTATTATGTTTGGAAAAGAATCTTCAGGAGTTCCACAATATATAGTTGAATTACTAAAGGATAATATGATAAGGATACCAATGATTGAAACAACCGATAGGTCTTTAAATCTTTCAAATAGTGCAGCTATAGTTATGTATGAAGCCTTAAGGCAAATGAATTTTCCAAGCATGAAATGATTTAGGAGGTAAACATGAAAAAAATAGTTATTGTTACAGATAGCACTGCAGATTTACCATTGGAATTTGTTAAAGAGAATAATATTAAGGTTATGCCTTTAACAGTTACCTACAATAATAAGTCCTATAAGGATTGCGTTGATTTAACAACGGAGCAGCTATTGACTTTTTTAAATGAGGGTGATGATTTGCCTAAAACATCACAGGTAAATCCAAAGGAGTTTTACGATGCATATGAAGATATTTTAAAAGATGAAGAAAGCGTTATTCTATCAATACATTTGTCTTCTCAACTGAGTGGCACCTTCCAGTCTGCAAATATTGCAAAGGATATGTTAGGAAGTGACAGAATATATATTATTGATTCTAAATCTGTAAGTTTTGGGACAGGTCTATTAATTATTAAGGCATTAGAGTTGATAAAATCAGGAATTGAAATCAATGAAATAGTAAACTATTTGACCCATTTAGCAGATAAAGTTAAAGTTGCATTTGCAGTGGACAACCTTGAATATTTAAGAAAAGGTGGAAGACTATCTGGAACACAGGCTGCACTTGGCAAATTATTAAATATTAAGCCTATTATTCACATGGAAGAAGGTAAATTATTTGTTTATGATAAGGTAAGAGGAATAAAAAAAGCTATTGCAAGACTATATGAATATGTTGATGAAAAGAATATTGATGTTGAGCAACCAGTTGCTGTAGGAACAATTGCATACAAAGATGAAATTGAAAGTTTTGCTTCATTTTTGAGAGAAAGATATGGATTCAAAAAGGTATATACTTCGAAAGTTGGGACTGTTGTTGCAACCTACTCGGGAGAAGGAGTAATAGGGGTGTATTTCATTTCAAAATAATATTTTATTCTTGCAAAATCATCAAAAAATTGCAAAAAATTATTTATTTTTATTAATATTATAGAAAAAAACAATAGCCAAAATTCAAATTATGTAATATAATAATAATTGAAAAGTCAATCTTTTCTGGATGATGCAAGTAGGAGAGACCCAGAAGGGCGCCGAAGGGGTAAGTTTGGTTTGCCGAACCTTATGATACTCTCAGGCAAAAGAACTACTTGTTGACAGAGCTCTGAGCGCACAGAGAATGTAATGGCAGGCATTACATTCTCTTTTTTATTATCAGCAACATTTGAGGTGTAAATTTTTATGGAAAAGGTAATAATAGTAACAAATAATGTAATTACTATGGAAAAGATGTCAGATAAGCACGATATTATATGGGTAGACGGTTCACTTTTAGATGTTTTATACAAGGTTAGAGATTACATACATAGAAATCATAAATTGTTAACCCATCCTTTAATGGGAAGCATAAAACCAAATCAAACACCATATAAGAGCGTTGCAATTTCTAAGAATCCATTAGAAACTTTGGATTTTGAATCGCTTTCATTTATTGAGAATAGCATTGAAACTGCGCAAAGTTTGATTAAATCCAAACCTCACAGAACTTATCCAGATTCGGTATACGATGATTTTAGAATAATTGACTACGATTTAATTTTTAATGCATTAAATAGATAAGGAGTGATAAAATGTCAGAAAGAATTTATGATATCGTTATTATCGGTGGAGGCCCAGCAGGGTTATCAGCAGGATTATACGGTTCAAGGTCTAAGCTGGATGTATTAGTAATTGAAAAGGGAGTGTTTGGAGGTCAGGCTGCTACAACTGCTGAATTAGAAAACTATCCTGGTTCAATTGAAAACTGCACTGGACCAGCACTTTCAGAAAGAATGAAACATCAAGCTGAGGAGTTTGGAACAAGTTTTGTTTATGATGAAGTAGTTGATGTTGACTTTTCTGGAGATATTAAAGTTGTAAAATGTAAAGAGGCTGAATATAAAGGGAAAGCTGTAATAATAGCAACCGGAGCAGCACCAAGACTTGCAGGATTTAAAGGTGAAAACGAATTAAGAGGTAGAGGAGTTTCATATTGCGCTACTTGTGATGCGGACTTCTTTGAAGGTTTGGACGTGGCGGTTATAGGCGGTGGTGACTCTGCTATAACAGAAGCTTTGTATTTAACAAAATTTGCAGAAACTGTTACTATTATACATAGAAGGGACAGCTTTAGAGCAGCTAAATCATTGGTTGAAAAAGCAATGAACCACCCAAAAATAAAATTCATATTAAACAGCGTTGTTGATGAAGCAAAAGGTGATGAAATACTTGAAGGACTTGTAGTAAGAAACTTACAAACAGGAGAGGTCTCTGAAGTTGCAGTTAACGGAGTGTTTGTATTTGTTGGACTTGACCCGATAACAAAGGTATTCGAGGGTAAAATTGCACTAGATGAAAAAGGATACATCCCAACAGATGATGAAATGAGAACAAATGTAGAAGGTATATTTGCGGCTGGTGATGTTAGAGTAAAAATGTTAAGACAGGTTATCACTGCAGCAGCAGATGGAGCTATTGCTGCAATTGCTGCAGAGGAATATATTAATGAAAAATTTAACAAATAGGAGGGTTAATATGTTAGAGGTAAATAAGGATAATTTTGACGCTGAAGTTTTAAATTATACTGAAAAACCAGTATTTGTTGATTTCTGGGGAGATAAGTGCGAAAAGTGTAAGCAACTTATGCCAGATGTTCATAAATTTGAAGAAATGTATGGAGACAAGATAAAGTTTGTAAGCTTGAATACAAGTGAAAACAGAAGACTTGCAATTGCTCAAAAAGTATTAGGACTACCAACAATGATTATGTATGTAAACGGTGAAAAAGCAGAAGTTTTAACTCCAGATAAGATAGCTACTGCAGATGATATCGAAGAAATGATTAAAAGATTTTACAAATAAATAGTTTAGAACCTGGCAATGCCAGGTTGCTATAAATTTTCAGAATATTATAAACAGCTCTTTAAATCTTGAAGGAGGTGAAGGCTTTGCGCCTCGAATTAGGTAAAATTTTTATCAACGACGTTCAATTTGGTCCAGAAACAAAAGTAGAAAATGGCATTCTTTACATCAACAAGGAAGAACTTCTTAAGGAAGTTGGTGGAGATGAAAGATTAAAATCAATCGATGTTGATCTTGTTCATCCAGGAGAAGAAGTAAGAATTATCCCAGTAAAAGACGTTATTGAACCAAGAGTAAAGGTTGAAGGAAAGGGTGGAATATTCCCAGGATTCATTTCAAAAGTAGACACTGTTGGTTCAGGTAGAACCCATGTTTTAAAGGGTGCTGCTGTAGTTACTACTGGTAAGATTGTTGGCTTCCAAGAAGGTATAATCGACATGAGTGGAGAGGGAGCAAAATACACTCCATTCTCAAAGACGCACAATGTTGTTATGATTTGCGAACCAATCGACAACTTACAACAACACGAACATGAAGAAGCAATAAGAATGGTAGGACTTAAGGCTGCTACATACTTAGGAAAAGCAGGAAAGAACGTAAACCCAGATGAAGTAAAAGTTTATGAAACATTACCATTACTTCAGCAGGTTGCACAATACCCAAATCTACCAAAGGTAGTATATGTTTATATGCTTCAGAGCCAGGGACTTTTACATGACACATATGTATATGGCGTAGATGCAAAGAAGATTATTCCTACATTCATCTATCCAACAGAAGTCTTTGATGGCGCTGTTATAAGTGGAAACTGCGTTTCTGCTTGTGACAAGAACCCAACATATGTTCATATGAATCATCCTATAATTGAAGATTTATATGAAAGACATGGTAAGGATTATAACTTCTTAGGTTGCGTGATTACAAATGAAAACGTATATCTTGCAGATAAGGAAAGGTCATCCAACTATACTGCGAAGTTAGTTGAGTTCCTTGGAGCAGATGCAGTTATCATTTCAGAAGAAGGGTTTGGAAATCCAGACGCTGACCTTGTTATGAACTGCTACAAGATTGAAGAAAAAGGAATAAAGACTGTTCTTGTAACTGATGAATATGCAGGTAGAGATGGTTCATCACAATCTCTTGCAGATTCAACTCCGAAGGGTGATGCTGTTGTTACAGCAGGTAATGCAAATGAAGTAGTTGTATTGCCACCAATGAAGAAGGTTATAGGACATCCTGAAGCTGCTGATATAATAGCAGGTGGATTTGCAGGTTCATTAAGACCAGATGGTTCAATTGAAGCTGAAATCCAGGTAATAACAGGAGCAACTTCAGAAGTTGGATTTGGATATTTAACAGCAAAGACATTCTAATGTAACTGAAAAATCTTTTCAAGAAGGAGGAATTCTCATGATTTTAAAGGATAGAAAAGTAATAGCTATAGGAGATAGAGACGGTATTCCAGGACCAGCCATTGAAGAATGTGCAAAGAGCGCAGGTGCAGAAGTTGTATTCAGCTCAACTGAATGCTTCGTTTGAACGGCTGCAGGTGCTATGGATCTGGAGATCCAACAAAGAGTAAAAGACTTTACTGAACAATACGGTGCAGAAAATATAGTAGTTCTTTTAGGAACTGCAGAGGCTGAATCAGCAGGACTTTCAGCAGAAACTGTAACTGCTGGAGACCCTACTTATGCAGGACCACTCGCTGGGGTGTCATTAGGTCTTAGGGTTTATCATATTCTTGAACCAGTTATTAAGGAAGAATGCGACGCAGCTGTTTACGATGAACAATGCGGTATGATGGAAATGGTTCTTGATGTTGATGCTATTAGTAGTGAAGTAAGCAGCATAAGGGAGCAGTATAGTCAGTTTAAAGACTGATCTAGCCGCCGAGAGGAGGAAAGGTTAAATGATTAAAGTTGTTCATTATATAAATCAGTTCTTTGCCCAAATTGGGGGAGAAGAAAAGGCTAACATTCCACCAGAAGTAAGAGAAGGTTTTGTAGGACCTGGTATGGCGTTAAATGCTGCGTTTAAAGGCGAAGCTGAGATTGTTGCTACTGTAATATGTGGTGACTCATACTTTGCAGAGAACACCGCTGAAGCTACAAAACAAATTCTTGACATGGTTAAGAAATACAACCCAGATTTATTCATTGCTGGTCCAGCATTTAATGCAGGAAGATATGGAACTGCTTGTGCTACAATAGCTAAGACAGTTAAGGATGAGCTTGGAATTCCCGTATTGACTGGAATGTATATTGAAAATCCGGGTGTAGATTTATACAAGAAAGACTTATATATCATTTCAACAAAGGATAATGCTGCAGGAATGAGAGAGGCAGTGCCAAAGATGGCTGCTCTAGCATTAAAGCTTGCTAAGGGCGAAGAAATTGGAACTCCTGATGTTGAAGGTTATATTGAAAGAGGTATTAGAAAGAATTATTTTGCTGATGTTAGAGGTTCAAAGAGAGCTGTTGATATGCTCGTAAAAAAGATAAAGGGAGAAGAATTTGTAACAGAATTCAAGATGCCTTTATTCGATAGAGTAGCACCAAATCCTCCTGTTGCAGACATCAGCAAGGCGAAGATTGCCTTAGTTACTTCAGGCGGAATAGTTCCTAAGGGAAATCCAGACAGAATTGAAAGTTCAAGTGCAAGCAAGTTTGGTAAGTATGACATTGAAGGAGTTTACGATTTAACTCAGGAAACTTACGAAACTGCTCACGGTGGATATGACCCTGTTTATGCAAATAAGGACGCTGACAGAGTATTGCCAGTTGATGTGTTAAGAGACCTTGAAAAGGAAGGAAAGATTGGTTCATTACACAGATACTTCTATTCAACAGTTGGTAATGGAACCGCTGTTAAGAGTGCAGCTAAATTTGGTCAGGAAATAGCAAGACAACTTATTGCTGACGGAGTTCAGGCTGTAATTCTAACTTCTACTTGAGGAACCTGCACACGTTGCGGAGCAACGATGGTAAAGGAAATCGAAAGAGCAGGACTTCCAGTAGTTCATATGTGCACAATAGTTCCAATATCAAAGACAGTAGGTGCTAACAGAATAGTTCCAACTGTAGCTATTCCACACCCACTTGGAAATACTTCACTATCATATGAAGACGAAAAGGCATTAAGAAGAAAGCTTGTTGAAAAGGCATTAAAGGCTTTACAAACTGAAATTCATGAACAAACTGTTTTCGAAGACTAATAATAAGGGTCGGGAACTTTTGGGGTTTACCCTAAGCCCCGACCCTTTAATATAATACGGAGGTGTAAATATGTTTCCAGTTTTAAAAGGAGCAAGTTATATTTTAGTTCATACTCCAGATATGATTATTCATAACGGAACAACTCAAACGCTTGAAAGAGAAATTAATCCAGATTCAGAATATCTAAAAAAAATTCCAGAGCATTTAAGAAGTTTTGAACAAGTTGTAGAATATCCAGTAACTCAAACTTTTATAGGAAACTTTGAGCCAGAAGAATTAGGCAAATTATCAAAGCCCTACTTCAATCATAAGTTAGAAAACGCATCAAGATTTGGAAAATTTGGAGAAGTAATGCCTCAGGATGAATTTTATGGCTTAATTAAAATATGTGATGCATTTGACCTTGTTAAACTTGAAAAGGGATTTACAAGTGCAGTTAAAGCAAAATTTGAAGCTCATAAACTTTTAAAGGATTATGCGCCAAAATTAGGTGACGGTGTTGAAATTGCTGAAATTGAAAAGCTTGTGGATGCTCATGTTGCAGAAGGCCTCTATATGAATGGAAGTCTAGTAGGTTGTGTTAAAAGAGCACATGAATTTGATAGAAATCTTTCATCACATGTTATTGCTGAGAATTTAGCAGTTAAGGCCTCAGCTGTAATTGCTGGATTAAATTTAATAGATAAATTAGGCGTTAATAAAGATGAAATAGACTATATAATTGAATGTTCAGAAGAAGCGTGCGGGGATATGAATCAAAGAGGTGGCGGTAACTTCGCAAAGGCTATTGGTGAAGTTATAGGACTAAAGAACGCTACTGGATGCGATATAAGAGGATTCTGTGCAGGTCCTACTCATGCTCTTGTAAATGCAGCTTCTTTGGTGCAATCAGGAGTATTTAAGAATGTTTTAGTTATAGCTGGTGGTGCTACTGCTAAGCTTGGAATGAATGGAAAAGACCATGTTAAAAAGGGAATGCCAATAATTGAAGATGTTCTTGGTGGTTTTGCAGTTTTAGTATCAGAAAATGATGGCGTTCATCCTATTATTAGAACTGATGCGATAGGTAAGCACAATATAGGCTCAGGGGCTACACCTCAAGCTGTTATGGAAGCTATTGTAGCTAAACCACTTGAAATGCTTGGATTGAAATTTACTGACATTGATAAATATTCAACAGAGATGCAAAATCCAGATGCCACTGAAACTGCTGGTGCAGGCGATGTTCCAGCGTCAAACTATAAGATGATTGCAGCACTTGCTGTTATGAAGGGCCAATTAGAAAAGGCTAAGATGGCTGAATTTGCAAAGAATTGCGGCTATGTTGGATATGCACCAACTCAAGGACATGTTCCTTCAGGAGTTCCGATAATAGGATTTGGTGTTGAAAAAATAATGAACGGCAGCATGAATAGATTTATGATAGTAGGAAAAGGAAGCTTGTTCCTTGCAAGAATGACTAATCTTTTCGACGGTATTTCTTTTGTAGTTGAAAAGAACCCAGGAAAGGCTGAAGAAACGACTGTTTCAAAAGAAGAAGTTAAGAACATGGTGGCAGAAGCTATGAAGGAATTTGCCTCATTTTTACTTCAAAAGTAAGAGGTGATAACATGACTAACGAAAACATTAAAGGATTGATTGGCGAGGTTTTTAATGAAATAGCTGACGCAATTAAGAGTGGAACGTTTGGAAAAAAGGTTAGAGTTGGTTTAACAACTTTCGGAAGTGAACATGGAGTTGAAGAATTGGTAAAGGCTGCAGAAATTGCAACAAGAAAATATAGCGACTTTGAAGTAGTTTTAATAGGACCAAAGGTAGAAACAAATTTAAAAGTGTATGAAGTTGCCAACGACGAAGAAGGACACAAATTGATGGAAGAGCTTCTTGACAAGGGGGAAATTAATGGTTGCGTAACTCAACATTATAATTTCCCAATAGGAGTCTCAACTGTAGGAAGAGTTATAACCCCAGGAAGAGGAAATGAGCTTATACTTGCAACAACAACAGGAACATCCTCTACACATAGAGTTGAAGGTATGATTAAAAATGCCATATACGGTATTATAACGGCAAAGGCGTGTGGCATAGCTAATCCTACAGTTGGAATTCTTAATGTAGATGGAGCAAGGCAGGTTGAAAAGGCGCTAAAAGAACTAAAATCAAACGGTTATGACATAAATTTTGCAGAATCAATAAGAGCTGATGGCGGAGTTGTTATGAGAGGCAATGACCTATTGGCAGGCTCAACCGATGTTATGGTTATGGACACTTTAACTGGGAATTTACTAGTTAAAATATTCTCTTCATTTACAACCGGTGGAGACTATGAATCTTTAGGATATGGTTATGGACCAGGAATAGGTGAAGGATATGATAGACTAATATGTATTATCTCAAGAGCTTCAGGTGCACCTGTGGTAGCTGAAGCATTAAGATTCTGTGCAACATGTGCCCAGAACAATATTATTCAAATTTCAAAAAATGAATTTGAAAAAGCTAATAGGGCTGGTCTAAAAGAGATTTTATCTAAATTAATAAAACAGGCTCAACCTGAAGATAAAAAGGAAATTGTTGCTCCTCCGAAGAAAGTTGTAACTCATGATATCGCTGGTGTTGACATATTGGAGCTAGAAAATGCAGTAAAGGAACTTTGGTCAAATGGAATTTACTCTGAAACAGGTATGGGATGCACAGGACCGATAGTTCTTGTTGCTGATGAAGATGCTGACAAGGCAGTTGAAATATTAAAGAGCAAAGGGTATATAGCATAATATGGGGGGTTACCCCCCTTTTATATTTGAATTTATTTTTATAATTTTACATATATATGTATTGAAATCCGAAAATTACACTTGATTATTTTCAAAAAATGTCGTATATTATTATATGCACACTCTACATAAAATTTGTGCAATTTGAATAATTTTTAAAAAATCGTAAATTTTGCAGGATTTTCAATTTCTGCAAAGAATATATTAATTAACTAAAAACTAAAAGGGGGAACAAAAATGAAAAGACTAATCGCATTAGTAGCAACATTAGCTCTTACAGCTGGTCTTTTTGCAGGTTGTGCAAAGAAGGAAGAACAAAAACCAGCTGAACAAACACCACAAGTTAAAATCGGTTTAGCAACTGACGAAGGTGGTAAGGGAGACAAATCATTTAACGATGCAGCTATTGCTGGTCTTGAAAAAATTAAAGCTGAATATGGAATTGAACCACAGATTATTGAATCTAAGACAGCTGACGATTATGAACCAAACTTAACTACTCTTGCAGCAGATAACGACTTAGTATTTGGTGTTGGATTTAAGATGGCAGATGCTATAAAAGCAGTTGCTGAAAATACTCCAGATAAGAAATTTGCAATCATTGACTCGGTTGTTGACCTTCCAAATGTAGCTTCATTTACATTTAAGGAAGAAGAAGGTTCATTCTTAATGGGTATAATCGCTGGAAAAATGACAAAGACTAATACAGTTGGATTCCTTGGTGGAATCAAGTTTGAACTTATTGAAAAGTTTGAAGCTGGATTTAGAGCAGGAGTTAAGGCTGTTAATCCAAACGCTAAAGTTTTAGTTCAATACGCTAACAGCTTCAGCGACGTTGCTCTTGGATATGAAATTTCAAAGAAAATGTATAACGACGGCGCTGACGTAATTTATCACGCAGCTGGAGGCGTTGGAATTGGATTATTCAATGCAGCTAAGGAAATGAAAAAGTGGGCGATTGGTGTTGACTCAGACCAAGCAGTTTTAATTCCAGATAAGGCAGATGTAATCCTAGCATCAATGATTAAGAGAGTAGATACAGCTACTTATACAGCATCAAAGGCAGTAATAGATGGAACTTATAAGCCAGGTTTAACAGTTTTAGGATTAAAGGAAGATGGCGTTGGTATATCACAAACTATCAACCCTGCAGTTCCACAAGAAGTTATTGATCTTGCTAACAAGTATAAGCAAGCAATAATCGATGGCAAATTCACAGTTCCAACAAAACCTGCAGAAGTTGATGCTTTCCAGGCACCACAAATATAGTTTGTATGCTAGATGCTCTTGCATCTAGCTTTTTTAAACGTCAAGGAAGGAGGAGTTTTAGTGGAAAAAGTTATAGAAATGAGGGGTATTACCAAAATATTTCCAGGGGTAATAGCAAACGACAATGTAAATTTCGAACTTAAAAAAGGTGAAATCCACGTATTACTTGGAGAGAATGGTGCTGGGAAAACAACTTTGATGAATATTCTTTATGGGCTTTATCAGCCGGATAAAGGAGATATACTTGTAAATGGTAAAAAAGTTGACATTAAAGGACCTTCTGATGCGATAGCGATGGGTATAGGAATGGTGCATCAGCACTTTATGCTCGTGCATAATTTTACAGTTGCCGAGAATATAGTTCTTGGTAGTGAACCAAAGACTATGTTTGGATTTAAAATTGACTATAATAAGGCTATAAGCGATGTTAAAGAACTTGCAGATAAGTATGGTTTTAAAGTTGATCCAAATAGCATAATTGAAGATATAACTGTTGGTCAACAACAAAAGGTAGAGATACTAAAGGCATTATATAGAGGTGCAGAGATTTTAATATTGGACGAGCCTACAGCAGTGTTAACACCTCAAGAAATCGAAGAACTTGGAATCATATTAAAGAACTTGGTAAGAGAAGGAAAATCAATTATTCTTATTACGCATAAGTTAAAAGAAGTTATGAGCATGTCGGATAGAGTCACAATTGTTCGTAGGGGTAAGGTAATAGATACTGTCAATACAGCGGACGTTAATATAGATATATTAGCTGAAATGATGGTTGGTAGAAAGGTTAATCTTGTTGTCGAAAAACAGCCTGCTAAAGTAGGTGAGACGGTTTTAAAACTTGAAAACCTACAAGCACTTGATCATAGAAATCTTCCAAAACTTAAGGGTGTAGACCTTGAAGTTAAATCAGGCGAGATACTTGGAATAGCCGGAGTTGATGGAAATGGTCAAACAGAACTTGTAGAAGTTATAACTGGACTTAGAAAGGCAACTGGTGGAAAAGTTGTATTAAAGGGACAGGATTTGACTAATAAAACTCCAAGAGAGATAATAGACGCCGGAATAAGCAATATACCTGAAGATAGACATAAGCATGGATTAGTATTGAAGTTCTCGCTTGCAGAAAATGCAGTTTTAGGCCAGCACGACAAGCTGCCATATGCTAAGGGAATTTTGATGAATTATGATAAAATAAAGGAATATGCAAAGAAGCTCATTCATGATTTCGACGTTAGAACTCCTAACGAAGAAGTTGCGGCTGGTTCGCTATCAGGTGGAAATCAGCAAAAAATGATTGCAGCAAGAGAAATCTCAAAGGACCCAGAATTACTAATAGCTACTCAGCCTACAAGAGGACTTGACGTAGGTGCAATAGAATATATACACAAAAGGCTGGTTGAAGAAAGAGATAAAGGAAAAGCTGTTCTTGTTGTTTCGTTGGAATTGGACGAAGTAATGGCTTTATCAGATAGAATTGCTGTTATGTATGATGGTAAAATAGTTGGAATATTGGATGCAGATAAGACTAATGAAATGGAACTTGGTATATTAATGGCAGGTGGAACCTTAAACAAGAAGGAGGTCGAAAATGGTGAACAACACAGCTAAAATTGATATCAAGAAGGGGCTTAAAAGTGCTCAGGATGTTTTGTTGTTCCCTCTTATAGCTATAGTTTTTGCATTGTTCGTAGCAGTTTTCTTTGTTATGTGGGCTAAAAACATGGGATTCTTTGAGGGCGCTGCTACACTATTTTCAGCGATTTGGGAAGGAACATTTGGAAAGAGAGCAAACTTCATTGAAACTCTGGTTGCAGTTACTCCATTGATATTTACAGGGCTTGCTCATGCTGTTGCATTTAGAACTGGTCTTTTTAACATAGGAGTTGAAGGACAATTTATAATGGGTATGCTTGCAGCAGCTTTAATAGGTTTAATCCCAGGCATTCCTGCGCCAATACATGTAATATTGGTATTGCTTGGTGGTGTTATATTTGGAGCTATATGGGCAGCGATACCAGGTTATTTAAAAGCTAAAGTTGGAACAAATGAAGTTGTTAACACAATTATGATGAATTTTATAGCTATGAATGTTTCAAACTATTTCGTTAAGGGACCAATTCATAGAGAAGGTTCTGCTTCATCAAAGATGATTTTAGAATCAGCAAAGCTTTATAGATTTTTAAGCCCTAGCGAGAGAGTAAACGTTGGATTATTTATAGGTATAGTATTGGCTATACTAATCTACTTCCTATTATGGAAAACTACTATAGGTTACGAAATTAGAGCCGTTGGTTTAAACATGTTCGCAGCTGAATACGGCGGAATTAACTCTAAAAAGAATATAATACTTGCTATGGTAATTTCAGGCGCTATAGCAGGACTAGGTGGCGCTGCGCACGTTGCCGGAACTATCCATAAGGCTCACCAGCTCGTAGGATTTACTAATTATGGATTTGATGGTATAGCTGTTGCGCTTCTTGGAAAGAGCCATCCAATAGGAGTTCTTTTCTCTTCAGTTCTGTTCGGAGGACTGAATTCAAGTGCAAGAATATTACAGAAGTTCAGAATACCAAAGCAGATAGTATATATAATTCAAGGTATTATTATAATATTTGTGGCTGCGGATTATATATACAAGTGGATAGTTCAAAAGAGAAAAAAGGAGGCAATCAAGAATGCATAGCGTAACATTAGGAATATTAGTTTCATTGATAGCAGCTACCTTGAGATTGGCAACTCCTATAATATTTGCAGCCCTCGGTGGTGTTATTTCCGAAAGGTCAGGTGTAGTAAACATCGGACTTGAAGGTATAATGATTGCTGGTGCTTTTTTTGGAGTCCTTGGTTCACATTTAACTAAAAATGCGTGGATAGGCATAATTTTTGCAATCGTAGCTGGAATGATTATAGCATTAATACATGCTGTATTGAGCATAAACCTTAAAGCAGACCAGGTTATTTCTGGTGTTTCTATTAATATATTCTCTGCAGCATTGATGAGCTTCTTGCTATTTAAATTCTTTAACAGAGACGGCCAAACTGACGGTGTAACTCAGCTTAGCTATCCAAAAGAATTTATGGGCTCAATACCTGTTTTAGGGAATTTATTGAAGGAATTAAATTGGTTTGTATTTATTGCATTTGGTCTTGCATTGATTCTTCATTTAATGCTATATTATACACCACTTGGATTGAGAATAAGGTCAGTAGGAGAACATCCTAAAGCTGCTGACACATTAGGTATAAATGTTTACAAGATAAGATATCTATGTGTTCTTTTATCAGGTGCATTTGCCGGAATAGGCGGTGCTGCGCTTTCACTTGGAGCTACAAATCTTTTCAGAGAGGGAATGGTAAGTGGTAAAGGTTTCATCGCACTAGCTGCTATGATTTTTGGTAATTGGAAACCTTTTGGAGCTCTTGCAGCAAGCTTGCTGTTCGGTTTTGCTGAAGCATTTAGAATTGTTGCTCAAGGTTTTGGTTGGAAGGTTCCTGACGAAGTATATTATTCATTCCCATATATTTTGACAATGTTGATGCTTGCAGGATTTGTAGGGAAAACAACTCCTCCTGCAGCAGACGGTGTCCCATATACTAAGGGAGAAAGATAATAATTTATTTATAAAGGCCTCGGGATTTTATCCTGAGGCCTTTTGCATACTTTGCGAAAGTGCTGTTTAATATAGTATAATTAGATATGGAGTAGATTTATGGGGGGAAAATTATGAACTCAAGTTTTGAATTAAATTTAAATCAGAGACAGTCCCTTTCAATGAGCCAAGATATGCAGTTGTCATTAAGTATACTACAGATGAACATAATGGAACTCGAACAATTTATTAATGAAGAAGTATGTAACAATCCTGTTATAGATTTTGATGACAGTATAGAACATTATATTGATTATAGAAAAAAAGGCAGCGATTACAATGGACAGTTAGAAACTATTGAAGAAAATAATTTTGAATTAAATTTGATAATAGAAGAAAATTTGCATGATTTACTGAAAAAACAATTAAGATTGTCAGGACTAGATAATAAAAGTTTGAAAATAGGGTATTATATTATTGATAATATAAATGAACAAGGCTACTTAGAGAGCGATGAGATGGAAATAGCAAGTCACTTTCGATGTAGTATAGAAGAAGTATTAAAAGTTTTATATATTATTCAAGGGTTTGAACCAAACGGAATTGGGGGAAAAAATATTGAAGAGTGCTTGATTATTCAATTAAGGAACTTAAAAAAACTAAACAACGATTTAGAGGCAATTATTAAAAATCATTTAAAAGATATTGCAAAGGGGAATTTCAATAAAATAATATCAAACCTAAAAATTGAAAAAGATGTATTAAATCATTATGTTAAACTGATTAAATCTTTAAATCCAAAGCCTGGATTAAGCTTTTGTATTAAAAACACAGAATATGTCTATCCAGATTTAATTGTAAAAAATGAAAATGGTGAATTACAAATAGATTTATTGAAGGATATTTTGCCCGTCTTAAAAATAAATAAAGAATATTTAAATCTAATAAATGACAGGAGTTCCAAGGAATTTAAATTTATAAAAGAGAAAATAAAAAGGGCTTTTTTGGTTATGAATAGCATAGAAAAAAGGAAAAAGACTCTACTTAAAATAAGCAGAGTTATTTTAGAGCAGCAGATTAATTTTCTTGAAGGCAGTCATTTGAACCCTATAAGTTTGAAACAGATTGCTGAAAAGACGAATCTTCACGTTTCGACTATTAGTAGAGCTGTTTCAGGAAAATTTGTATTAACTGACAGAGGGCTATTTGAATTAAAACATTTTATCCAAAGAGAAACAAAAAAAGATGAAATTTCGTATTCAGTTGATTTTATAAAGAATAAAATAAAGAACATGATAGAAGAAGAAGATAAACAAAAACCACTGTCTGATGAAAAAATATCCTCATTATTAAAAACCTATGGGTTAGATATTGCAAGAAGAACGATTGCAAAATATAGAGAAGAATTAGGGATACCGTCATCGAATTTAAGAAAATTTATATAAATTTATTTCAAAAGTATTGAAAATTATTGTTAAGAGTGGTATATTTGATTTAGAAGCATGGGACAATTTTTACAACATAGGGACAAATAAAGTCCCGAGTCGAGACTCAATAGGGAGTGGTTTCTGATTGAAAAAAATACTTGCAATACAACAAAAGATTATCCCTGAAATGCTCGAATTATTAGAAAAAAGATACTCTATTTTAAAGAATATATATTACAATCAGCCAGTTGGACGAAGAACACTTTCTCAGGATTTGAATTTAGGGGAAAGAATCATTCGAACAGAGGTTAATTTTCTTAAGCATCAGGGTTTGATTGAAATCAACCCAATAGGGATGATTGTAACCGAAGATGGCGAATACGTATTGGAACAATTAAAGGAAATGATATACCACATAAGTGGATTATCAGTTTTGGAGGATAAGATAAAGCACATATTAAAGATAAAAAAGGTAATAGTCCTTCCCGGAGACTCAGAAAAGGATAAAACTGTTCAAAAGGAAATGGGCAGAGCCTGTGCAAATTACATAAAAAATTTGATAAATGATAATTCAATAATATCTTTAACTGGAGGAACTTCAGTTGCTAAGGTGATTGATAATTTTCCAAAGATTAACACAAATAATGTTCTTGTCGTTCCTGCAAGAGGTGGAATAGGCAGGGATGTTGAAATACAAGCCAATACTTTAACTGCAAATCTTGCAAAAAAAATTGGCGCAACCTATAGACTTTTGCATGTTCCTGATAAAATAAGTTCTGAGACTTTAGAGTCAATAATTAATGAACCTGAGATAAAAGATATTCTTGACTTGCTTAGTAAATCAGACATTTTATTATTTGGAATTGGTAGAGCAGATGAGATGTCCAAAAGAAGAGGAATGCCGCAGGAGTTGATTGATGATTTATTACAAAAAGGAGCTGTTGCAGAGGCTTTCGGTTATTATTTTAATAAAAAAGGTGAAATTATATTTAGAACACCTTCAATAGGAATAAATTTTAATGATGTTAAAAAAATCAAAAACATAATTGCGATAGCAGGTGGGAAAAATAAAGCAGAAGCTATTATAGCAACTCATATAGATAATTCTGAAATGGTTTTAGTTACTGATGAAGCTGCTGCTAACGAAATTATTACATTGATGAATAAAAAGTAAAAGTAAAAACTTTTACTTAATATAAATTTTTACATAAATTAGGAGGGATACTATGACTATTAAAGTAGCTATTAATGGTTTTGGTAGAATTGGAAGAAACGTATTTAAAATTGCACAAACAAGACTAAACAAGGACATCGAAATTGTTGCAATCAACGATTTAACAGATGCACCTACTTTAGCACATCTTTTAAAATACGACTCATTATATGGAAAGTTTGATGGAACTGTTGAAGCAAAGGAAAATGCTATTGTTGTAAATGGCAAAGAAGTTAAGATTTATGCAGAAAAGGACCCAAAGAATCTTCCTTGGAAAGAACTTGGAGTTGATGTTGTAATTGAATCAACTGGTCTATTCACAAAGAAAGAAAAAGCAATGGCACACGTAGAAGCTGGTGCAAAGAAGGTTATAATTTCAGCTCCTGCTACAGATGAAGACATAACAATAGTTATGGGTGTTAACGAAAAGGATTACGACCCAGTTAACCACAACATTATTTCAAATGCTTCATGCACAACTAACTGTTTAGCACCATTTGCAAAGGTTCTTCATGAAAAATTCGGCATAGTTAAGGGATTAATGACTACTGTTCATTCATATACTAACGACCAAAGAATACTTGACTTACCACATAAGGACCTTAGAAGAGCAAGAGCAGGTGCTCAAAACATTATCCCAACAACAACTGGTGCTGCTAAGGCCGTAGGTAAAGTTCTTCCTGAACTTAAGGGCAAGCTAAATGGATTCTCATTAAGAGTTCCAACTCCTACAGTATCAGTTACTGACCTTGTATGCGAAGTTCAAAGACCAACAACTGTTGAAGAAGTAAATGCAGCATTAAAGGCAGCAGCAGAAGGAGAATTAAAGGGTATATTAGGTTACACTGACGAACCACTTGTGTCAATGGACTTCAGAGGTGATGAAAGATCATCAATAGTTGATGGACTTTCAACAATGGTAGTTGACAACATGGTTAAGGTAGTTTCATGGTATGATAACGAATGGGGTTACTCAACAAGAGTAGTTGACCTTGTTAACTATATAGTAGAAAGAATGTAATAGATATAATGTCCGGTTATTGCCGGACATTAATTTCAGAATGGAGGGGAGTATATGAACAAAAAGACTGTTAGAGATATAGATGTTAAGGGCAAAAGAGTAATAGTTAGATGCGATTTTAATGTTCCGCAGGATAAAGAAGGCAATATTAGTGATGACAGAAGAATAGTTGCTGCTTTGCCAACTATTAAATATCTGATTGAAAATGGTGCAAAGGTAATTCTTATGTCACATCTTGGAAGACCAAAGGAAGGATACGAAGCAAAATACAGCTTAAAGCCAGTTGCAGCAAGATTATCTCAACTACTTGGAAAAGAAGTAAAACTTGCTGAAGATGCAGAAGTTGTTGGGGAAAATGCAGTAAGACTTTCTTCAGAGTTAAAGGAAGGCGAAGTATTACTACTTGAAAATGTTAGATTTGTTAAGACAGAAACTAAGAACGATTTGGATTTTGCTAAAAAATTAGCTAGCCTTGCTGATATTTTTGTTAATGATGCATTTGGAACTGCCCATAGAGCACATTCATCAACAGCAGGTATTGCAAACTACATACCAGCTGTTGCAGGTTTCCTTATTGAAAAGGAAATTGAAATAATGGGCAAGGCTCTTGAAAATCCTGAAAGACCATTTGTGGCAATTTTAGGTGGTGCAAAGGTTTCTGACAAGATTGGTGTAATAAATAATCTGCTTGAAAAGGTAGATAAATTAATTATAGGTGGAGGAATGGCATATACATTCCTTAAAGCACAAGGCTTAAATATAGGAAATTCATTACTTGAAGCAGATAAAATAGAATATGCTAAAGAAATGCTCGATAAGGCAAATGAAAAGGGAGTTAAGATTTATTTACCAGTAGACCATGTTGTTGCTAAGGAATTTAAGGCTGATGCTGAACATCATGTAGTTGATGTAGAAATTCCAGAAGGCTATATGGGTCTGGATATAGGTCCAAAAACTGTTAAGCTATATGAAGAAGCATTGAAGGATGCAAAGACTGTTATTTGGAATGGCCCAATGGGTGTGTTTGAGATGCCAGCATTTGCTGTTGGAACAAAGGCTATTGCAGAAAAGTTATCAAATGTTGATGGAACAACAATAATAGGCGGAGGAGATTCAGCTGCTGCTGTTGAACAATTAGGATACGCTGAGAAAATGACTCATATATCAACTGGTGGTGGTGCTTCGCTTGAGTTTTTAGAGGGACTTGAACTACCTGGAATCGCAGCACTTAACGATAAATAATGGAAGATATTTTATCTTCCCCCTCTTTTAAATTTTATCAATAGCTAATTGAGGAGGATTTAAAATGCGAAGACCTATAATCGCAGGAAACTGGAAAATGAATAAAACACCACGTGAGGCAGCTCAACTAGTCCTTGAACTTAGGGATAAGGTAAAGGATGCTAAGTGTGAAGTTGTTTTGTGCCCTCCATTCACATCGTTAGCACAAGTTATAACTCTTGTTGAAGATACTAATATTAAGGTTGGGGCACAGAACATGTATTATGAAGAAAATGGTGCCTTCACAGGTGAAGTTTCTCCTATAATGTTAAAGGAAATTGGAGTTAGCTATGTAATACTCGGACATAGTGAAAGAAGAATGATTTTCAAGGAAGACGACGAACTCATCAATAAAAAAGTTAAAGCGGCTTTTCTACATGGTTTGACTCCTATTCTTTGCGTGGGCGAGACATTAGAAGAAAGAGAGCAAAATAGGACATTTGAGGTTATTAAGAATCAGTTGGAAAAGAATTTAGATGGAATAGATGCTGCAAAAGTAGAAGAAATGGTAATAGCTTACGAGCCTGTTTGGGCTATTGGAACTGGAAAGACAGCTACAGCAGATGATGCAAATCAGGTTATAAAATTTATAAGAAGTGAGATAAGAAATAGATTTGGCGATAGCGCTGCAGATAAAATAAGAATTCAATATGGTGGAAGCGTTAAATCATCAACAATAAAGGAGCAGATGGCTCAGAGCGATATAGATGGGGCATTAGTTGGTGGAGCAAGCTTGATTGCTACAGAATTTGCAGCGATTGTTAACTATGAGGAGGATTAAGATGAGTAAAAGACCTAGACTATTGATGATACTTGATGGCTGGGGACTTAATGAAAAAAAGGAATGGAATGCAGTTGAAAATGCTGAACCAAAAAACTTTAAGAATTTATGGGAAAATTACCCCCATACAACATTGAGTGCTTCAGGTCTTGACGTTGGTCTTCCAAAGGGTCAAATGGGAAACTCTGAAGTTGGTCATTTGAACATTGGTGCTGGAAGAATAATATATCAAGAATTTACAAGAATTAACAAGGAAATTGAAGAAGGAAATTTCTTCAGGAATGAGGCATTCTTAAATGCTATAGATAATTGCAAAAAAAATAATACGTCGTTGCATTTGTTTGGTTTACTTTCAGATGGTGGAGTTCACAGCCATATAGAGCACCTTGAAGCGCTTTTGAAACTTGCAAAGGATAATAACCTTTCAAATGTATATGTTCATGGTTTCTTAGATGGAAGAGATGTTCCACCTCAATGTGCACTCGAATATATAGACAGATTAGAAAAATTCATGAAAGAGAACAACATTGGGAAAATAGCTACAATTTCAGGTCGTTATTATGCAATGGACAGAGATAAAAGGTGGGAAAGAACTAAGCTTGCATACGACGCAATAGTTAATGGACAGGGCGAAATTGCAAATTCTGCACGTGAGGCTGTTGAGAAATCCTATGCTGAAAATAAGACGGATGAATTTGTTTTACCAACCGTTATAATTGAAAACGATAGACCAGTTGCAACATTAAGTGAAAATGATTCCGTTATATTCTTCAACTTTAGGCCAGATAGAGCAAGACAATTGACTAGGGCAATCGTTGATGTTGATTTTAATGGATTTGAAAGAAAGTATTTTAAAGTATATTATGTTTGTTTAACTCAATATGATAAGACAATAACTAATGTTGAAGTTGCTTACAAACCAGAAAAGTATAAAAATACGTTTGGTGAATTTTTAAGCAACCGTGGGTTAAAGCAACTTAGGATTGCTGAAACAGAAAAATATGCCCATGTAACTTTCTTCTTTAACGGAGGGGTGGAAGCTCCAAATAAAGATGAAGATAGAATATTGATACCATCTCCGAAGGTTGCAACTTATGACTTAAAGCCAGAGATGAGTGCATATGAAGTTACCGATAAGGTAATTGAAGTGATTGAAAATGATTTATATGACTTCATTATTTTAAATTATGCAAATCCTGATATGGTAGGTCATACCGGAGTTTATGAAGCAGCAATTAAGGCTATAAAGACTGTTGATGAATGCCTTGGTAGAGTAGTTAATAAAGTATTAGAAAAGGGCGGTGCAGTATACATTACCGCAGACCATGGCAACGCAGAAATGATGGTTGACTATGAAACTGCAGAACCATATACGGCGCACACAACTAATTTTGTTCCATTCATTGTTGTTGGAGAAGGAGATTTAAAATTGAAGTCCGGTGGCAGATTATCTGACATCGTTCCAACAATCATAGATTTAATGGGATTAGAAATTCCTGTTGAAATGACAGGAAGAAGTTTAATAGATAGATAAATGAAAGGAGAATGGATATGAAAAATTATGTAGAAATTATTGACATTTATGCAAGAGAAGTCTTAGATTCAAGAGGAAATCCAACTGTTGAAGTTGAAGTTGTGCTTGAAGACGGAGTTGTTGGAAGAGCGATTGTTCCATCAGGTGCTTCAACTGGTGCATTTGAAGCAGTTGAGCTAAGAGATGGAGACAAATCAAGATACCTTGGTAAAGGTGTTCTAAAGGCAGTTGATAACGTTAACAATGTAATAGCACAAGAACTTATAGGAATGAATGTTTTTGATCAAACATTAATTGACAAAACATTAATTGAAATAGATGGAACAGAAAACAAAGGGAATTTAGGTGCAAATGCAATACTTGGTGTTTCACTTGCTGTTGCAAGAGCAGCTGCTGAAAGTTTAGGACTTCCACTTTATCAATACATAGGTGGAGTTAACGCTAAGGTTTTACCTGTTCCAATGATGAACATCTTAAACGGTGGAAAGCATGCAGACAACAATGTTGACATTCAAGAATTCATGGTAATGCCTGTAGGTGCTCCAAACTTTGCAGAAGCATTAAGATGGTGCGCAGAAGTTTATCATTCACTTAAGAAGACTTTAGGTTCAAAGGGATACAACACAGCGATTGGTGATGAAGGTGGGTTCGCACCAAACCTAAAATCAAACGAAGAAGCTATACAAGTTATTATAGAAGCCATTGAAGCTGCAGGATATAAACCAGGCGAACAAATTGCAATTGCAATTGACGCAGCAGCAACTGAACTATATAAGGAAGATGGAAAATACCATCTTGAAGGAGAAGGAAGAGTTCTTACTGCAGAAGAAATGGTTGCATTCTGGGAAAATCTTGTAAACAAATATCCAATCGTATCATTAGAAGATGGTCTTTCAGAAGAAGATTGGGAAGGTTGGAAGATATTAACTGACAGACTAGGAAAGAAGATTCAATTAGTTGGCGATGACTTATTTGTTACTAATACTCAAAGACTTGAAAGAGGTATCAAGAACGGAATTGCTAACTCAATACTTATAAAACTTAACCAAATAGGAACATTAACTGAAACATTAGAGGCTATTGAAATGGCAGAAAGAGCAGGATATACTGCAGTTGTTTCACATAGATCAGGTGAAAGTGAAGATACTACTATAGCAGACCTTGTTGTAGCAGTTAATGCTGGTCAAATAAAGACTGGTGCTCCAGCAAGAACAGATAGAGTTGCAAAATACAATCAATTGTTAAGAATAGAAGATGAACTTGGAGAAGTTGCTAAATATCTTGGAAAGAACGCTTTCTACAATGTTTCAAAATAATAAGTTTATTCTTTATTGTTCCCCATATACGAGTCAAGGAATTTATTCCTTGGCTCTATCTTTAATAATATAGCATAATAAATTAATCGTATAACATGATTGTTTTTATTTTTTTTCTGTGATAAAATAAGTGTTATGATAATTGATTAACGGGAGGTGCAATCATGAAGACAGTAATAACTATTATCCACGTTATTGTTAGCTTATCTATAATAGCTGTTGTATTAGGTCAGCCTGCTAAGACTTATGGATTATCATCAGCTATTTCAGGAGGAGCTGAAACGTTTTTCGGAAAACACAAAGGAAGAACAATCGAGGGTAAACTAAAGAAGTTGACAGCTTTTGCGATGGGACTTTTCGTATTGACTTCTTTATTATTAGTTTACTATACGGGAAAATAATTTAAATTTAAAAGGGGGAACAATAATGAATATTATTTTGGCTCCAATTGCGGGTATTATAGCCTTATTATTTGCATTTTATTTGTCAAATAAAATATCAAAGGCGGATCCAGGCAATGAAAGAATGAGAGAAATCTCAAGTTATATACATGAAGGAGCTATGGCTTTTTTAACTAGAGAGTATAAAGCATTGTCAGTATTTATTATAGTTGTGTATATTGTATTAGGGTTCTTTATCAATTGGCTTACAGCCATATGCTTTATTTTTGGCGCTTTGTTCTCAATCCTTGCTGGATTTTTCGGAATGCAAGTGGCTACAAAGGCAAATGTTAGGACTGCAAATGCTGCAAGAACAGGCCAGAATAAAGCACTTGAGATAGCTTTTTCTGGTGGCGCTGTAATGGGTATGAGCGTTGTCGGTCTTGGCCTTTTAGGAGTAGGATTATTCTACATACTATTTAAAGATGCAAATATAGTAACAGGCTTTGGGCTTGGTGCAAGTTCAATTGCATTATTTGCACGTGTCGGTGGTGGAATTTATACTAAAGCAGCCGATGTAGGTGCGGATTTAGTTGGTAAGGTAGAAGCGGGTATACCTGAAGACGACCCAAGAAATCCTGCTGTTATTGCTGATAACGTTGGAGATAACGTTGGAGACGTTGCAGGAATGGGAGCTGATCTTTTCGAATCCTATGTTGGTTCAATAATCTCTGCTTTAACATTAGGAGCAGTATTATTTAAGGATAATAATTCAGGTATTATATTTCCACTTATACTTGCAGCAGTAGGAATTATTGCCTCAATTATCGGTTCAATGTTCGTTAAGGGAGATGAAAATTCAAATCCTCAAAAGGCTCTTAAGAATGGAACTTATGTTAGCAGCATTTTAGTAATCATTGCTTCAGGGATTTTGAGCAGGATGATTTTTGGAGATTTTAGGGCGTTTTTTGCTATTACTGCAGGACTTGTGGTTGGTGTATTAATCGGACAATTTACAGAAATGTATACATCTGCTGACTTTAATCATGTAAAGAAGATTGCAAAGCAGTCAGAAACCGGGCCTGCAACTACAATCATTTCAGGGTTAGCTGTAGGCATGTATTCTGCTGTATTGCCAGTTGTATTTATTGCTATTGCAATGATTTTAGCGTTCTTTATTATGGGTGGATACGGTGAAGCACAGAATGTTTTAGCAGGGCTATATGGTATTTCACTAGCTGCATTGGGAATGCTTTCAACAACTGGTATGACTGTAGCAGTTGATGCTTATGGCCCAATAGCGGATAACGCAGGTGGTATAGCAGAAATGGCGGAACTTCCAAAGGATGTAAGAAAGATAACTGATACATTGGATTCAGTTGGAAATACTACAGCAGCAATTGGAAAGGGATTTGCAATAGGTTCTGCTGCTTTAACAGCACTTGCTCTGTTCGCATCCTATTCACAAGCGGTTCAATTAAAAGCAATAGACCTTTTGAATCCATTGACACTTGTTGGACTTTTAGTTGGTGGAGTTTTACCGTATTTCTTTGGAGCTCTTGCTATGGAAGCGGTTGGTAAAGCTGCAAACCATATGATTGAAGAAGTTAGAAGACAGTTTAAGTCAATTCCAGGACTGTTGGAAGGTAAAGCAAAACCTGATTACAAGACTTGTGTTGATATTTCAACTGCAGCAGCTCTTAAGGAAATGGTTTTACCTGGAGTATTAGCAGTTGTAGTTCCACTTTTAGTTGGACTTCTTCTTGGAACTGAAGCTTTGGGCGGACTTATTGCTGGTTCACTTGTTTCAGGTGTATTGGTTGCCATACTAATGGCTAATGCTGGCGGTGCTTGGGATAACGCAAAGAAATATATCGAGACTGGAGAACACGGCGGAAAAGGTAGCTTTGCTCACAAGGCTGCAGTAGTTGGAGATACAGTAGGCGACCCATTCAAGGATACTGCAGGTCCAGCTATGAATATATTAATTAAGTTAATGACTATTGTTTCACTTGTTTTTGCACCATTGTTCTTAAAGTATGGTGGTATACTATTGAATTTAATAAAATAATTTGAGACCTGCCTTGGCAGGTCTTTTACATAATTAAAATTCATGAATAATATAAAATTTTTTTCAAAAAATACAAAGGAGTGGTAAAATGGAAAGGCAGGTTGCACTTCAACATGTTTTGGAAAGAGTAAAAAATACAAACCTAATAAATCATATGATGGCAGTTGAAGCAGTTATGAAGGGCTTGGCAAAAAGACTTAAGCAGGAGGAGGATAAATGGGGAATTTGCGGATTAGTTCACGATATAGACTACGAAGAAACTGCAGAAGACCCTCATAGGCACAGTATTTTAGGAGCAGAAATTTTAGCTTCATTGGGTTACCCTGAGGATGTTGTATATGCAGTAAAAGTTCATAATGAAATACATGGCATACCAAGGATATCTATACTAGATAAGGCTCTTTGGGCAGCAGATCCAGTTACAGGCCTTATAACAGCTTCGGCGTTGGTTATGCCGGATAAAAAGCTTCAGAATGTAACAGTTGAATCGGTATTAAAGAAGATGAAGAAAAAGGATTTTGCTAAAGGAGCAAATAGAGAACAAATCAAATCAATAGAGGAAATTGGTATTAAATTAGAAGAGTTTATTGATATTGCACTTAGTGAAATGAAATTAATAGCTACAGAAATTGGATTATAATGGGAGTGGTGCTATGAATAAAGTCAAGGATTCAATTCTTGAATTTATGAGAAAAGAAGCCTATAAACCTCTATCAGCTGAAGAATTGGCAAAATATTTTGAAATCGATAGAAAGCAAATAGGGCAATTTCTATCGATTTTAGATGAAATGGAAGAGGAGGGCTTGCTTTTTAAAACTCATAAGGACAAATATGGTATTCCCGAAAGAATGAATCTCGTAATAGGCAAACTTCAAGGTCATTCTAAGGGATATGGATTTGTATTGCCAGAAGATACCACTTTGTCAGATATTTATATTTCAGCAGACAATTTAAACGGAGCTATGCACAATGATAGAGTTGTTGCAAAAATAATTAGACCTGCTATTCCAGGAAAAACTGCGGAAGGAGAAATAATAAAAATATTAAAGAGGGCTAATACAAAGCTTGTAGGAACTTTTGAAAAAAACAATTATTTTGGCTTTGTAGTGCCAGATGATAAACGAATCTATCAGGATATATTTGTTTCAAAATCCAACGTAAATGGTGCTAAAAACGGCGATAAGGTTATAGTAGAAGTCACTAAGTGGCCAGAAAAAAGGAGAAACCCAGAGGGGAAAATCGTTGAAGTTTTGGGCAAAAAAGATAAACCAGGGATAGATATTTTATCAATTATTAGAAAATATGATTTGCCTGAAGAATTTCCAAAGGAAGTTGAGGATTATACGGAGCAGATACCTGAAGAAATTCCAGAAAAAGAAATTAAAAGAAGAAGGGATTTACGAAATTTAAAAATTGTTACGATAGATGGAGAGGATGCAAAGGACCTTGATGATGCTGTTTCAATAGAAAAATTGCCTGATGGGAAGTTTAAACTTGGTGTTCATATTGCAGATGTTACATATTATGTAAAAGAAAAATCGCCTCTTGATAAGGAAGCTTTAAAAAGAGGAACCAGCGTTTATTTAGTTGATAGAGTTATACCTATGCTACCAAGAAAACTATCAAATGGAGTCTGCAGCTTAAATCCAAAGGTTGACAGATTAACTTTATCTTGTGTTATGACAATAGACCAAAACGGCAGAGTTGTCGATTATGAAATTTTTGAAAGTATAATAAAAACATGTGAAAGAATGACTTATACTGATGTTACTAAAATTTTAAGAGATAATGATGAAGAGCTGTGTAAAAGGTATGATTATCTTATAGAAGATTTCAGGAACATGGAGGAGCTATGTAATATTTTAAATAGAAAAAGGACTTTGAGGGGAGCTTTGGATTTTGATTTTGAGGAATGCAAGGTAATACTTGATGAAAAGGGCAAGCCTATTGAAATTAAACCATATGAAAGAGAGATTGCAAATCGTATAATAGAGGAATTTATGATTGTCTGCAATGAAACAATTGCGGAGCATATGTTCTGGACTGGGATACCGTTTGTATATAGAATTCATGAGGATCCCGATTCTGAAAAGATTTTACGATTTGCAGAGTTTGCACACAATCTTGGCTATAGAGTGAAATTTGGTAAGGATGTTCATCCAAAGATGCTGCAGGATATTCTTGAAGCTGCAAAGGGAAAAAGAGAACAACCTATAATAGACATGCTGCTCTTAAGGTCGTTAAAACAGGCAAGGTATTCACCAGATTGCACAGGGCATTTTGGCTTGGCGTCAAAATACTATTGTCATTTTACGTCACCAATAAGAAGATATCCGGATTTGATAATACACAGAATTATTAAAGAGTTTTTAAAGGGCAAGATTGATGAAAAGAGGATTGAAAAGCTTAGAAGTCTTGTTGAAAAGGCAGCAAAGCAATCAAGTGATACCGAACGAATTGCAGATGAAGCTGAAAGAGAGACTGAGGATTTAAAGAAGGTAGAATATATGGCGGATAGAATTGGTGAGGTTTATACGGGAATAATTTCCTCAGTTACACATTTTGGTATGTTTGTAGAACTTCCAAATACTATTGAGGGATTAATACATATTAGCAATTTGGCCGACGATTACTATATTTTTGATGAAAATATTTACGCATTAATAGGCGAAGAGACAAGAAAGATTTACAGACTCGGTGATGAAGTAAAGGTAAAGGTTGTTAAGGCAGATGTTGAGAATAGAACAATTGATTTTGCTCTTGTGGAAGACGAACAAGAAATTGAGGCAAGGCATTAGTGCCTGCCTTTTTTGTTGTCATTTTCTATTGACAAAGTCTATATAAAATATATTATTTAAATATGAGGATATATTTTACTATTGGCAGGTGATAGGATGAAATCAGAAAGAAGAGTAGTCGCGGAAAATAGAAAAGCAAGGCATGACTATTTTATAGAGGAAACATTTGAGGCTGGAATAGAACTGTTTGGAACGGAAGTAAAGTCCATTAAACTTGGAAAAGCTAACCTTAAGGACAGTTATGCAGATATTTCTAATGGTGAGTTGTTTATCTACAATATGCACATAAGTCCATATGAAAAAGGTAATATATTTAACAGGGATCCCCTAAGACCAAAAAAATTATTGATGCATAAAAGTGAAATTAGAAGGCTTGCAGGATTAGTGTCGCAAAAGGGATTAACCTTAATACCACTAACGCTTTATGTAGTCAGGGGTCTAGTAAAAGTAGAGCTTGCTCTTGCAAAGGGTAAGAAAATATACGATAAGCGTGAGGATATTGCTAAAAGAGATGCGCGAAGAGAAGTAGAAAAGGAATTTAAGGTTAGAAATCTGTATTGATTTAATCAATGGTAACATAAAACATTGTATAACTTACAAAACTGTGTTATAATAATTATACTATCAACGCGGGGGCGTCTTGGCTTTCGACGGGGGTAGGAGGTATTCAGGAAGCGAGTCGTGGAACCTGGGGCCACGTTAAAAAACTGGGATTAAATATAAACGCAAACGATAATTTAGCTTTAGCTGCCTAACTAACGGCAGCCGTTCTACCTATGAGTCCCACGGCATAGGATAGGGCGTCGACTAGTGGGGAACGAGCTTATCTAAGCTTTGCGATAAGCCTGTATTCATGAAGCTACTGAAGTCCAAATCCTGTCAGTGGGAGTTGGATGGAGGGAATGTCAAAACACTGACTGCACTCGGAGATGCCTGGGTGTCTATGCCTTCGGACAGGGGTTCAACTCCCCTCGCCTCCACCAAAATCTAAACTTTAATTTCGATACAATTGTCTTGAAGCATTAAGTTTCAAGGCTTTTTACTTTTTTGAAATGAGTTCATATAACCGATAATTACCAATTTACCACAATTTACTTATTGAAACCGGTCCCCTTTAATGTTAATATTTTATTAACAATTTTGCCGAAAGGGGTTTTATGATGCACAATTTAAACGTCGCATTTCTTTTATTCTAATCTTCACGCTAATTTTTTCTTTTATCAACATCAAAGTATTCGCAGACATTTTTAACAGTTATTCCTCAGAAGAAGATGCACTAAATATTACAGAAACTACTAAAAAGGAAGCAAAAATAATCAAGGAAGTAGAAGAAAAAAGAGAAAAGAACATAAAACATTTTAAAAGGATGACTTTACATATGAAGCAGCAATATATCCTACAGCAGTTCATTACTTAAAGGACGGTAAATGGAAGGATATAGATAATTCATTAATCCAGGCAAAAGATGAAGATAACTTAGACATTCTTGAAAACAAAGAAAACTCATACAAATAAAATTCCAACAGATGCTGCGAGTTCAACGGTTTATGCAAGATTTGGGATAGTAGAAGAGTCAGGGGATGCATATTTTGATGCACTACAGCTTGAGGATGGATTTGTAGCAAACAGATATAACCTTGTAGAAAATGCTGACTTTTTATATGGAACAGATACACCTACATTCTGGACAAAAAACAGCTACTTAAACAGCAACGACACAAAGGTTACATCAACAGCAGCACCAGGGCTTGATTCCAATCTATTTAGAATATTTGGTGAGGCAACAAAAACAAAGACCCTTTATCAAAAGATATATGTAGAAGGAAAAGCGGGAGATACATTTGTAGTATCCGGGTGGGCAAAGGCAAACTCAGTTCCAATATCACAGGGAAGATACTTTGCAATAGACATAGGCTTTGAAAAGGTAACAGGAGGATATGAATACCAAGTAGTCCCACTTAATCAGGATTCAAACGACTGGCAGTATATATCAGATAGAGTTGTAGCAGGATCGGATTACAAGAGCATAAACATATATGTTTTATACTACAATAATGAAAACATAGCCTGGTTTGATGGACTTGGGCTTTACAAAGAAGAATTTGGTGATAGGTTTGAATATGATACTAATGGAAACTTAACAAAGGTAATAGATATTGAAAACAATCAAACAAACTTAACCTATGAAAACAACGATGTTACAAATTACACCGAACCAAAAGGCAATTCATCAAGTTTTTCTTATGATGAGAAACATAATCTAACAGAAGGGACTTCATCTGAGGGGACACTGCAAAACTACTCATACGATGATCACGGCAATGTAATTGAAACCAAGATAGGACCAGAAACAAATTATATAAAGACAACAACAACTTATGATGAAAATTACAATTATCTAAAAACCCAAACAGATGCGTCAGGAAATACCGTAAGCTATAACTTTAATACAACAAAGGGAGTATTAAACAGCCTAACAGATGCTAAAAATTCAATTATAAATTATGTTTATGACAATTTAGACAGAATGACAGAAGCCAAGATGGCATTAAATGAGAATGACGAGGTAAAGAATACTTACACCTATGCAAATGACAGACTAAGTGAAATAGGACATAATGGATTTAGCTATAGCTTTGTTTATGATGCATTAGGAAGAAATACGGAGGTTAAAGTTGGAAGCCAAAGCCTAATAACTAACATCTATGATTCCTACAGCAGGATAGAGAGTTCAACCTATGGAAACGGGCAAACAATAAGCTATAACTATGATGACCTTGACAGAATTACTGCAAAAAAATATAACGGAATAGAAAGGTTTAGATATGAATATGATGCAAGCGGAAATTTAGGCTATTTAGATGACTTTGTAAATGGGGTAAAATATAGGTATGTATATGATATTTCAGAAAGATTAATAAAGATAGAGGATTCCAATGGAAATAGAATAAATTATTCCTACGATTCAAACAGCAACAAAAGCAGCGTAGTTGAAAGGATAAACGGCTTGAGCTTTACAACAAGCTATTCCTACGATAAGGACAATAAGGAAAAGGAAATAAATCTTTCAAATGGAGCAAAGGTTACAAATAGTTATGACATTTTAGGAAGACTAAGCAATAAAGTTATTTTAACAGGGTCAGCATCCTTTACAACAAACTACAGCTATGAAGCAGGTGCATACCAAAACTCAACAACAAACAGATTAAGCGAGATTGATAACAATGGTAAAAAGATAAACTACACCTACGATGCAAATGGGAATATTGAAACAATAACCCAGGATGGAAAAAGAATTAAATATTATTACAACAAGCTAAATGAACTTATAAGGGAAGACAACCAAATATTAAACAAGACAATAGTATATACTTATGACTTAGGCGGTAACATTTTAAGCAAAATAGAATATCCGTATACAGAAGGATTACCTGAAAATCCTACTAAGACAATAACCTACACATACAACGATTCTAACTGGAAGGATAAACTAACAAGCTTTGACGGAAAGACAATAACCTATGATAATATAGGGAATCCTCTATCCTATAATGGCTATACCTTTACATGGGAAGAGGGAAGACAGCTTTCTAGGATACAAGGTAACGGCCTTAATATTTCCTTCAAATACAACGACCAAGGTATAAGAACCGAAAAAACTATAAATGGTGTTACAACAAAATATTACCTTTTAGGCGATAAAGTTATTCTTGAAACAAACGGCACCGATACAATCCACTATTCCTACGATAGCCAAGACAACCTTGTTTCAATGAATTTAAATGGGGTAGAATATTACTATATAAGGAACGGGCAAGGGGATATTATAGCTTTAATAGACGCAAACGGGAATGAAGTTGTAACTTATACTTACGATAGCTGGGGGAATATTATCTCTATTGACGGAAGCCTTGCAACAACTGTAGGGGTTAAGAATCCATATAGGTATAGAGGATACAGATACGATGAAGAGACGAATCTGTATTATCTACAAAGCAGGTTCTACAATCCTGAGTGGGGTAGGTTTATTAATGCGGATGCGATTGTAGGGGAAAAGGGAGAATTACTGTCCCATAACATGTTTGCGTATTGCAGCAATGATCCAGTAAACATGGAAGACCCAGATGGTGATATAGCATGGTGGGTTGGTGCAGCTGTAGGCGGAGCAATAACTGATTCAGTGCTATATCTTTTACAGCATAGTAATGGAGGATTTAGTTGGAGCGGATTAGGGAAAGCAGCTGCAACAGGTGCTATTACAGGTGTAGCATTAGCTGGAGCAGGAAAGTTTATTGCAAAGGGAGTAAGAGCATTAGTTTCCGCTAGAAAAGCGAAGACAATTATTAAGGGAACGAGTAGTACTGCTAATAAGCTTATTAAATTCAAAGGTGATGAAGCAGTTGCTCATTTTGAACGTCATGGGAAAGAAATGATGGATGCTCTAGGTAAAAAACAATACAATCTTAAGAATTACATGGATGATGCAAACTTTGTAATACAAAATGGTGAATTTGTTCCTGAGCTTAATGGATATGTAAGACTGATTGGTGGACAAGGAAGTGCAAAATATGGATTTGTTGGTTTAGATAGAGCAACTGGAAATATTACAACATTTCATATAAAACCTGTTTCCGAGTTAATAAAAAAAGCTCCTAGTCTAGGGTTAGGAAGATAATGGAGGTTGCGTATGGTGAAAATAAGTAAAGTAAAATGGCTTTCTGAATCTGCATTGGAAGCAGAAGTAACTGTATCAGATGGGACTTACGATTTGAAATGTTTTTCACAACCATTTAAGAAGGAACAGGGGAGGATTTTAAACGAGCCTATATATTGCTTCAATAATAAAAATGTGGTCAAAAGCCTTGAAAACAAATATGTTGTTGAAAAATTAAGTGAATCATTTGCTTATAAGTTAACAGGAAAATTTACTAATAAACATGATTGCTTAGTGCAACTCGGCGAAATTATTATACAATTAGAACAAGGTGTTATTCCAAATGATATAGAAGTTGGAGAATACATTAATTTCTATTGTCAGAGACTTGATTTATACTAGATACAAACACATGGGAAGAGGGCAGACAGCTTGCAGGAATTTTAGGTAACGGGCTTAACATTTCCTTCAAATACAACGACAACGGTATAAGAACAGAAAAAACTGTAAACGGAGTTACAACATAATATTACCTATCTTGTATCAAAATCATCGTCCAAAGACATATTGCACTATAATATTGATACAATGTGTGTGAAGCCATGAATTTTTAGGCTTTCTTTTTTTGGGGTATTTTACTATTAAAGGTGGGGGAAATTTGTGATTAATTAAAGACAAAGAGAAAATTTATTCACATAGGAGATAATTCAAAATTAGCCTATAGTCTTGCAAGCAAAGAGGAATTTAAATAAAAGTGTAGAATAATTTCTCTAAGTAAATAAATACAATCTTTAATTTTTTTTGAAATATGATTTATTGTTTAAAATCATTTTGTATTTAAGTTGCCTATTTTGTGCCCTAAATAATAGGTATAATGCTATAAAAGTCAAAGCTTGGTAAATTCTATTTATTTAAAAATATAAAGGAAGGGGGTTATTCGATGCCACTAGAAATAATCCGTAATGATATAACGAAAGTATACGCTGATGCGATTGTTAATGCAGCAAACTCTTCACTTCTTGGTGGCGGAGGTGTTGATGGAGCAATCCATCGTGCTGCAGGACCTGAGCTGCTTGAAGAGTGCAGAAATCTTGGTGGATGTGAGACTGGACAAGCAAAAATAACAAAAGGGTATAAACTTCCGGCAAAATATGTAATCCATACTGTTGGGCCTGTTTGGCAAGGTGGTAAAAATAATGAGGAGATGCTGCTGGCAGATTGTTATAAGAACTCACTTGCATTAGCGAAGGAATATAAACTTGAGAGCATTGCGTTTCCTTTAATATCAACAGGTGCCTATGGGTATCCCAAGGATAAAGCATTAAAAATAGCAATTTCAGTAATAGGAGATTTTCTGCTAAACAATGATATGACAGTTTATCTTGTTGTTTATGATAAATCAGCATTTGTCATGTCCGAGAAACTGTTTTCATCCATTAAGCAATATATTGATGATAAGTATATAGAAGAACAACCCTTTAATCGTAGATATTTGATTGAGGAAATGCACCAAGCGAGCTACTCTATGGAGCCTGAGTTTCAAACAGCTGAAGAATCAATAATAAACAAAAAGAAAAAACGAAGCCTTGATGATGCTATAAAGCATTTGGATGAAACATTTTCACAGATGTTGCTTCGTTTGATTGATGAAAAAGGCATGACAGAAACAGAAACTTATAAAAAGGCAAATATAGACCGAAAATTATTTTCTAAAATCCGAAACGATGTAAATTATAAGCCAAGTAAGCCTACTGCAATTGCTTTTGCTATTGCATTAAAATTAAACCTGGATGAAACAAAAAACCTGCTGCTTAAGGCCGGATATGCTCTCTCTAACAGTAATAAATTTGATATCATCATTCAGTATTTTATTGAAGAAGAAAACTACAATATATTTGAAATCAATGAAGCTTTGTTCGCGTTTGGTCAAAATCTATTAGGAGCGTAGTATGCATAAATTTAAAAGAATGACAGATTTGTCGCTTTCCATGCGACCATTCATTGTATTCTAAATGTTATACTTAAATTACAATAAATGGTTGATTGGAGGATAACGCCATGAAAAAAGGTTTAACAGAATTGGTATTTATTCTTGACAGAAGTGGGTCAATGAGTGGTCTTGAAAGCGATACTATCGGCGGATTTAATGCTATGATTGAAAAGCAGAAAAAAGAGCAGGGCGAGGCTCTGATTACTACAGTGTTGTTTGATGACAAATATGAATTGCTGCACGAGCACGTAAACCTTCGTAGCGTTGAACCTATTACAGATAAAGAGTATTTCGTAAGAGGTACTACTGCATTATTGGATGCAATGGGAAAAACTATCAACAAAATAGTAAATATTCAGAAACATATACCTGAAGACGAGCGAGCTGAACATGTTATGTTCGTAATAATTACTGATGGTATGGAGAATTCTAGCAAAGAGTTCAGTTATGAAAAAGTTCGCCAGATGATTGAGTATCAAAAGAGAAGATATGGCTGGGAGTTTATCTTTCTTGGTGCAAACATTGATGCCATTGCTACAGCAGAGCGCTTTGGTATAAGTCAGGATAGGGCGACTAATTATAATGCAGACAGAGAGGGCACTTTACTAAACTACGAGGTTATAAGCGAAACAGTAAGTTGTTTTCGAACTAGTCGTAAAATATCAGAAAACTGGAAAGCTCGTATTGAAGAGGATTTCAAAAAGCGAGGAGGAAGGTAGTAGATTATTTAAATAAAACAGCATATGTTGTACGTGCAGAATCTATATCAAGGAAATATGTAGTTGAAAAATTAAAAACAATTTGAAATACAGGTGCTAGTGCTCTTATAGGAAATATATTAAAGATAATTTCTATATTAACAGTAGAGAATGGGAAAACTACTGTTCTTGCAAAGGTTAGAACTAAGCATAAAGCAAAAGATGTAATGATGAAAAAGTAGTTAAGGATATTGCAATGTATGGGCTTAAAGAGATTGTAATACATCACATAAACTGCTTTAATGAGGCTTTAGAAATTTCAAAAACTATATAAGCAAAATAGTAAAGACAATGATAAATCTTTAATTGAACAAGTAAGCTTATATGAACCTAAACCTATTTACAATTTAAACAGTGAATTTATAAATAAATTAAAAGAATTTGATAAAGAAATTGCAGATTTGGCTAATGTTCCGGATGATTATGAAGAACCTCCTTTAAATTCTACAGAGCTTATTGAAAAAGATTTTAATGACGGTAAAATTTCATTAGAAAAAGCTTCTTTATTTAAGATTTTTGCCGATTATGATGAAAAGCGTCTTCCGGATAAATACAAATCTAATCAACCTGCCGATACTTGTGAATATGCTATAAGATATTTAGCAGATAATTGGGATAACATATCACAATAAACACAAAATGAGGAATTGCCATATCTTCTGCCCATAAATGATAATCGCAGTTTTTTTTCACCAGTTAATAAAAAAGAAAATAAAAGATCAAAGCTGAATTTTTTCAATGAAGCCTTTGCAGCAACAGAAGATTATCAGGAGTATGTTGATGAATTTACCATTGAAGACCAGAAATTTGAAATTGTATACTATGAAAACAAAAAATGGCCTGATAAAAAAAGGCAGTCAATAAAAACAATGGCTTCACAAGTTAAAGAGGCATTAATATATTCGTGGGGGAAGTTTAAACCATTAATGAAAATAAAACCTTCAAAGCCTTATATAATTGAAATATTTGAAATGCCAGAAACAATATGGGGTAATTCGTTTTATTTTAAAGGTAATTATAGAATAAGAATTAATGATTTATTATGTGATTTAGAAAAGTATGTTAAATCTACTATAGCACATGAACTTTTTCATACATTTCAGTTTGAACTAAAACTTGGTTATAAGTCAGTTGAAGAAATATGGTTAAGTGAAGCAACTGCTGTATGGTCTGAAAACTATGTTTATCCTGATTATAATGTGGAGTGAGTATCTGATCCGCTTCCTTTAGATGGCATAAGTCAAGTTATAGCTATAACTATGGATATGGATGATTGGAATGCTAAAGGTATCAATATATCAAAGGAAATTAATGCATTTAACCATAGGTGTCCTTTAACTAAAGCTTTTTTGGTGGATTTTGATAAGATTACTAAACAACTAAAAAATATCGAAAACATGCCTGGAATGGAGAAAAGTATTGTTCCTAATTCTAAAGAAATGAAAGAGGCAATGGACTTTTTAAAAGAAAATAATAAAAATAAAATTTATATACCAAATCAGGGGAATACAAATGGATTATCAACTTTGAATGCTATAAATACTATAACTAAAGCAATGACTCCAGGGAATAAGATATCAAATGGATCTGCAACACTTAAAATAAGGGTTAATGCAGTGTACACGAAATATTATGGAGAATAAAATCTTGTAGTTTGATTAAACTTTGCTATTGTGTATAATTTAAGGTTTTAGTAGAAATTAATTTAAAAGATATTATAAATATGGGGAGGGGATAACTTGCAAACTGATACGTTTGCTTTCAGCAACGGGCAAAATGTAGAAATTTTTACTTATAAATGGATGCCAAATGAAGATAAAGAAATAAAAGGTGTAATTCAAATAGCTCATGGAATGGCTGAAACTGCTGCAAGGTATGATAGATTTGCAGAATTTTTTACTAACGAAGGATATGTAGTATATGCAAATGATCATGTAGGGCACGGAAAAACTGCTAAATCTATCGAAAATGTTGGATATACAGGCAAAGATGGATTTAACAGAATGATATACGACATGAAGCAATTAAATGATATTATAAAAAAGGAATATCCAAATGTGCCTGTGTTTTTATTAGGACATAGCATGGGGTCATTTTTAGCACAATCGTATATAACAAAATATGGAAATACAATTAACGGTGTAATCTTATCAGGAACTGCAGGGAAACAGGGAATACTCTTGGACATAGGAATTTTTCTTGCTAAGCTTGAGATGAAGAGAAAAGGAGAGAGATGGCAGAGTAATTTGCTCAACAAATTATCCTTTGGAAATTATAATAAATCATTTAGGCCTAATAAGACTGAATTCGACTGGTTAAGCAGAGATGAAAAAGAGGTTGAAAAATATATTAATGATCCATTCTGTGGAACGGTCTTTACAGCAAGCTTCTACTATGATTTTTTTAATGGGCTTAAGAAAATACACCAAAAGAATTATATGGCTAAAATTCCTAAAGACTTACCGATTTATATTTTTGCAGGTGAACAGGATCCAGTGGGAAATAAATGTAGGACTATTAAATGGCTGATAGAAAAATATAAAAAATTAGGGATTAAGGATGTTTCTTATAAATTTTATAAGGATGGGAGACATGAGATGCTAAATGAGATTAATAGGGATGAAGTTATGAGTGATTTACTGTTCTGGTTACAGTCAAAAATAATCAAATAGAAATGGATTTAGAAGTAGTAAAAAGTATAGAATGATATTAAGGATTAAAGGAAATTTGAAGTATGAAAATTAGTAGGAACTAAATTTGAATAAAATAATGTTTATTAGTATAATGTTGTTGAACTAATGATGAAACTAAGGAGGACAAGTAATGAAAATTTCAAAAAATGATGCATTAATGTGGTTTGAATTTTTTTCACAATTACCTGAAGACGAAGAACTTAGTCCAAAGCAGGAAGAAATAGTTTATGCCACTTTTGCACAAATTGAAGCAGCTGTTGAAAATAGAAATGTTGCATTGATGTCTAAAATTAAGAATTTAAAAACATTGGAGAATAGAACTTATTTTGTGGGAAATGAAAATAAATTTTCAAATGGATGCCGTTCTTGTCTACTAGGCACTGGGTTAGGCGCAGTTAGAAAAACAAATAGATGCAATTTAAACTGTAAATTCTGCTATAACTATGGACACATAGATGAAATGCCACCAATTGGAGAAGATTTTTGGGAAATTGGTGGAACTAAGTTTTATGAAAAGGATATTGATTTACTGCTATCAATTTATAAAAAGCCAACTGGAATTGCATATGTTTATTTAGAACCATTCATGGAAATAGAAAAATATTTTCCGATTATAAAGAAATTTAGCGATGCTAAAATTCATCAACATCTTTATACAAATGGAACTTTAGCAACTGAAGATACATTGAAAGCTTTAGGAAAAGCAGGTCTTAACGAGATACGTTTCAATTTAGGGGCCTCAGATTGCTCGGATAAAGTTATTGAAAATATAGGCATAGCTAAAGAATATATTGAAAGAGTAGGAATTGAAACTCCAATGACACCTGAGTTTTTTGAAAACTTTTTTGAGAAGAAACAAGCAATTTTAGATACAAAACTTGATTTTATTAATTGTGCTGAATTACACCTAAATGAAAATAATATTTACAATTATTATGGAGAAAATATGTATATTTCAAGACTTGGCTATATATCTCCAATTTGGAGCAGAGAATTAACACTAAATTTTATGAAAATTGCTGATGAAGAAAATTGGAATTTAGCAGTTCATGATTGTTCTAACTATACTAAATTTGCCAGAGGTTTAAATTTGAGCAGTAAAGAAGGCAAATGGTTTGGAGCCAGCAGCTATGCTTGTGAATTTACTAGAATTCCTTATGAAGTCTTCTTGCCAATATTAAGGGACGAAAGCTTTAAATTCTTGATTGAAGAAGAATTACCCTACGGATACAAAATAGGAGAATTGATGTTTTAGCAAGCTTGATTTTAAATAGGAGTGGGAAATTTAAAAACCTCACTCCTATATTTTTTTAAATAAAAAAAGAAAACTCTATTGATATTTAGCCGACTAACTGTTATTATAAATATAGTTAGTCGGCTAAATAATGTAAGCGTAAATACACTGCGATAATGAAAGGGGGATATATATGGACAATTGCAATTTTGATAATTTACATCAAGCTTTTATGATGGTCATAAAACTTCATTATCAGAGATTGCATGCTACTTTAGAAAAACTAGGTCTCTATCCAGGACAGCCACCTATGTTATTTATTCTGTATAAAAACAATGGACAAAGTCAAAGGGAACTTGCAGAAAAGCTCCATATTAAACCTGCAACTACAACAGTAATGCTGACTAGATTAGAGAAGGCAGGACTAGTTACAAGAAAGCAGGATGAATTAGATCAGAGGATTTCAAGAGTATATCTTACAGATAAAGGCATGGAAGTGTGTGAAGTTTTAAAGAAGGTAATGGGGGATTTGAACGAAGAGTGTTTTGGAAATTTCTCTGATGACGAAAAGGAACTATTGAGAAATCTTCTTCAGAAGATGGCAGATAATTTATCAAATAAATGTGAAAATCTTAAAGATAAAGATTAATATTACTAAGGATAATAGATAATTAGTATATTAAACTGTTAGGAGATGATCAGCTGTGTTAAAACTTTATAAGTTTTTAAAGCCATATGCTGCTATGGTAATAGGAGCATTTATTTTTGTGGCTTTACAATCTTTAGGAGATTTATATCTTCCAACACTTATGTCAGACATAATAAATAAAGGTGTAATGAAAGGCGATACAAACAAGATAATACAAATAGGCGGGATAATGCTTTTGGTTGCCGGTGGCGGAGTAATATGTTCCATAACAGCAAGCTACCTGTCAGCATATATATCCTCTAGCTTAGGAACTATTTTGAGAAGTAAGATATTTAGAAGAGTAGAAAGTTATTCTTTAAATGAATTTGATAAATTGGGAACAGCAACTTTGATTACAAGAACAACAAACGATGTTACACAAATACAAACCGTAACAGTTATGATACTGCGTCTGATGATTAGCGCACCGATAATGGCTGTTGGCGGAGTTATTATGGCTTTTAGAAAGGATAGACCGCTTACATTAGTCCTTGCTGTTGCTGTACCGGTTCTTGCTGGTGTTGTGGCGTTATTAGCTTCTAAAATGATACCACTTTTTAAATTGGTTCAGGTTAAAATAGATAAAGTTAATCTAGTATTACGTGAAAAACTCACAGGAATAAGAGTTATTAGAGCATTTAATACAGTTGAGCGTGAAAAAAAGCGATTTGATGAGGCGAATGTCGACCTTACAGAGAACTATATAAAGGTCAATAGAATTATGGCATTTATGATGCCTTCAATTATGCTTATTATGAATTTAACTTCTTTAGCAATTCTCTGGTTTGGAGGTATTCGTATTAGCGAGGGTAATATGGACTTAGGAGCACTTGCAGCATTCACCCAATATGCTATGCAAATTATGTTTTCTATGCTAATGCTTGCAATGATGTTTATAATGGTTCCTCGTGCACAAGCAGCGGCTGTAAGAATTAATGAGGTTCTTGATACAGAACCTGAAATAGTAGATGCAGAAGTAACCAATAATAAATTTGAAGGCAGAGGTTTTGTCGAGTTTAGAGATGTAACCTTCAGTTACCATGGAGCAGAAGAGCCGGCTTTAAAGAATATTTCATTTTCAGCAAAGCCCGGGGAAGTAACAGCTATAATAGGAAGTACGGGAGCTGGCAAATCAACATTAGTAAATTTAATTCCAAGATTTTATGATGTTGATAGTGGAAGTATTTTGATAGATGGAGTCGATGTTAGAGAAATATCGCAGGAGGAACTTAGAAGAAAAATAGGTTTTGTTCCTCAAAAGGCAATCTTATTTTCAGGAACAATTGCAGAAAATATCAAGTTTGGAAATGAAAATGCTACAGATGAAGAAATCAGGCATGCAGCAGAAGTTGCTCAGGCTTTAGAGTTTATCGAAAGTATGGATGGTGGATTTGAACATAAAATAGCACAAGGCGGAACAAATGTGTCGGGTGGTCAAAAACAGCGCCTTTCTATTGCTCGTGCACTTGTTAGAAAGCCAGAAATATATATTTTTGACGATAGTTTTTCTGCACTTGACTTTAAAACGGATGCAAAATTAAGAACAGCACTAAAAAATGAAACTAAAGACGCAACTGTAATTATAGTTGCCCAAAGAGTTGGGACTATTATGGATGCAGATAGGATAATTGTTTTAGATGAGGGAAGAATTGCAGGAATAGGAACTCACAAGGAACTATTGAAAAACTGTGATGTTTACCGTGAAATTGTATCCTCACAGCTTTCAGAGGAGGAGATGGTATGAGTGAAAACAGAGGAAGAATGAAAGGACCAATGGGGAACAGAGGCGGCGGACATATGGGTTTGGGAAGACCAGTTGAAAAGCCAAAAGACTTTAAAGGAACTTTTAAAAGGCTTCTTCGCTATCTAAAACCCCATACAACTAATCTGATTATTGTTTTGATTTTTGCAATAGCAAGCACAACATTTACAATAGCAACCCCAAAAATAACAAGCAAAGCAATGAATAAATTACAGGATGCATATATGTCCCGCAAAATGCTATCGGAAATGGAAAAGATGCAAGAAAATATGCTGAATCAGCTAAAAATTAAGATGGAATATTATCAAAAAAATTCAACAGAAAAAGAAAAAAATAATTTGAATAACGAAAGCATAAAGGCTATACAAGAATTTGTTTCACTACCAAGGCTAAAGACGCTGACAAACGCAGATGAAAAGGCTGATGTTGTAAAAAAGATTCTTGAATTAAGCAAAAAAATGAAAGGCAGTATGGAAAATACACCAAAGGATGCTAAGGAAAATATTGAGTTTACAGATGAGCAAATAAATGCAGTTATCAAGGCAATTAGGGAAACCAATGGAGAATATGATTTTAACTATATTGGAAAGATCGCACTAATACTTATAGCTATGTATATTATAAGTTCACTGTTTAGTTTAATAATGGGACTTGTAATGTCAGGGGTAGCACAAAAAACAGTCCGCGATTTAAGAAGAGAAGTAGACGATAAACTTTCAAGACTGCCACTTAAGTATTATGACCAGCATGCTCATGGAGATGTCCTAAGCCGTATTACAAATGATGTTGATACTATAGCAACTACATTGCAACAAAGTTTAACACAAATTATTACTTCGGTTATTACTATAATTGGTTATATCATTATGATGCTAACAATAAGTCCTACCTTAACATTGATAGTCTTAGCTACAATGCCTTTGTATGTTATAGCAACAGCATTTATAGCCAAGAAATCCCAAAAATACTTTGCTATTCAGCAAAAGGAACTTGGGGAATTAAGCGGTCATGTTGAAGAAATTTATACAGGACATAAAATAGTCAAAGCATTTGGAAAAGAAAAAGATGCAATTAATGAGTTTGAAGCAATAAATTATAGACTCAAGGACTCAGGATGGAAGGCGCAGTTCATATCTGGAATCATGTTTCCATTAATGAACTTTATAAGCAACTTAGGATATGTTGGTATAAGTATTGTCGGTGGAATATGGATTACAAAGAGTCGTCTTGGTATAGGCGATGTCCTGGCGTTTATACAATATTCGAGGTCCTTTACTATGCCTATTGTTCAAACAGCAAACATTGCAAATGTAATCCAATCAACTATTGCCTGTGCTGAACGCGTATTTCAAATCTTAGATGAAGAAGAAGAAATCCCAGATAGTAAGGATGCAGTCGGACTAGACAATCCAAAGGGCGAAGTTAAGTTTGAACATGTAAGTTTTAGATATAAGGAAGATATTCCGCTTATAGAAGATATGAATTTAGATGTAAAGCAAGGTCATACTATTGCAATTGTAGGACCGACAGGTGCAGGCAAAACTACACTTGTGAACCTATTAATGCGTTTTTATGAAATTAATTCAGGAAAAATAAGTATTGATGGTGTTGATATAAGAGACATCAGAAGAAGTGAACTAAGAAGAATGTTTGGTATGGTTCTTCAAGATACCTGGCTTTTCAATGGCACAATTAAAGATAACATAGCTTATGGAAAAGAAGGAGCAACCATGGAAGAGATTGTAAACGCAGCAAAAGCAGCCCATGCTGACCATTTTATAAGAACACTTCCACAAGGATATGATACAGTTTTAAATGAAGAAGCAACAAACATTTCACAGGGACAAAAGCAGCTATTAACTATAGCTCGTGCAATACTTGCCAACCCTACAATACTTATACTTGATGAAGCTACAAGCAGTGTCGACACTAGAACAGAAGTATTAATTCAAAAAGCTATGGCTAATTTGATGAAGGGTAGAACAAGCTTTGTCATTGCCCATAGACTTTCCACAATACGTGACGCTGAGAAAATTTTAGTAATGAATCATGGAAGTATAATAGAAATGGGTAGCCATAAGGAATTGCTTGCAAAGGGCGGATTCTACGCAGACCTTTACAACAGTCAATTTACAAGTGGGAATGTAGAGGCCTAAGTATAGTAAATTTTGTTAATTTTTAAGTTTCATCTAGGTTCTATACCTGGGTGAAACTTTTTGATTTTAATTATAAGACTCTTATATCTATTTGTAATTTTCTGTAGAAAAGAATTTAAATTAGTGTTAAAATTATACTGGATACATAAAATATTAAACTGAGAAACAAAAGTATTCTTAGAAGGGAGTTTTTAAAATGAGTAAACCGATTCTTTCAGCTCACTTTGAATCAAGAACACCATCAGATGTAAGATTAGCCCAGATGAAATATGAAGAACGTAAGGTTAAGCCTCAAGCTGTAATAAACGTAGGTATTGGTAATGTTTCACTCCCTACAAATCCAGCTATGATGAAAAGAATGTTTTCACTTGATGCACCTGAGAGCCCATTTGCAAAAGGTGTAATAAGATATACAACAACAGCTGGTTTAAAAGAAACTCAAGATGCTTTTAAGAACATCTTGAATGCAGAGGGTTTTGATACTAGCAAACTTTATGTTCAGATAACAGATGGCGGCTCTGCTGCTATGGAATTGTTATTATTAGGCGTATGCGGTCCAGCAGGATCAGATGAAAGACCACTATTGATGATTGACCCAGCTTACACTAACTATATTTCTTTTGCAGAAAGAATAGGTAGAAAAATAGTTACAGTTAAACGTAAATTAGATGAAAACGGAAAGTTTAGCCTTCCAGAAATAGATAAAATTGAAGAAATGATTAAAGAATATAATCCTGGAGCACTTCTTGTAATACCATACGACAATCCTACAGGACAGCTTTATGACCATGAAACACTTGTTGAGTTAGCTAAATTGTGTGTAAAATACAACATGTGGATGGTTAGCGATGAAGCTTATCGTGAACTTTACTATACTGGTGATACAAGACTTGTAAGCGTTTGGGGAGTTACAGATGCAGAAGTTCCTGGAATTGAAGGGAGAAGAATCAGTCTTGAAACTGCTTCAAAAGTGTGGAATGCATGCGGCTTAAGAATTGGAGCTCTAATAACTGACAATGCTGAATTTAACAATAGAGCTGTTGCTGAATATACCGCAAACCTATGTGCTAATGCAATCGGACAATATATATTCGGAGCGCTTGCACATGAATCAAAGGAACAGATTTTGGATTGGTGCAAGAGTATTAGGAATTACTATAAAGAACAAATTATAAATGTATATAATGGACTCAAAGAATTAGAACCCAATTTAATCGTTTCAAGTCCAGATGCTTCAATATATTTGGTTATTGATGTAAGGAACGTTGTAAAACCTGGATTTGATTCAATAGACTTTGTTCTTTACTGTGCAGGAGAAGGTGCAGTTGAAATCGATGGAGTTGAAACAACTCTATTAGTAGCACCTATGAAGGGATTCTATAATGTTGAAAATGATGATGAAAATCCAGGAAAAACTCAATTTAGAATTTCATTCGTAGAATCAGCAGAAAAAATGGCAAAGGTTCCTGAGTTGTTTGTAAAACTTTTAAGACAATATGAAGCTCAAAGATAAAAAGTAATATATAAGGTCATAGCTAAATATGTTTTGGCTATGACCTAGTTTTTATTGAATCTTTATAAAACAATAAATTTCAAATTTATATAATGTCAACTGGAGTTCCTATGGGAACCATTTTGCTTAATTCTATAACATCTCGGTTAAACATTCTTATGCATCCATTGGATATACTTTTCCCAATTGAAGAAGGGTTATTGGTTCCATGAATGCCATACCCCCTTATATTTAAGCCTAGCCATCTTGCACCGAACGGACCACCTGGATTAATAATTTTATTAATTATATAAAATTTGCCCTTAGGAGTAGGAGTTGATGGCTTTCCAACTGCTACGCCATATTTTTTTATTGGTATGCCGCTTTTATATAATGTTAATATGCGACTTGAAGTGTTAATTCTTATGGTATACGAAGATTTACTACGAATAGAGTCAAAAATCATATTACACTCAGTAAAAGTGCTTTATATATTATATTCTTAAAATAGAAAAATGTCGAAAAAAATTTTAAAAAAATTTTCTATTTTTAATGAATATTTTTTGATTAAATGGAAAAATTATAAAATGAAGGCTCAAGTAAAAACTTGAGCAGGAAACAGCAGTTTCCATAAACAGAACCCCCCATCCCCCTTAGGGCCAAATGGCCCTACTTTTTTTAAAAAAGTTAATTTATTTATTAAATAAACATTGAATATTTTGGCCATTTTGGTATAATCAATAAAGGGGGTGATTGTGTGAGAAAAAATTTGGTTCCTGGAAGTTTTCAGTTGATGAAGAAAATTAATACAGGGTTAATACTAGATGCAATAAGATTATATTCTCCAATATCAAGGGCAGAAATAGCTAAAATGCTAAATTTGACCCCTGCAACAGTTACAAATATTACGGCAGAATTGCTCAAAAGAAATATAATCATTGAAAGCGATTTAGGACAATCAACTGGCGGAAGAAAGCCAGTGATGCTAAAAATAAATGCAAATTCGTATTATTTGATAGCGACACATATTGGTTCTACAAGAGTTAGAGTAGCTATTATGAATATGGAATCAGAGATATTAGATTCAAGAACAGAAAAACTATATGAAAACATCGAATATGAAGTTGCACAAGATATACTATTTAGATTAATAAGAGAAATTATCAATGATAATAAAATAGAAAAAAACAAAATACTTGGGATTGGTGCTTCAGCTCATGGTATTGTTAATTTCGAAAAGGGAATTATTGTTTTTGCACCTAATTTTGGGTGGAAAAATATACCTTTAAAGGACATACTTGAAGATGAATTTGAAATTCAGACTTTTGTTGATAGAGATGTAAGATCGATGGCATTAGCAGAGAGCTGGTATGGAGAAGGTAGGGAAGTTGAAAGCTTTATTTGCATTAAAGTTGGTTACGGAATTGGTGCTGCAATTATTAATAATAAGCAGCAGGTAAGGGGCGTAACCGATGGGCTTGGTGAATTTGGACATACTAAAATTGAAATCGATGGTAGAAAATGCATATGCGGAAATAAAGGATGCCTTGAAGCTTATGCTTCGGAAAGGTCGATAATCAGATTTGCAAAAGAAAACGGTTATGAAGATGATTTAAGCATCGAAAAAATAAATCAAGAGACGTCTCATGGAAATAGTAAAGTTATAGATGCTATTAATAAGGCTGGACATTATCTGGGGATTGGTATTGCGAATTTAATAAACATTTTTAACCCCAGTTTAATCGTAATTGGTGGAGATTTAATAGATGTCAATGATGTGTTCTTTCAAGAGGTAGTGCAGTCGGCTGAAAAGTATGCATTAGCAGATTTGTTCGAACATGTTAAAATAAAAAGAACTAAGACTGGAAAGGATGCAATTATCAAAGGTGCTGGCTTGCTGGTATTGGATAATCTTTTTGACAGTATTCAAAGGGAGGTAATTATATGAAAAAATATGTTATAGGCATCGATGTTGGTGGGACAAACATTGTCACTGCATTATCTGATTTTCAGGGAAATGTATTATTTAAAACTAAGGTTTCAACAGAAGCTTTTAGAGGCTATAAGAACACAATATTTAGGATTAAAGAGCAAATTGAAATTGTTTTAAACAACAAGGGAGCAAAAATTGAAGAGATTGCTGGAATTGGTATTGGTGTTCCAGGCCTTATTGACGTGGAAACTGGAATGTGCTACTTTTCTGGAAACCTAGGTGACGAATGGCAAAATGTAAATATAAGAGGAGATTTGAGTAGTTTTGATGTTCCAGTTTTCTTAGATAACGATGTTAATGTCGCTGCATTAGGTGAAAAATATTTTGGAGCTGCTAAAAATAGCAAGGATTTTATATATATTACAATCGGAACTGGCATTGGTTCTGCAATAATTGCAGACGGCAAAATGATAAGAGGCCACAGATTCTGTGCTGGTGAGTTTGGTCATCTAACAGTGGACAAGAATGGACCACAATGCACATGTGGCAATATTGGATGTATAGAGGCTATTGCATCTGCCCCTGCGATTGCAAGAAGAATAAAGGAAAAAATCAATTCAGGAAGAAAGTCAATAATGCCTGAACTTGCTGGTGGAGTAGAAAGGGTATCAGCTAAAATACTTTCTGATGCTTATGATAAAGGAGATGAGCTTGCAATAGAAATAATGAAGGAAACGGGTGAATGGCTTGGAATTGCAATAGCTGGTTATATTAATATTATTAACCCTGAGCTATTTATTATTGGCGGTGGAGTTTCGAGAGCAGGAGATAGGCTTTTAAAATATATAAGAGAAGAAGTAAATAAAAGAGCTATGAAAATTCAAAAGGAAACATGTAAAATTATTACAGCTTATCAACTTGACGAAGCAGGAATGATGGGAGCTATTGCTGCAATACTTGAATATCTGAACATCATAAATTAAAGTTAGACCCCCCATTTGTTATGAAAAACCATGGGGGGTTTAGTTATTTAATTTTGTTAACGCTTAATATTTTATATTGAGGATTTTTGCTATCATATTTTTGTAATCCTAATCTTACTTGATAAATTGTAGTTTCTAGGCCAATTTCTGTTTCTTCCTCTGTTCTTATCATATATGTGCATTCTGATGGAACATCGTATTTATCATACTTTACTTCGTGTAAGTTTCCATCTAAGAATTTTCCTTTTGAGATAACTTCTAATATTTTATTATTAGCTTCTATATTGCTTGTTTCTGCTTCTTGCGTCTCCATATAACTTATTAAAGAATTGAGGGCAAGCTTACCTAAATTCATAGAAGTTGGCATTACATAAGGAATTGGACCGTTTGAATTAAGTGTGAAGTATTGATAGCTAAGATTTTCCCTGTCCTTTCTGCCAACGACTACTATAGGTTCTAAGTCTTTGCTTTTTATCATTCCAAAAATAGAATATCTACCAGACATAATCTTTGCAATTTTGTCCTCGTAAACTTTATAAACATGTAAAATTGGTCCTTTTTCATCGGATGATTGGATTATTATTTCCTGAGTTTTATCGTTGTCTAAATCTTTGCAAGTTAAATTCATAGGCCAGTTTGTATTGAAAAATCCAAGAGATTTAATTGTGCTATCAGGCTCTAAGGTAAATGTTTTTTTCTCGTCTGTCTGAACAGTGACAGTATAGGCTGAAGTTTTTTCGTCAGTTGAAACAAAAATAGAATCTGTTTTGCCGTCGTTATTTAAATCCGTATAGTATGTGTTGGGTTGATTAAATGTATTAATAGTCTGTTTTGTTTTCATCATTAATAGGACAATTGCAGCTACGATTATGATTGCTAAAATTACAAATCCCCATATAATCTGTTGTTTCTTAACAACATAAATTTTTAATTTCATTATGTTCACCTCCACTAAATTATATGACTGATTAATTAAAAATATTTGTGGAAAAATAAATATGGAGGTGTTTTTAATGTATAGAAAAGGTAACTTATTAGATAATACTACATTTGAATTCTTAAAGCCTGGATGGATTGCAATACATCTTATTGGTGTATTAGCTTTATTTGCTTCTGTAGCATATTCTTGTGACATGAAAAGGAAATATTTGTCTTGATTAATCATTTGTATTTCTTTATAATGATATTTGAATTTTATAGCAAATCTCTTAATAAGAGATTTGCTAATTTATATGAAAGTGGTGATGAGATGAAGAAATTATTGAGCATTTTATTGGTTTTAGTTTTTCTTTTTAATTTTACTAGCTGCAAAAAGAAAAGTGGAGAAAATAAAGAAGAAGGAAAAAAGATTAAGGTAGCTATAATGTATCCAGAGGAGCAAATTGGCTCTGTTTACAAGGATATAGTAGATGAATATAAAAAACTTAACAAAGATGTTGAAGTCGAGCTTGTTATGGATTTCTCTGATGAATCTAAGATTAATGATTCTGTTACTAAGGGAAACTATGATATAATAGCTGTAAAAAGAAGTCAGCTAATTGAACTTGCAAAATCTGGGTTGATTGAAGATTTGTCCGATTTTAGTGAAAAAAATGAATTAAATAAAAAATTATATCCTATAAATCTAGCTTATGGTAAATACAATAGTAAAATATATGGAATTGGAGATTTACCATTGACTGTTGAGTGGTTCTACAATAAAGGTATATTTGAAAAATATGGTTTAAAGGAGCCAAAAACATTAAAGGATTTAACTAACATATCTCAAAAGCTTAATTCAAAAGATATAATACCAATTAGCGTTGGAGCTATGGATAGATGGACTCTTGATTTACTTTTTGGTTCGATAAGTTGTCAGACAACTGGAATACAGGAGTTAACAGAAAGTTATGGTGCTGACAAAGACTCTTTTGTTAACATTCCAGGTATAGATGAGGCTTTTAATGTATATGAAAAATTAGTAAAATCATCGATAAAGAAAAATAGCATTGACATTAATTTTATGCAGTCTGTAGATGATTTTGTTAAGGGAAAGGCTGCTATACTGCCTGCATTATCAGCAACTAAGGAAATTATCGATTCTAAAAAATCATCTGGGTTTGATTATGGCGTATTTGAAAGTCCGATTAGTTTTACTAATGTTCCTGTATCAAAGATAAGTGCAAGCGGAGGGCAAATACTTGTTATACCTTCTAAATCTACAAATAAAGAAGAAGCAGAAAAGCTTATGAATTTTATATTTAGTGATGAAGCTCAAAAATTACTAGTTGAAAAAGGCTATATATCTCCAGTAATTTCATCAAATAAAGGAGAAACCTCAATTAGTAAAACAATAATGTCTCATATTGAAATGACGGATGATAATTCAGGAATGCTTATTGATAATTTAAGTCTTAAGATGTCAGATGCCTTAGGTATAGTTTTATCAGATATGATTGAAGGTAGAGTAAAATCAAATGAGGCGTGGAATAGAGTTTTGAAAATAACATTTCAAAAATAAAGAGGAAATCACATGATTTCCTCTTTGCATTTTTCACAATACCCATAGAAGTATACTTTGCTGCTTTTAATTTGATATTTAGTGTGTTCCTGTGCAACTTTATTAACATTTGTAAGGTCGAGAGAATCTATATCTTCAACCTTACCACATGCAAGGCAAATTATATGTGGATGAGCCTCTACAGTAGCATCGAATCTAAAATTATCCTCGCCAACATTAATTTCCTGCACTAAATTAAGTTCAATAAGTGTGTTAAGAGTTTTATACACAGTTGCTAAGCTCATAGTTGGGTAGTGAATTTTCAAAGCGTCATAAATCATTTCAGCAGATGGATGGGATTTAGTCCCTTTTAAGTAGTTGTATATTGCATATCTTTGAGGGGTGAGTTTCAAGTTCTTTTCTTTAAATAGATTTGACAGCTTATCCATAAGCACCATCCTTTTAATATTCTAATTTAAATATAACAGAAAATTATTATTTGTCAAGAATTTTTTTTGGTTTAAATATTACAAAGACTAGGTAAATTAATAGTAATATGGAGATTACAATGGAATTCTTTTTAATAAATTTTTTAAAATATTTAATAGAACGGATGTTAGCAGATAAAATGTCAAGATTATAACACTCATCTTCTATAACAGACAATAGAAAATCACCTGATTTTTTTATTAAATGATTATAACTATTTTTTGTATTGGATGAAGATATTATAACAATATCCTGGTGATACTCAGAATCAACAACAGTTGATGATACATTAAAATTATTTTGATTTAAAAGTTTAATAATATTTTGAGCAAAAGGCATAGCATTTTCAGCATGTCTAACGGTTATATTATCATCGCTGCCGAAAGTGTCTAAAACTAAAACTTCTGAATCTGGTATATCCTTTAGAAAAACTTCTAATGACTTATCATTAATCATATATCCGGATAAAAAAGCAAAAATAATAGTTCTGTCAGGCTTTTTTGCTCTTTGATTTTTAATTGAACTTATTGTTTCAAAAAGCATTGCTGGCGTCAATTGTTGTATTTTTTTATTACTGAATTCAGGGAGTTTGTAGTTGAAGTCATAAAACGAAACTATAACTAATGGTTTATATAATTTATTTTTACCAGGTAGAATTCCATATATATTTTTGTATTCGGCTATTTTTAACGCTTTACCAGATTTTATTTTAATTTTATAACCTTTTTTTGAATATTTAATAAGTTCGTTAAAAATTTCCTGTCGAACAATAACTTTTATCATCCCTATGTTGTTAACAGCAGTGTTTTCATCGAGTAAACCGCTACTGAGCATTAGGTCATTTGAAGCTGCTGGGGAAATAACAGCTTTTATTTTTTTTGAAAGTAAGAAATTGTCAATATCGCTTATGTTACTATAATTATATAAATCTGTTAAGATTATACTTGAATTTATCTCAGCATTTATATCAGATATATATTGAAAGTAATCTGCTGCACTTCCAGGAAAATAACTTCCATTAAAATCTTCATAAAATTCAGTTCCATAATTATATCGTTTAATTAGTTTTCCATAGTCCGTTGTTATTTCTAAAGATGAATTCGATAAGGTTTGTGGTAATTTTTCAACCCAGTCATGAACAAATGAATTATTGTAAGGCTTCAAGTCATAGCTTAAAAGGTGCTTCGATATAAAATCTGAAGTTCTATTCATGAATTCATTATGATTTATACTTGTATTCCAAATTAAACTGAGTTTTTGATTATAATGATTAAAGTTGTAAAGAGAAAAAACATCGTTCTTAAAATTTTCACCAATGTTAGACATCAACAATAAAATGACTAATATAGAGATGAATAAAATATTTGCAAATTTACCATCAAAACCCTTCATTTTATCAGCTCCATATAATAAGGTCAGACTTATATCTGACCTCTATTCTTCTAATTGGAACAGATGTAATCTCGTTTGCTGAACCTTTTCATTTAATTCATCTAAAAGTTCCTTTAATTCTATTATATTTCCGCTCTCCAACAGTCTATTAAATTTATCCTGATAATCTGTCGATTCAGAAATTTTACCAAGTGAATATAATGTAATAATGTCGTCAAGTATATCAGAAATTATACTTGATTTAATTTCAAACATTTTTTGGGCTTCTATTATTTCTTCTTTAATTTCTGACATCTCTTGGTCTAATAGGAATGCAAGTTCGGAAGCACGCCTCAATCTTTCTTTAACCTCATCAGGGATGCTTTGTTTGTATTTATAATTCAAAGAATGTTCCACAGTGGCCCAAAAATTCATTGCCAAAGTTCTTATCTGTATTTCAGCAAGAATTTCAACTTCTCCTTCTGTTGTTTGAACTGGATATTTTATAATAACGTGGTAGCTTCTATATCCACTATCCTTCTTGTTTTTTACATAATCCTTTTCATAGACTATTTTTAAGTCTTTACCATCTCTTTGTCTTATCGTTTGAACAACCTTATAAATATCTTCAACAAACTGGCACATAATACGTATACCAGCTATATCTTCCATCTCTTGAGCAATTTTATTTAGTGGAATGTCTAATTTTTTTGCCTTTTCTAAAATACTCGATATTTCTTTTACTCTTCCAGTTACAAATTCGATTGGAGAATATTCATTCTTACTTCTATACTGCTTTCTTATGCTTTTAAACTTAATTTTTAATTCTTCAACCGCCTGCTCGTAAGGGATTAAGAATTCTTTCCAATCTTTAACAAGCATATCCCCCACGCTCCTTTCCTTTTATATTTTAACAAAAATAAATCAATTTTTAAACTGAAATTTATAATTTTGAAGATATTTTAAAGGAAAAAAAGTATTTATATAGAATTATTATATTATGGAGTGGAGGTGTAGCAATGAACTTAGTAGAATTATATTTTAATACATTAGATCAAGAAATGCTCTTTAAAGTTGCAAATAGGTGGAAGGTGAATATAAAGGGATTTGCAAATATTACTAGGGTTCCTGAAATAATGTTAAGAAAGAACTTAATCCAAAAATTTAATAATAAACCTGATATGTTTAACAAATTATTAGAGGAAGTATACGGAACTAAAATAAAGGAGATGAAAATAGACAGTATTGAAGATTTTCTTTATACTTTTTTATCCTATCCTTTAAAAGATAAGGTTCCAACGCATTTTGCACTTGGTATTTTGATATTTCTTTATCCCGAATTTGCAGAACAAAAGTTAAATATTTTAAATGAGAATATATTAAATAACAGGCATATATTTGATGGTTGTATTGAAGACCTAAAATTAACAAAAGAAAATTCTGCTGAGGTAATTTCAAAATTACTGCAGTTAAAGGAACCGTTTGACTATTTTTCTATGTTTGATGCGGAAATCGAAACGGCACTAAAGACCTTAAAGCTATTTGATAAATATGAAAAGCTAAAATCTGTATTTAAAGATTATGATTTATATGAGTTTGCAAAATATTTCATAGAAAATAGAAATACGTATCCTGATTACGTAATGGTTTTTGCCTATCTTTCTAATATTTCTGATGAAGAATTTGATTCCAATAGAGACTTTTATAATAAACTATATACTGATGCGCACATTTGTCTTGATATTGAAGCTTTTAGACATTTTGAAGAATTGTTTAATGACTTAAGTCAAAAGAATAATAATTTGGAGAGGGAAATAAACAATAAAGAGGAGAGGCTCGTAAGCTTAGAGAAACAATTAAATGAGTTTGAAGAAAAATATATAGTGTATAAAAATGAAATTAACAAGACTGTGGAAAATTTAAAATCACAAGTAGAAGCTAAAATTAAGGAAACTGAGAATTTAACTAATTTAAAAAGAGAGTTCAACTTATCATTTGAAAACACAATTATTACCGGATATGGTTATGATAGAATATTTGACTCCATTGGAAGATGCAATGTTGTTTCATTTGAAGAATTGAATAATTTAAACTATCTTGAAGGATATAAGGGGCTTGTAATTATTCATAAGAATTCAATCGTTACCACAAAAGATTTATTATTGTTAGAAAAAAAACTAAAGGGAAATAATATAAAGTTTACTGTGATATTTGGTGTAACGATTGAAGAAATGGTAAGGAATATTATTATAAAAAAATCTAAACTGGGGGTTTAATTATGAAAACAATTAAAAATGAAGATATTAAATCTTTACAGGAATGTTATATTATTGGATATTTAGCTACTGATGAAAAACTATTTCCTTCAATTGGTGAAGAACAAAAAGCAGTAACTTATCTGAAAAAGAATCCTGAATATATATTATTCTATGTAAAACCAATATCTACTTTGCCCAAAAAATTATTTGAAATACCTGGCCCATTTGAGAATAATTTATTTATCGGGTTTGAAAAGGCACTGGAAAATATTCAAATGCCTCCGGATTTCTGGCACGAAAGAGATATTAAGGTTAAGAAAAATAGCATATACGATAAACTGCAAAATAAATTAATTTTGTTCAAACCTTTTATGAAAAAGGATGATAAGTCTAAAAATGAAACTTATTATAGAAATTTAGTAGTTTATGACATTGAGCAGTCAAATATCAGTTTTGAAAAAAGATACGTTCCGTTGCCATCACCAGGTATATCATCCTATGAATTTGAAAAGTCTATTATTCAGCAATTGCCTATAGAGCTTCCTCTATATAATAACGAATTTGAAAATCCTGAAATAATTATTTGCGATGATTATATTTATGGCAATTTAAACTGGATAACTTCAAGGGGAAAGAGGATTTTAAGCAGTATCGGCGAGATAAAAAAGATAAAAATAGACGAAAGTTTTTATGAACACATAGCATATAAAGTAAGCGATGAACTAATGTTCATAGATGAAGAATATTTAGAGTCAATAAAAATTAATATAAACGAAAGAGGAAGTAGTATCTTTCAAAAGGAGTTTATTGAAATTTATAAGGATGCCTTTAAGAGTGAATGGCAATTTTTACAGAGCTTTAAGCAATATGTTTTGCAGGAAGGACTCTGTTATAAAGACATAGATTTGTATAATTTCCATGTTTGTGTAAAAACAAATCCATTGACAATAATTAGTGGTATGGCAGGAACGGGAAAGACAAGACTTGCTGTAGCATATGCAAAGGCTCTTGGGCTTGACGAGGAACATTATACAGTTATTCCAATAAGTCCTGCCTATACAGAGCCGGCAGACATAATAGGCTATCTCAATACATCTAAAGAAGAGTTTATTCCATCTGAAACGGGAATAGCAGACATTCTAAAGAGGGCGATGGACAAACAGGATGAACTTTTTATGATTATATTCGATGAAATGAATTTAAGCCAGGTTGAATACTGGTTTAGTCCTTTTATATCATTGCTAGAAATGGATGAAGACGAGAGAAAATTGACTTTATACAATAAAAATTCAAACTGCAAAAATAGCGATAAATATCCTCCGAATATAATGGTTAAAGATAATGTTATATTTGTTGGAACTGTGAACATAGATGAAACTACAAAGGATTTCTCAGATAGATTGTTAGATAGAGCAAATGTTTTAACATTGCAGAATGTTCCATTTATAGAAATGAAGGACATGTTCAAAAATAGAAAAAAGATAGAATTTAATAATTTCGGACAAAGTAAATTCCTCAAGGCTTGGAGAAGGGACGTTGAAATACCTATAGATGTATATAAAGAAAACGAATTAAAATTTTTTGATAAACTCCACCAAATAATTAATTCAGTAGATAAGCAAAAAGGTGTTTCTTACAGAACGCTTCAACATATTGCTCTGTATATATTAAATATACCCGAAAATGAAAAGGGAGAAATGTTAATTGATAGAGGTAGGGCTATCGATATAGCTATAAAACAAAGGATATTAACTAAAATAAAAGGGCATCAGGAACAATATGGAAATTTGATAGGAGTTTGCGAGAACAACGAGGTAAAGGATAGTCTGCTGTATGAATTGTTTACAGATGACATTGCAAGAAAGATATCCGACTTCAAACATTCACTGGAAGAAATAAAACGTAAGGCTGAGGAGATGTATTATAATGGCTATGCATCATAATTTTGGTGCTACAGTAGTTTTTACTGTTGACAATTTTAGCAATGATTATAAAATGCCCCTTGATACCTTTTACGATAGTATTACTGAAATAAAAGATAGACTAGTTGAAATAAAGGAATCTTCAAAGGTTCAAGTCAAATTTGAATCGATCTTCGAAAACAGTTATTTGGAAATCAAAAATATATTTTCAAATGAAGGTGAGTTCGTAAGGATTGCACCAGGGGAAACGGTAAAGCTATTTGAATCCGATAACAAATATTCTATATTATTACCAGGGGACCACCTGATAAGAATAAACATTGAAGGAAAATTGCTTTACAATATTTATACCGTTCAACCGAGACATATAAACGATTTACAGCTCCAAAACCTCAGAGAATTTTTAAACAGCCAGATTAGAGGGCTTTCATATAATTTGAATACTTCTACTAAAATAAATAGAACACGTAGGAACACTATTCAAACAAATTATTTGAATATATTTAAAGGATACAAAAAAGAATTCAAAAATTTATTCAAGGCAATGGAAGAGATATTGAAAAATCCTATTACTGAAATTAAAAAGACATATATAAAAGGACAAAATGTAAAAAAACAGGATGCCAAAACCATTAGGTTTTCTGGCAGGAGAAACGGTGGAGAAAGACTTGAGATAAAGAAAATCCCAACTACAAATTCGAGAGAAAATCAAATTATTAAAGCTATTATTTTAGCAATATACAAAGACTTAAGAAGGATTGAGTCTAATTTATACAACCTGAGGGAGCAGTTAAAGGTTGAATACAAAATAAGGGAGAGGGAATTACATGGAAGAAATAAGGACAAACAAAGAACTGTCCCTAATGCGATTTATTTGAATGAGATTAAAGGCAACCTGAAAGAAATAGACGAAAATATAAACGATATAAGAGGAATGTTGAATACACTTTCAAGGCAGCTAAATACGGGGATTTTAGGTGAACTTCAAATAAGTAGCAGAATTGTCCCGTTAAAAAGCATCTTGAAGGAACCTAAATATAATAAAGTATATAATATTTATAGAAATCTTCGTGATTTGCAAAATTATAGCACTCCTAATTTTAAGACATCCGATATATTATATGAATATTTTGTGTTATTAAATATTATAAACTCAATTAAGGATATTGGATTTGAGCTTGCTGATTCTGATTTTAAAAATTTATTTATTCATCATTTTGCGGATAGAATTCCAGAAGGTATTAACGCAATATTTGTCAAGGACAATATTAGAATAGAAATTTGGTATGAAAAGGAACTATTTACTTTATATACTGAAGCTTTGAATGAGGGGGGCGGATTTTATACACATGCATTAAATCGATTGCCTGATATTAGAATCGATGTATTTGTAGATAATAAGCTTTTAAAATCAGCCATCGTAGAGGTTAAGTATAGAAGGTTCAGCTATATTTGGAGCGATACTGAAAATATTGAAACTATGATACAGATTAAGAACTATAAAAATACAATTAAATATATTTCATCATATTTAGAGAAGCCAATAAATCCAATAGAAAAGGTTGTAGTTATCTATCCGGGACAAAACGATATAGACTTATTAGTCGAAAAGGAATTTGGAGACTTTTCATTCCTTCAATTAAAGCCCGGCAACACTTCAAAAGAAATAATAGGTTATGAAGAACTAAAAAAATTAATTTTAGATATTATACATTAAATTGCCCCCCATGAGTTTTACATGGGGGGATTTATTTACATTCTTTCAACTACATCTATTCCGAGCAGTGCCAAACCATTTCTTATAACAATAGTAGTAGCATCGACTAATGCAAGTCTCGCATTTTTCAATGCTTCATCTTCAAGAGATAAAATAGGACTTAAATTGTAGAATTTGTTAAATGCCTTAGCTACGTCCAATATATATCGAGTAACAACAGAGGGCTCATATTTTTCGATTGCACTGTTAATAGCATCATTAAAAGAACCTAATAATTTAATCAATTCAAATTCTTCCGATGTGGTCATTTTACTAAAATCCATATCTGAATAAACATTGCCAGCTTTTCTTAATATGCTTCTTCCTCTTGCATAGGAGTATTGAACATATGGTGCAGTTTCTCCATCAAAATTCAATATATCCTCCCAAGTAAATACTATATCTCTTTCCCTGTTATTTTTAAGATAAGTGAAAACAACTGCCCCCAAACCTACAACCTTAGCAACTTCTTCTTTGTTTTCTAATGCAGCATTCTTTTGCTCGATTAGTTCTTTAGCCCTTAATATAGCCTCATTTAACAATTCCTCAAGGAAAATTACATCTCCCTTTCTTGTAGACAATTTTTTGTCTGCGAATTTAACAAGCCCAAAACCTACATGAACACAATCATCAGCCCAGTCAAATCCCATTAGCTTTAATGTGGTGAATACTTGTTTAAAGTGTAAAGCCTGCGGCGTTCCTACTACATAAACGTTCTTATAAAAATCATATGTTCTTTTTCTATATAAAGCTGCAGCAAGGTCTCTTGTTGCATAAATTGTAGCACCATCAGACTTTTTAATAATACAAGGCGGCATGTTATATTCATCAAGATTTACGACCTGGGCACCACTGCTTTCAGTTAAAAGCCCTTTTTCTTCAAGCATTTCTACAACTTCGTCCATTTTATCATTGTAGAAGCTTTCGCCTGCATAAGAGTCAAATTTAATTTTTAATGTATCGTAAAGTCTATTAAATTCAATAAGGCTTACATCTTTAATTCTTTGCCATAGCTTTACTTCTTCTTCTTTTCCATCTTCTAAATTCTTAAAATGCTGTCTTGCTATATCTTCTAAACTTGGGTCTAATTCGGCTTCGTCATGGAATTTAACGTATATTCTTAATAGTTCCTTTATTGGCTCCTTTTCAAGAGCTTCTTCATCAACCCATCTTTTATAAGCAGCTATCAATTTTCCAAATTGAGTTCCCCAATCACCAAGATGATTGATTCCAACGCAGTTATAGCCTTGAGAAGTAAATATTTTGTATAATGAATTACCAATTGCAGTGGAGTATAAGTGCCCTACATGAAAGGGTTTTGCTATATTTGGAGAAGAAAAATCTATAGTTATTGTTTTACCTGCGCCTATATTTGTGTGACCATATTTTTCTTTTTCGGTTAGTATTTTTTGAAGAATTGATTTATTTGCGTCAGCTTTGTTTACAAAAAAGTTTAAGTAACCACCAGCGGTTTCAACCTTCTCAAATCCGTCTTTATTTATTTTTTCCTTAAGTTCTTCTGCAATTAAATTTGGTGCCTTTCTCATTGTTCTTGCAAGTTGAAAGCAGGGAAAGGCAAAATCACCCATCTCGGGCTTTGGTGGCAGCTCAATTAATTTTTCAATTTGATTTGATTCGATATCGGTTAATTGGCTTAATCTTTCGGCTATTATTCTTTTATATTCCATTCTTATCCCTCCATTCTTCAAAATAAAAAAGCCGTCTCTAAAAAGAGACGGCTATACCCGCGGTACCACTCTTGTTGGCAAAAAGCCCACTCGATTAAATAACCCATAAGGGGCACACCATACTTGCAAAAGCTTTCAGGCTGCATCTTGGGGGCTCTTTTGGCCTAAGTAACCCTACAAGGCTCGCACCAACCCTTGCTCGCTTAAGGGAATCCTTAAGTTACTCCTCCCCGTCATTGATTTTTAATGTTAAATTTTGCTTAATATTATATAATATAATAAAGAATTATTCAATAGGCTAAACCTGCGAATTTGCAATTTTATATATACAATCAGCTGCGTAGTCAACTTCTTCAATTGTATTGAAGTGCCCAAAGCTGAATCTTACAGTTCCCTTTGGGAAAGTTCCAAGAGTTTTATGAGCAAGGGGAGCACAATGAAGTCCAACCCTTGTCATAATACCAAACTGGTTATCAAGCAAAAATGCAGCTTCTGAATTATCTATATTTTTGAAATCAATTGATACCACAGCAGTTTGAAATTCAACATTTTTAGGGCCTAAAACATTAATATTATCTATATTTAATACTTTGTTTAAGAATCTATTTGTTAATTCTTTTTCTTTATTTCTGATTTCCTCTGTTCCTATATTTAGTATGTATTTAATTGCTGCATTCAATCCAAAAATTCCTGGTATATTCAATGTCCCAGATTCGAATTTATCAGGCAAAAAAGAAGGTTGAAATTCAGACTCAGAAAGGCTTCCGGTTCCTCCTTCGATTAATGGTTTAATCTCGTTTGCAAACTCAGTTGAAATCAAAAAACCTCCAATTCCCTGCGGACCTAGTAATCCTTTATGCCCAGTAAAAGCAAGTGCGCTTAAATTTAAGTCATAAAAATCAATGTCAAGAACTCCAGCAGTTTGGGCTGAATCTAAACAAAAGTAAACATTTTTTTCTTTACATATTTGTCCAATTCTTTTTATGTTCTGTATGGTTCCAGTCACATTTGAAGCATGTGACATAATTATTAGCTTTGTATTTGGCCTTATAAATTTTAATATGATTTCTGGATTTAAAAAACCAGTTTCATCGCATTGTAAAACATCAAATTGAACTCCTTCCTTTGAAAGGCTACTAAGCGGTCTTAGAACGGCGTTATGTTCCATCGATGTTATAATCACATGGTCGCCTGACTTTAAAAATCCTTTTAAAATCATGTTTATACTTTGTGTTATATTCATGGTAAAAACTACTTTCATAGGGTCGTCAAATACAAACAATTTAGAAAGTAATTCTCTTGTTTCATAAACTACCGAACCTGCAGTATACGAACTAAAATGCGTTCCTCTTCCAACATTGCCACCAATATGTTCTATATACTCAACCATACTTTTTGCAACCGTAGGAGCTTTGGGAAAAGTAGTAGCTGCGTTATCTAAATAAATTCTGCGCATATAAATCCCTCCAGTATAATTATACAATAAATCAGAAGTATTTGCGACAAAATATGCTTTTAAAATTAATTGAAAAGATATATTATATTAATATATGGATGTGGAGGTGTTGATAATGAAAAAGCCCTACATAGGAATTACCTGCGATTATCTGATTTCAGAGTCTGGAGTTTATGTTGGACAGGAAAGGTTTTTTGTGGCCAAGGACTACATCGATTCGGTTTTGGAGGCTGGAGGAGTTCCAGTTTTGATTCCGATAATAAATAAAGAGTCTGATATTTTGCAGATTATAGACCAATTAGACGGAATTATATTATCTGGAGGACACGATGTAAACCCAATATATTATGGAGAGGAACCGTCTAAATTTGTTGGATTTACATATACCCCAAGGGACCTTTATGAACTTTTTATAGTTAAAGCTGCAATAGAAAAGGATATGCCCATTTTGGGAATTAGCCGTGGACAGCAGATAATGGTCGTAGCGTTCGGCGGAAAGCTGTATCAAGATATAAGTCAGAGAGAAGAAGCTTATCTAAATCACATGCAAAGAGCCAATATTAACGATATAGGTCATTATATCAATATAAAACCAGGAACAAGACTTCACAAAATATTCGATACCGACAGACTTCTTGTTAATAGCTTCCATCACCAGGCAGCAAAAGAAGTGCCAAATAATTTTGTTATAGCAGCAGAATCTTCTGATGGAGTGGTTGAAGCGATTGAACATAAGACTAAACCTATTATGGCTGTTCAATGGCATCCTGAAATGATGACAAAGAAACATCCTGTGATGTTAAGGTTATTTGAGGAATTTGTTAATTGGTGTAAATAAAATAAAGCCCATGAAATTTTTCATGGGCAATTTTTTATAAAAATCAAATCGAAGGGTAGCAAAAAGTTTACAACACATTTTCAAGGACTATATTTTCTGCAAAAGATTTAGCCTTGTTTTCTATATCAGGAACTTCAAGAATACTACCAGGGTCGTTAGCAATTTGCATTTCTGCAAAGTATGGAGGAAGCTTAAAACCTTTATTGATATTAAGTGCTCCAATCAGCTGTTTCGCAACGCTGTCCCCTCCAGAATTTCCAGAAACGATTATCGCATAAATTGACTTATCATAAAACTTAATCTTTCTGTATAAAGCCGTAAGCCTATTAATAACAGCGCTTAAATTTGCGGAAATGGAATCGTTGTAATTTGGACAAATCCAAAGCAGAACATCTGCCTTTTCAACCTCGGGGTAAACTTCCTCTACCATAATTCCACCATAAAAACAGCTTTTTTGTTCGCTGAAATGCTTGCAGGTTTTAAATGAGCACCCTATGCAATCAAGGACTGTTCCATTCTCCACGTGAAGTTCTTTTATATCGCAAGAATTAATATTTTTCATGACCATTTTCCAGAGCATATAGGTATTTGATGTTTGGTGATTGCTGGCATGTAGAGCCAATATTTTTGGTTTATCAAAGTGCTGCTTTTCAAAATATAATAATCTCGAACCCAAATTTCTGCACTGTTCATAGCATATATCTTCTAAAGGTTTATTAATTGTCTTTTGCCAAGTTAAAAAATTCTTAAAACCATCAATTGCTTCAACAAGAGGGTGGCCAATAAATCTACAGCCTAATCTATTGGCTAAAAAGATAATATTTTGAGCAGCAGATTTGGTAAATAGTTCGCTATTGCTGTGAATTATGATTGCAGCAGTCGAATCATATAATGAGTCAAAACCTAAAGATGTAAACTTAGAGAGTATTAAATTGACTTCATGACAAAATCCTGCTTCATCAAGCTCAAGTGCAAAAAGTATCCTTTTATTTTTTAATTTATTTACATTTTTTACACTATCGACAATTGTATATTCAAATCCTTCTAAAACATATTTAATCATGTTTTCGAGAATTTTGCTCCTCAGTGGGGTAGTTATAACCCAACATTCCTTCACAATATCACTTCCAAATCATTATAACTTTTTCTGATTCTTTCCATAAGTTGAGGAGGAATGTCTGACTTTTCAATTTCGATAAATCCTTCTAAATATCTTATTTTACACCCGAAGAAAACACCAGCTAAAAAGGTAGAGCCATAAAACCATTCACCTTTTAACATAGAAATGATAGAAAGCGCTCCACTTGAAAGAGCAGGGGCTATATAGGGTTTATAACCCGTTTTTCTTACATCCAGATTAGCATTTTTCACTTTAGCTGTTAGTCTAACTGACACATTATCATCATAATTTTTAATGCTATTTGCAACTATTATTCCCTGACCATGAGGACCAAATACTCTGCCTTCAATTGAATAATTTTCAGCCCCTTCGATTTCATTTGAGTAAAAGATTGCTCTTGCGTTCATAACTCCAAGGCCAAATCCAATTATTTGACTAGAAGATAACCCTTCAAAATCATAAGAATTATTGTTATCTTTGTTGCTTTCAAGGTAGGCAACTTTACAGAGTAAATCAACCGGGTCGGATACAACTGCAAAAATTCCTTTAAATTTTTTTTGTCTTGCCATTTTGGCATATTGCATTATTATATTAGAGTTTCCTTCAAATTGTAGCATCCTTACATCGCCTTTTTCACCAAGTTCAGGAACTCCTGCGCTCACACAGAATACAAAAACATCACAGTCAAATATTTCATCTATATCGATTGAATTAACTTTTGGATATTCAAAATCTGAAAAAGGAGAATATATTTGATTTATCTCATAAATCCACCTGTCGACTTTTTCTTTATTTCTATCATAAATTCCAATGCTTTGAACAACGTCGGAACCTAATAATCGAAGTCCAATTAGTAGTGTTCCACCAACGTCTCCAAGTCCAATTACATTTATTCTAAATTTTTTGCTCAAATTATATTTTAACAATTTACTCCAATTAGGATAATTAGTATTGATATATACAAGCCTTCTTTGTGCAATCTTATATTTAATGAAATCAATTACATCGTATTGATAATTTGATTCATTCAGCAAATCAATATTTTCTTCAGATGAAAAAAGTTCACTTATTGAATTCACAATAAAACATTCCCTTGATTTTAATAGGGGCAGTTTTCCAAGAAAATAAACTTTATCAGCTGTTATTAACTCGCTTACGTCTACCTTTGTAAAATCATATTCATAAAACGAGAATAAAAAATTATCGTTGTATTTATAGCAAAACATATTATCACCTAACTTCTGTTAATTATGTCTTCAATTCTATTTAGGCTTTCTATATCATTTTCGAGGTAATAGGAAGGAGAAAGGCTTAAATCCAATAAAACATCTTTGCCGTGGTCCGGATATCTCGGAGCAATAAAAACATCACCAAGATTAGAAAGCGTCAGATTTCTTTCTCTTAATATCTGATACTCGTGCTCTATTACCTTTAAAATATCTAAAGCATTTTCCAAACATGTCTTTGATAATGTAAAGATTGATTTTTTGGACGCCCCTTTAATAAAGGTTGGTGAAGCGTAGGGTAGAATTAAATTAATGGAAGGGATTAGGTTGCGTTTTGGATATTCCCCTCTCCATAATGTGTCTCCACCAATATATGGGTATAATAGATTTTCGTTGAACCAGTGCCTTAATTTAGGTATGAAATAGACGCTATCGACATCTCTATTTTGAACGTCCATTATTTCTTTGCCACGCCCTGATAAAATACCGACAATTATCTTATGAACTTTTATATCTTCTCTTTTTAATAGAGGGTCCAGAGCCTTAATTCTATATCCCTTGTGAAGAACATCGTCTATTAGTATCATTGGACGGTTAAAAGATTTAATCATTCTAATCTGATTTTCAATATCAAGGTAATATGGGAACGCCTTTATTTCAAATCTTTTCATATCAGGTTCAAAAAATTTTTCAGTGTGCAGTGATTTTGTAACTGTATTAGGAACTATATATCTGTTTAAAAAATTTCCATATGGGACGCACATAAAAGGTCCAAGATTTCTAGGTGTTTCTGGAATTGTTGAGACACCATTTTCATTGCATATCTTTCTAACAAGTGACTCATGAACTATGTTCATGTCAATTGGAAGGACTAAATGTCCAGGATAAAGTTCTGATAATGCCTTTAATAATTTTTTTCTGGATTTTTTAATTATCCTTAATATATTTTTATTGCTTCTGAAGGGTTCCTTAATAACGTTTTCTATATCTAAACTTAACGTTATTGGTGAATTCATATTGACAACCATTGCATTGCTGTTTGAATGTGGTATATTTAAAAATCCATATAGCTTTAATGTCTCTTGAATATCATCATCAGGGAGGCTTAGCTGATTTTTATATATTGCATAATCGTAGTCCTTAGCTATACAGAAGGATAAAGTTTCGGTTATCAGTATTTGTAAAATATTATCATAGCTTGACATATTGTTTATTATGAAGGCATCAAGCATAATCATTCTTCCAACGGCATTTTCTCTTATATATTCAGTTGCTTCTGAATCCAAAAGTTCAAAGTATAAGGAAGAACTTCTTAACCAGTGAAAAGCAGATACCCCGATTATTTCATTTTTTACAACATCCCTTAATACGATAAATCTTGAATTATATTTTTTGGCTATTTGAATCAAGTTTTGCTTTAATAATATTTTATTTTCACCTATAATATCGATTATCATATCAAAAAATGCTTCATCATATTCTTCATATACATCAATATCAAGTGAAATAGTTTTAATGATTGATTTATATTGAGGTTCCCTTCTGTAAAAACCATTCTCATAAATATATTTCTCTGCCAATGGATCCACGAGTGCAGAAATATCCTTGTTTTGGTCTATATAGTCTCTTATTTGCGTTGAGCTTATATCTTCATACTGTGGAGATAGTGAAAGCCTGATTATATCCTTTTTAAATTTGCCAAGTATTTCTGATATATTTTGGACATCATTCAAATTATGCAGGTTAGCTTTTCTTTCAAAAACAATATGTGAAAAATCAAATATCGTCAAATCATTGGAAGATGATTTATATGCTGAGGCATTTTGAATCACATCGCTTCCAACTGTTAAATATACTTCTGAATTTGGAAATATTTCATTTAATTTTAATAAATCATTTATATTTGCGATATTAATCGGGACATTTTCTGGGAATAAAAACATGTTTAACTCATCTGCGATAGAAAGATTAATTATTTTTCTTCTTAATAAATTTGGCAAAGTTTGTTTTGACCATGAAAATTCATCTACCTGAAGATAAACCGTGAAACCCAAATCCCTTATGGCCTTTGCAATTTCCTTATGACTTAATGAAAATGGGTCAAAACTTCCTGGGAAAAAAGCAACTTTTTTTTCATTTTCTATATTTATTTCTCCATTTATGATACTATAATCTGATATAAATCTATATATATGATTTAATGAAGATGCATTTGAAAAAAATAGCAACTCATCTTCTTTATCTTCAGGGATAAGGGTAAGTATTTTCTTTGATAACAACTTAAATATTTTATATTTTTCTTCTATCGACATTTTAGCGTTTTCAAATATATTTTTTCCTATAACATTTATGGCAACTCTTTTTATAGCAGGTTCGTAATGAACCAATCCGTTTAACATTACTCCTAATATTTTGGATAATCTTTGCTTATACTTTGAATCTTCCTCAAAAAAGTTTGATTTGTAGGTGTGGTAATTTGCAACAGTTATGGCAACTGTTTTTAGAAGCAGCGAATTTATTTGCACGCCAGCGTTTTTGATTTTATCGACAAAATCGTCAACAACTTCGTCAAGCTCTACAGGTTTTAAAAATAATATTATTTGTCCAAGATATTCCGGTATATATTTTGTGAATTGGTATCCTTCTATTTCTAATGCCCTTAACAACTCGACAACTATATCGTTCCTTTGTTCCATAGAAAGGTGCGGAATAAGTCTAACTAACATCTCACCCGCCTTATTTCTTACGCTCTCATAGGCGCTTACCTTTAATATATTACAATAGTGAATTGCAGTATACAGACCGTGTGTTCTAATATTTTCTAACGAAAAATCAAACAATAATTCAACCTGAAGTTTTTTCAAAATCCAGTTAGTTGCCGTTTTGAGGTTGCTAAGCGATATTTCTGATATTTTTGGTTCGTATTTATTGATATTGAAATCAATATTTTCTCCAAGCTGTTTTAAAGTTTTAAATTTTATATATTCTTCTGCTTCATATTTGCAATGCTTCAAACTTTCATTTAATTCGTCAATCAACTCGTGTTTTAATGGAAAGTATTCATATCTTGTAGAAATATTATAAATAGCATCAAGTGAAGTTAATTCGATAGTTTTATCTCCACTTTTTAGCATGTTAATTAAAAATTTAATTAACTCTGAACTATTCTCGTCGATTGGAATTGTCTTGATAGCCTGAATTAAATAGATTAAAGTGGATTTTTTGTAATCATTTGATTTATAGTATTCACAAATTATTTGTTTTATTGAATTAAGCTGGTTGGTCCTACAACTTTTAAATAAAGACTTTAACATCGAATTAAGATTATATCCAATCCAATTTCTGTGAATTTCAATTAGCCTTTCATCGGGATTTAAAAACAAATCAAGGTATTGTTTAAACAAATCGCTTCCAGTAATATCAGGCTTTTCAATCGTAACATCCTCAGGAACTTCTTTTCTGTAATCTTCATCAAATGTGGCAATTAATGTTCCAATTAGCTGTGCACATTGCTTTCTAATGTCATCCTCGGGATTTATCATTTCATCATACAAAAATTTTAACATTAGAATTTTTTGATGCTGAGTTAAATATTGAGAGTATTCTTCAAAAACCGAAAGATATTCTCTTAAATTATTCTTGTCATTTAAACTACGAGCAGACTCCAACATTAAATTTAATGAGCTTTCATCGCGCAATCTATACATTAAATTGATGTTGTGATAAATAGAGTTATATTTAATATTGTTTATTATTTCTTTTCCCTGTAAAAGCGAGTAAGAAGGTTCTAATTTTATATTTTTATCATTTGATTCGAGGCTAACATTAATCCCAAGGCTAATTAAGTAATCTTCAAAGTCCTTTAATTTGCTATATACTTTTCTATATCTTTTTTCCTTTTTTTCATCCACGTTATCTAGTTTTTCAAGTATTACATCAAATGAATCCTTTAGCTCAAATATATACATCACGTTCTTATCATCAATTTTTTTGTTTTTAACTCTGAAGTCTGCATAAATCAGAACAAGGGATTCTATTGGCAGGTTTTCAAGTTCTAAATCCCATGTGGAATGATTAACTGCTATGTGTCCGATGTAGGGCATTTTGTTTTTCTTAAACCAGATATCCGTATAGTAATAATGAAGGTAAGGCAGCCTTTTAAGTTCAGAAGTTCTGCAACCGAATTTGCCTATATCATGCCCAATTGATGCACCTGAAATTTTAGCAAGGCTTATTGGAAGACCTATTTTTTTGATTTGCCTTGCAATATGCATTGCAACATCGTGAACGCCGCAAATATGGTCTATTGTATTGTGATGGGTAATTTCTCTATGCAGTTTCATAAGTTCGTAAATATACTGATTTCTAAAGGACTTAACAAAATTCTTATACTCATGCTTTAATTCATCTTCAACTTCATCTTCGTTTAAAAAATGAAGTGCATGTTTGCTCTGCCATGTGTCATCTTCGGAGTATTTTTGAATTTCATTCATAATACTATACATTTTTAAGAAAAATTCGCATGTAATATTATATTCTTCCTTTAACCCGATTGTGTTTGCATTTGGAAAGGACTTGTTTAATGTGTATTCATATAAATAAAACAAAAAGTCATCTGGAACTGGTCCAAGTTTGATTAGATATTCGTTGATTGAAGCAAAAAGGTCCCTTGCAGTAAACTTTTTTTCCTGTAAAAGAATATTCAACTTGGTAATAAAAATCTTGTTATTAATCAAACTTTTAATTGTTTTAATCTTTTGATTAAAAATTGGCAACATTTCAAAGGCATTCATTTCATTTGACAAAATATTAAGAATATTTATATTTTCCATAAAATCACCTACATATGCTGAATTTATTAATATTATCTCAAATTCAACTATTTTAATCAAGATTATAATTAATTCAAAATTTGAATGTTATATTTACTAATTTAGGAAAGTGATTTATAATTATTGTGTAATTATTTACAAAGAAATTATTTTTTGTCGTTTCAGATTAAGTCAATTTTGAAAGGAATATGCCATTATGCAAATAAAAAAGAGACTTGGTGAATTTTTGGTCGAAACTGGATTGATAACTCCGGAACAATTGCAAAAAGCTCTTATGCTTCAAAAAAGTAGTGGTAAAAAATTAGGAGAAATACTCGTAGAGCAGGGATTTATTACAGAGGATCAAATTATCGAGGTCCTGGAATTTCAACTTGGCATTCCTCATGTAAAATTAGATAGATTTCCAATCGAACAGGATGCTATTAAACTTGTTTCAGAAAACATAGCTAAAAGGCATACACTTCTACCAATAAAAATTGAACACGATAAATTATATGTTGCCATGGCTGATCCTTTGAACATTTTTGCAATAGAGGACGTCCAAATTTATAGTGGAAAAAATGTTCAACCAGCAATTGCAAAATCTGAGGACATAAAAAAACAAATAGATAAATATTATGGCAAACAGGAAGCTTTAAAGGCAGCTGAAGAATTTAAGAAAGAAAATAAGTTTTTTAGGCTTGATAGAAATAAACAGTCAAAAGAGCAGGATGATTCTGCTTCTGCACCTATAGTAAAGCTTGTAAATTCAGTTTTTGAACAAGCTATAATTCAAAGAGCAAGCGATATACATATCGAACCATTTGAAGAGGAAATAATTATTAAATTCAGAATAGACGGTATTTTATACGAAATTATGAAGACTGAAGTTGAACTTCATGCTCCGCTTGTTGCAAGAATAAAAGTTCTTGGAAATATGGATATTGCTGAAAAAAGAATACCTCAGGATGGTAGAACATCATATAATTATTTTGATAGAGAATATGATATGAGAATATCTACACTTCCAACGGTATATGGTGAAAAAGTTGTAATAAGAATAGCTGATAAAAAGGCTTTTCTTAAGGAGAAGAAGGATTTGGGATTTCTAAAACAGGATTTAGATAGATATGATAAAATTATTTCATCACCGCATGGAATCATTCTTGTTAGCGGTCCTACTGGAAGCGGTAAGTCGACAACGCTATATACAATTTTAAGAGAATTAAATACCGGAACAAAAAATATAATTACAGTAGAGGACCCGGTTGAGAGCACGATAAAGGGTGTTAATCAGGTTGAAATAAATCAAAAGGCTGGATTGACTTTTGCTACAGCTTTAAGGTCAATTTTAAGACAGGACCCTGATATAATAATGATAGGTGAGATCAGAGATAAGGAAACGGCAGAGATTGCTGTAAGAGCAGCAATAACAGGGCATCTGGTTTTATCTACAATACACACCAATGATGCTCCAAGCGCTGTAACAAGACTTGTTGATATGGGCATTGAAAACTTTTTAATAAGCTCTTCACTTGTAGGGGTTATAGCACAAAGACTTGTTAGAAAAATTTGTCCGCACTGTAAGGAAGAATATGTTCCTGATGAAGCTGAAGTTAAGGCATTAGGCTTTGACGCTAGTGAAATAGACAAGCTATATAAAGGTAAGGGCTGTGTTTACTGCGGCAATAAAGGATATATAGGAAGAACTGGAATATATGAAATATTAATTGTCGACAAAAACTTAAGAAACTATATATTAAAAAGTGCCAGCAGCGATGAATTGAAGGATTTGGCGTTACAAAATGGAATGTTAACTTTAAAACAAAGCTGTGCCCAAAAGGTAAAAAAAGGAGAAACAACATTTGAGGAATTTTTAAGGGTTACCTATAGTATGGAATAAAGAGGGATAAAGATGGCTGAGTTTGTTTATGAAGCGATAAATAAGAATGGGAAAAAGGTAAAGGGGAACGTTGTAGCACCTGATGTTCAATCAGCATTACGACAACTGAAGGAAAAGGAACTATATATAGTAAGCATCGATGAAAAAAGTCTTTTGCAAAAAGATGTTCAGATAAATTTATTTAAAAAAGTATCTTCAAAGGATTTATCTTTGTTTTGCAGGCAAATAGCAACTTTGCTGCAAGCAGGTTTAAACATATTAACCTGCCTTAATGTTGCAAGAAAACAAATGACAAACAAGACACTTGCAAAAGCAATAAATACACTCTATGAAGATGTAGAAAAGGGTGTTACTCTTTCGGATTCGATGAGGAATTTTAACAATGTATTTCCCACCATATTGATTAATATGGTGGAGGCTGGAGAAGTCAGCGGTTCCTTGGATAATTCATTTGAAAAGATGGCAATTCATTTTGAAAAGGAAATGAAGCTAAAGCAGAAGGTGACAAATGCTTTGATGTATCCAGCGATTGTCCTTGTTGTATCCTTTATAGTTTTAATTCTTCTGTTGATTTTTGTAATTCCAACATTTGTTGGGCTTTTTAATGACTTAGGGGTAGAACTACCGCCAACTACAAGGTTTATACTGTCAACAAGTTCTTTCTTAAAAAATAATTATATGTTATTAATTGCTTTAATTATATTGTTTACAATTTTAATTAATTATTATAAAAAAACCCCGACAGGAAGCATATTATTTTCAAAGACAAGGTTAAAAGTCCCTGTTGCAGGAAATATAACTCTTAATGCTTCTATTGCGAGGTTTTCAAGGACTCTTTCCACGTTGATAAATGCAGGCGTTCCATTAGTATCTGCAATAGACACTACAAAAAAACTTTTAGGAAACGTCTATATAGAAGAGCAGTTTGAAAGAGTTGCTGAAAGGGTAAAAGGAGGTGAAGGGTTAAGTAGACCGATTGAAGATTTAGGCATTTTCCCAACTCTTGTTCCAATAATGATTGAAACTGGGGAAGAGAGTGGAACTCTAGAGGAAATGCTCTCTAAACTTGCAGATTATTATGAAAATGAAGTAGAAAATTCTGTATCAAGATTAACAGCAATATTTGAACCAGTAATGATTGTATTTTTAGCGCTTATTGTAGGCTTTATGCTTGCTTCAATCATATTGCCTATGTTTAAACTCTATGGAAACATGAATTTAGGATAGGGGGTTTTATAAATGGAAAAGAGAAATAAGAAGAAAGGTTTTACGTTGATTGAAATGGTTGTTGTAATGGCAATAATAGCTATTTTAGCTGCAGTTGCAGTTCCACAGGCGATGAAACAAATAAACAATGCTAAGAAGACGGCAGATATTGCAGCAGCAAAGGAAATAGCTTCTGCACTGATGCAAGGAATGGCAGAAGGAAATACATTAACTACAAATACTACTTCTAATTTACCAACATGGATTACTAACTACACAAGCTATGATCAAAATTCAAAAACAAAGAAAGAAGGAGAAGTTTTTCAATACAATTATAATGGAACTGAGTTAAAGATATTTTCTAATAATAAGGAACTATATCCTGATTCATCCAAATATTAATGATGATTCAACCAGAGGCCCAGCCTCTGGTCTAATTAAACATATGGATGTGATATTATGAAAAAAGGGTTTACGCTTGTTGAAATTATAATCGTCCTTGCAATACTGGGAATATTGATTGCGATTACAAATATAAATTTCGTAAGATTGAGTCAGAAGTCAAAATTAGATAGTGCTGCTAACGATATAGCTGCAATGGTTAAAGAAGTCTATGAGAAGAGCAATAACGAGATGGATTATACTAAATGGAAAATAGAAATAAAAAGAGGTAGTTCAAATTATAATATATCGATAATAAACAATGGACAAGTTGTTAGAAGTATTGAATTACAAAATGCAATCATGGAATTTAACGATGGAAATGTAAATTTGTCTGTTGATACGGTGAATTTGATTAATTTTGCTTCAAATGGAAACATTGTCTTTAAAAATAACGCACTTAATAATGAATTTATCAATTTCAATATAAAATTAACAAACAGTAGTAATTCTGAAATTTATAAGACAATAGAAATTAAGTCAACTCCACCAGGCTATGTAATAATCAAATAGGGATGATAAAATGAAGGAAAAAGGATTTACTTTGATTGAGATAATGGTTGTTTCTATAATATTATTAATATTATTAGGTATAGGATATGATTTTTTAATTCGAAATACAAAACTTTTGACGGAAGAAAAGCAAAAAGCATATATTGAATCTCAAGTAAAAAGTTTTTTGGATTTTACTACTTCTTCGCTTCAGACGTCTTTTCAGGAAGAAATAAAAATAATAGATGAAAATTCATTTGAAAAATTAATAATAATCGTTCCAAAAGAAAACAGCACATTAGATTATTCAGGAAATGGAAATCATATTAAAATATACTTTGATTCATCAACTAAGTCATTGATAATCGAAAAGGATAATATTCCAAACCAAATATTATCCGGATATGTGGAGAATTTTAGAATTAAAATTGAAGGTAATTTTTTAAGTATAAATTTTGATGTCGATTATAAAATTAGAAATTATAAAAGGACTTATTCGTTGAATTATAACATTAGAAAATGAGGGGTAGAGATATGTTTAATACCTTATGTATAGAATTAAGCAACAATTATATAAAAATAGTAGAAGGCAAAAAAGGCAAGAAAATTACTGTTGAGAGAGTTGAACAGATTGATTTGAAATCAGGTTCAAGCTACATTGCTGACAACTTGGATGAAGATGAAATATATGAGAAGCTAAACAAATTTTTTGTAGAAAATAATTTAAAAAGAAGAAGTGCAAACATAATTTTATCAGGTATTTCAAATTTATTGGTAAGAGAAATGACTTTACCAACAGTTCCAGAAGAAAAAATGTATAATCTACTAAAAATAGAATCGGCGCAATATTTTCCTGTAAATCTTGACAAGTATTTGCTCGATTACAAGGTTATAAATAAATTTAAGGCCGAAAAGGTAAGTAAGCAAAACTTATTAGTGTTCGCAATACCAAGACAAATAATCGAAAAGGTAATTAGTATTTCACAAAAATTAAAATTGAAAATAAATAAAATTGATATAGAACAAAATGTGCTATCAAAGATGATTGCTTTTAAGAAATTGGAAAATGATACAAGCAACATGATTGTTAGTATACAAAGAAGTTTTATAACCTGTGTTGTTGTTAAGAATGGCATAATTCAAATCTCCAAAACATTTCCCTATGATTTGATTGATTTTTATGAGAATAGAAACAATCAGGAATTTATTCCAGATGCCTATGCAATAAAAGACGCAATTGATAATATAACTAAATTGATAGAATTTTATGCAACAAAGGAAAGAAGCCAAATATCAAATATTTATATTACCGGGGAATTGTCAAAATATTTTAATTTTAGCCTACACATCCAACAGAATACAGGAGCCAATACAAGTATACTTGAAAAAATTGAAAATATAGAAGTAAAAAAAGAAATAGAAGGAAACAACTATCTTGTTCCATTAGCAGGCCTACTATAGTTTAAGGGGGATATTATGTTTGAAAATTTACTAAATAAGAATAAAGATATTGATTTTTTGAAGGCTTATTATCTTTCAAATAAAAAAAGTGAGTTTGATTTCAAGAAAATATTATATTTTATTGCCGTTGAATTAGCAGTTTTTATTATCATATCTTCGGTTTTATTGTATAAAGCCACATATTATAAAATACAAAATGAAAATTTGTCAAGGAAGATTGGGGAATTACAGAAAATAGAAAAGCAACTAAATGAGTTCCAAGCAATTAAGACTTTATATGAAAAAAAACTTTCTATTAATAATAAAGTAACAGAGGATAACGACTATATAAACAATGCAATAGTAGAACTTGAGCAGATAACACCTTCAGAAGTTATTTATGAAAACATTAATATATCAAAAGGAAAAATTATGTTTATTATCAAATCATCTAAGGAAGAAAATATTGCTCAGTTTTTAAACAACCTGCAAAATTCAGATAAGTTTAGCAATATTAGCTTTAATGGTATATCAAATCAAAACAATATAAAAAGAACATCAATTTCAGCTGATATAGTAAGGAAGTGATTTGATTGTTTTCTTTAACTGAAAAGGATAAAAAGATGTTATCGTTATTATTAATAGTAATAATGGCAGTGATGATTTATCTTATGTATCAAGCCCTAAATTCAAAAGTTGAATTATTAAAAGGAAAAAATATAGAGTTAAACAATAGAATGGAACAGCTAAACCAGGCAGTTATATTATACAATGCCAATAAAGATAAAATTGAGGATACAAAAAAGAACTACTTTGACTTATCATCAAGAATGCCAACCAATCAGGATGAAAAATTTTGCATTGTTGACACCTTAAATCTATTAAAAAAGCATGGTGCTGTAATAACAGATATTCCTATTTCATCAAGACAAGAATATGCTTTAGATGAAAAGAAAAAGGACGACAAAGCATTTTTTTATACTATTAAAATTAACACAGTTATAAGTTATCAAAAATTAAAAAATTTAATCAGTCGTTCTGAGGATTTTAATATATTATACAATATCGATAATTTAGTTATAACACCGATACCTTCTAATGCAAATTTAGCTTGCTCATTTGATTTGAATTTTTATGGATATAGAGATGAATTTGCACCTATAAGGCAGTGGGAGGATTTTAACTTACAAACTGGAAAGAGCAACTTATTTACAGGAACCTCTAAGTCAAATAGTAATTTAGATAGATTTACAAATGAATATATAGAGAAAAACAAAGATTTTATTTTGTTAGCTTCAACTATAAATTCTCCAACCACGGCTGTTACTTTATCCAAAATGGGTGAAGGCTTTAGTTTGTTTGGCAATAATAAGTCAATAGAAAGTGCAAGTATAGAGTTAAAACAAAATGATAATAAAATATTTTACAAAATTTCTACGGAAACGGAAACTTATCCTAAATCAGGAGAATATAAAGAATTTAAATCACAAACTGACGATATAATAATATATGTTTTTTCAACACCTAGAAAATTTGAAGATGATAAAAATGTAGTTTTGCTAAACATAAAGAATGAAACAAATAGAAGAGTATTTGCATATATTTTTAACGATGACAAAAACAACCCAAGAGTTAGAGTTGTAACTAATGGGAAAAACACATTTGTCGAGAAAAGATGAGGGGAGTGAATCCTATAAAAGCTAGGGGATATACTCTAATTGAAATACTTGTGGCATTTGCAATAATGGGATTGTTGCTTGCACCAGTTAATGGAGTATTTAATATGATAATTAAAACAAATGATATTTCAAAGAATAAAACTGAAGTTGCTAATGTAATTAACTATGCTTTTGAATCATATTTAAACTTCAAATCATCGGGGCAGCAACCGGGCAATCTTCCAACTAATTATTTAGGATATGATATAGAGTATGATTTTAATACAAAATCACAATACGATTTGGCTGGGATAAGATATGATGATTATGATGCAATAATCGAAATCAATAATGAAATTGCAAATATAAACTATAACAATAATTCCTATAATGTCAACTTAACTTCAAGTATAATTAAATTAATAATAACAAAAGATGACTTAGGGCTTAAATATGAAATTCTTTCAGACAAAGCTATTCAACTTTTTTCGTTAAATGTTAGCAATCCCAAGTATGTGATTTTAATTTATATTAATGCACCTTATGAAATTGTAATCGATGGAATTTATGAAGGGAACGATATTTATTATAAAAATCTCACTGTAAAATATATAACTAACCAACAAAATTTCAATTTAATATCAATTTACCCGACAGTTTACTTTGAGAAAAATCCATATATTGCTTCTAACGTCAATCAGGAGATTAAACTATTAACTATAACAATTAAAAAGAATGGAAAAATAATCGATAGTAAAACATTTGATATAACAAATAGAATTCAAGGCGAGTGATATAAATGAAAAGAAAAGGTTCTGCAATTATTTTTGTTGTTTTAATTTTATCTGTTTTATTTACATTAAGCGTTGGTATTATGGAGATTAGCTTAGCATCATTAAGACAAAGTTCAAATTATTACAGCAGAAATCTAGCATTTTACTATTCAGATGTAGGAATGGAAAAAGTATTGTTTTACATCGATAAAATCGCTGACGAGGCAAGAAAGCAGGCAAACGATGTTTGCTTTGATTCGTCAGGTGGACCTAATTTAAACGATATTGAAATCAACTCAAAATATACTTCATATATGAAAGGTGAGTTATCAAAGGAAGATTATGAAGCATACATGAGGGAGAGATTTATAAAAGAATTTAATACAAGAATAGTGGACTTTTTTGATAATCGATTAGAAATTTCGTCAACCATAATAAAAAATGAAAATGGAAATATAAATGATGTCCAAATTTCAAATAAAAGATGGAATGATTGGTATAATTTTATTATAAATGAACTTAACGACCCAGATGTTTCACAAAAAGTTACTCTTTCATTTTATATTTTAAATGATATACTAAAACTAAATAATATAGACGAGGATTTTAAGAAACTTATTCCAATGAATTTTGACAAGTCACAGTTTGAGGATTTAAATAAAGACAAAAAGGGCTATTTGAAGGAAACTATTTTTCTGAAGGTGCAATTGAAGGATAACAATATTAAAAGATTTTTATTAACAACAATTGAATTAAACCCTTTTGGAGTAGACTACAATAGTATAAATTTGAGCAATAAAAAGATTAAAAAAGGATATAATGGTGTTTTAGATTATGCACTTATCGCAGGCAAAAATTTATTTGTGGTAAATGGAAATAATGATTTCATTGTTAATGGAGATATATATGCAAGAGGAACAGGAAATAAATTAAGTGAGCTAAAGAGCTTTGAAAATTATGGAGGAATACTAATTGGAACAGATAATGATACTAAGCAAAATTTAACGAGTAGCAAAGCATCTGTAAATACATTATTAGGAACAGAAAATATTAACACAGCAAGAGGTAAAATGATTTTAAATGGCAATGCATATTTAGGGGATTTAAGCATTGTTGATGGTGCAACTGAAGTAAATGATAAATATGTTTTAAACAGCGGATTTATAAGAGTAATAAACCAGGATTCGCAATTAAATATAAATGGTGATATATATTGCCATTCAATTGTAACCGATGATACGGCTGAAGGGGCTAGCATTAATATAACAGGGAATGCTTATATAGCTGACAATGTTTCTATATATGGGACCGATAGCAAGATTAAAATAGACAAAGATTTAATTGCCTTTGAAACTGCAGATGGAAACGCCTATTTGGAAACTAATGAAAACAATACATATACAAGTGACACTAATAACTCAAACTATACAGGTTCATCATCTATTGTAATAAATGACGACACAGGAAGTATAGAAATTGGCAAAAATATAGTTTTATTTGGAACTGCATATGTTGCAGACTTTAAAAAAAAGGACGACCAAAACAAATCTTATAGAACCCTTGAAACTGCAGCTATTAACCCAAATTTTATTGCATATAATTATCTAATTGATGAAATTCAAATTGGAAACAATATTTTAAAATGGAAAACTGATGGAACATCGGACTATGATACTTATATATTACAGAATGAGGAGTCAACTGAAGTAAGCATGTTCAATACAGATAAATCAGCTAATGGATTGAGCTTTTTTGATAGAACTTTAGGATTTATACTGCATTATCTTGTAGGACAAAAAATATATCCTGAAATTTACGATTATCAATACAATCTGGCAACAAATGAAAATGGTGGTTCAATTATTAAAATGAATAATATTAAAGTTTCAAATTCAGGTGAGACAAGCTACTTCCCATTCTTACTAAGCGCAGATGGCAAGCTTTATTCAATGGAGAATATTTATAATAAATATTCAAGCATTGACAGTAATGCACCTGAAGAACAAAAAAATTATGCCGAAGATTTGCAAATAATAAAAAATGAACTAAATAATACATTTAAGGTTTTCGGCACGGAGGGGGACATCCCTAATCCAGCTAATATTAAAGCAAACTTAATAAGAGATATTGTAATACCAACAAAAAAGCAAGTTGTTAATAAGTTGCTATTTAAAGATAAAGGATTAGATAGCACAAAATTTGAGGATTACTTGGATTTTGAGAATACACCAAATATTGAGATTGTTGATAAAAACAACAAAATCTTTATTAAAGTAACAAGTGATGATATTGAAATTGATCTTGCAAAATATAAATATAACGCTGACAATTTAGACCTTGACCAATATCAGGTTTTAATTGTTAGCAAAAAGAATATCACAATAAAAAACTCTTCAACTGACAGTAAAACAATAAAAGGAAACATTATAGCAGGAGAAAATGTAATTGTTGAAGGAGGAAATATCGATTTGTCGGCAGATATAGGAACTTCATTGAAATTAATGAATTACTTTAATGCGGGCGAAAACTATGATGATTGCCTTAAGCTTTACAGATTTTTTGCAAAAGGGACTTTACCTACAAAAATTTATGAAAAGGACATATATACAGGATTTAAGGAAACTGTTAAATCGAATATCAAAGTTCTTAAAAAACGTCAAATTTTAATTAAATAGGAGGTGTGAGGATATGAAAAACAATTTAAAGTTAAGCATATTGACGATTGTATTGATAACTTTTTTGTCAACATTTTTAATTCAAATTAAACCAGTATATGCAAATTATCCAGCAATTTATGATACTATTAGAATACTTGAGATAGTTCCTGATTATAAAGATACTAAAATATTGAATAATTTTATATCATCCAACAAAACCCTATTTCCCAATATTACAGTAGATGCTATAACTTTAAATCAACTTAATTCGATGAGAAATGATATAAACGGTGAATATGACTTAATTTACTTTTCAAAAGGTAAATATGGATTGGTAAATGGTGATGATTATTCTAATCCAACTGGTATGAATACATCTGATAAACCAAAAAGATATAATGATATAACCAATTTGAGGGCAAAAAAAATAAAAGACATGATAAATTCAGGGCAATGCGTTCTATTTGATGTAACTGCCTTTAATGATAACAGTTCAAAATTATATCTAAATTTATATTCATATGTGAATAATAATATGAAAGTTAATATTTCGAGTTTTAATTATAATACCTTCATATCATATGTTTATAATAAATATATTTCTTCAAAAAAAAGATTGCAACTTGAATATTTTAGTTTCCCTGATTCTAATGTTGAATATAGGGCTAATGATAAACTAGTTTTTGCATTTAGGGTAAAAAATACAAATGGAGATTCATCGAAATATAAAGCGAAACTCTATATTGATTATAATCGTGATTCACTGTTTAATGAAAATGAATTATCTTTGGAACAGTCATATTTTGAATATAATATATTAACTTCAATAGAATATCTGATTCCATATGTGTTTACTGCAAGCATTGACTGGAAGTTGGATTTAATAGCTCTTGATACTAACGGATATGAGACAAAAATTAAGTATACAACTAAAGGTATGATTAAATATAAGGGAAAACCTATTGCAATGAATGTTCTACAATTACAACCGGGAAATACTTTTTCTTTAAATGATGCCTTTAAGAAAAATAGCAGTAGTCTTGGTTTATCAATGGATAACATTAACACGCCTAAAACGTTTAAAATTGCAAATGGAGATATTACCTTAAATATTGATACACTTACTTTAGATACGTTTAATAATAATGTTTTTGGAAATTCAAATTTATCGTATGAAAAATATAGAAATCTAGATGCAAACTATGATATGATTATTTTTGGTTTTAAAGATGCTTTTGATAAAGATGTAAGCGTAGGTGCGCCATTAAATGCCATTATGGATTTTCAACAAAAAGGATTAGGCATAATGCTTACTCACGACACTTTTTGGTATAAAGGTGTTGGCAAAGCTGTAAACTTGAAAAAGAACTTTATTGGTTTAGCTGGTCAAGCTTATGATGATGGAAACAGATATAAAGATACAATTGGTAATGACTTTAGATATTTAAGTGAAATAGGGAAATACATTAAATATACACTTATGAGGGCAGATAGTGGTATTTTAAAAGAAACTAATACAAATGATATTTATGCAACGAAAATTAATACAAATACCATGGCAGTGAATAAAATAGTAAAAGCTAATAATGGATTAATTAATCAATACCCTTATGTTTTAAATGATTCAATCAACGTTGGAACAACACATATGCAATATTATGGAATAGATTTAGAGGATGAAAATGTCATTCCTTGGTTTAATCTTGATTATTCTCAATATAATAAAGATATTACAGATTCTTTTAATTACTATTATACCTATTCGACTGCTAATATTACGTATTCTGGAACAGGTCATACACCTAATGCTGCTAATTCAAATGATGCATGGCATAAATATTCAACAGAAAATTCACCTGAAGAATTAAAATTATTTATCAATACAATGGTAAAAAGTTTCTTAGCTGCAAACCATAAACCAGAAATAGATGTTATAACTCCGGCTGAAAATGAGATTATTTCAACTAAATCGGATAAAATAACTGTTTCCTTCATCCCCTATGATTTTGACCTTAGTGACGGAAAAAATATTAAGGCTATAATATACATCGAAGATTCGAATGGAAACTATTTACAAAAATCATCTAAAGAAGGATTAATGAGTGGAGAAATTGTAACAATTAAAGATGTTGAAAACATTTATTATAAAACTAATTTTAACAATGTAAACAAAAAAATGAAGATAGTTTTATACGATTCAAAAGGAGCCAGCGTAGAAAAAGTAATAAACTTAACTGTTGTTGATGATTTTGTTGAACCAGAACCTATATTGGACTATAAAATATTTCAAAATACCAACTATCCTATCATAGAAGGTATTACAGGAGACTCAAAAGATAATGCTCAACATAAAATATATGTTTCAATAAAAGATGATTATGGCAATATAATTGCAGCGAGTGATAAAAATGAAATTAAACAAAAGGGTGGAGAAAGATTTCAATTTACTTCTGATGTTAAAATAAGCGATACAGTTGATTTCAACAAACCATATACCGTGGAGGTATATCAAAGACACGACAACAGTGAGCACAGAGTATCAAGAACAGTAAGCGGCAAATTATATATTGATACAATTATACCAACTTTAAAAAATTTTGGAGCAACCATAAATGGCAATTTTGTTAGTTTAAACGATGAAAGTAATTCTTTAATTGGTAATATAAACTCCATTAGCGGTATTATAGAAGATGCAGATCCAGAAGTTAAAGGCAGTATAACATTGCAAAAGAAAAACGAGAACAATGATTTTATAAGCATAAACAGCCAACCAATCAAAAATGGTGCTTTTAGTGTATCTGCTAATTTGGATTTGGGATTAGGAGAATATAGAATATTAATTGAAGCTAAAGATAGAGCAGGCAATATATTGAGTAAGATTTACTATTTGAATACATTAGCAGATTTAGTAGAGAGCGTTTCGTTAAAATCTTTAAGTAACAAATTAAATACTGTTTATTCTAACAATAACTATATTTCACTTGAATTGCTCGTTAAAAATACGGCCGTTGATAATTTAAACAATATAACTATACCATTAGTTTTTAAGGATACTCAAAAATCTAAGTTTGCTGTAGCTCAGGTAACTGGAGCATCATTTACAAGTAATCCTAATGGGATTTATATAAAAATAAATTCACTAAGAAAAAATGAACCAGTAAAAGTTAATATTAAATTGAAGATAACTTCAACATCAAAAAATATAGAAATTATAAGTGTAGAACTAATAAATTCAAATAAATTAAGATATGAATATCAGGGAAAAGAAATTGAACAAAAAATTCCGGCTAATATTAAAATTGATTTCAAGGTTAGAAAATTTAAACTTATATAAGATATGATATGAAGATAAAACGTAAAATAGCTGGAAATGATTTGAGCTAATTATATAGAAAGTTGGGTTAGAGTGAAAATACTGCTTCTTTCAGATGAAGAATCAAAATACATTTGGGATTATTTTAATCCTGATAAATTTAAAGATATTGAACTTGTAGTTTCTTGTGGTGATTTAAAAGCTGAATATTTATCGTTTATAGTAACTATGATAAAGGCGCCTTTATTTTATGTTCATGGGAATCATGACGGGGATTATTTAATTAATCCTCCTGAAGGATGTCAGTGTATAGACGATAAACTTATATTATACAAAGGTCTAAGGATAGTAGGCCTTGGTGGAAGCAAGTATTATAATTGCAGTACGCTCCAATATACAGAACAACAGATGGAAAGAAGAATTACAAAACTAATGCCGAGGATCTGGTGGCATAAGGGATTTGATATATTGGTAACTCACGCTGCCGCCTTTCAGTTAGGTGATGGAGATGATTTATGTCATCAAGGATTTAAGGCGTTTAATAAACTTATAGACAAATACGAACCTAATTACCATTTTCATGGTCACAACCATCTTAATTATGGCAAACAAGAAAGAATAATATTATATAAGAATACTAAAATAGTAAATGCCTTTCATTATTATATAATTGAAATTTAAATGGCTGCAGAGGAAATTTCCAAAGCAGCCTTATTATTAAATAATTTCTATATTTTCAACAAACCAGTCCATATTAAGTAATTGTTCGATTGAAGCATAATCGTCCTTTTCAACTTTAATGTTTCCATTCATGTCAATAATAGGACCAGTAAAGGGATGATAAATATTGCTAATTATCATTTTACGCATATGTTCAACTAGTTTTTGAGTATCAAGTGGAACGAAATCCTTTGAATAATAAATATCAAGAACCCCTGAATCTATCCCCCACCAAAAATTAACCAGTCTGTTAGAAGAACCAAGTATATCAGAAACGCTCTTTGCACTTCCACTTATTATATTGTCGATTATTTTCTCATAGAAAATTCCCCATCTCCATATTGGAGCAGCAACATAGTTTAAAGGCTTTTTTGTATCTAGGTCAATTGTCGTAAGCATCGAATAGACACCATACTCCATTGTAATGGGGTGATATTCATCTATCGTAATATTTGCAACAACATCAGCTCCTGCATTTATTATTTTATCGTCAGCATCATCGTTCTTTACTTTGCTATACCACTCATTTGTCCAAGATACAAGAACCTTTACATAAGGATTCACTAGCCTTGCTCCTAAAGAAAATGCATTTATAGAGCTTATCACCTCTGGCGTTGGACTTGTTGCTACATAACCTATAATGTTCGTTTTAGTAATAGCACCTGCAATTATCCCAGTTAGAAATCTAGGTTCGTAGGTTCTGCCGAAATAATTACCTACATTTATATATGGCTGGTATTCTGAACAGTTAAAAAATTTTATTTCAGGAAATTCGAGGGCACATTTAATTGTTGCATGTAAAAATATTGGACTGGTAGTAAATATAACATCAAATCCACGTGCAGCTATATTCTTAATTGCATCATAAGAAGTAGTTTCATCTATTGGAGTATTATTGAAGGATTGTGTTAAAATCTGTTCAGAATATAAGTCTTGAATAAATTGTCTTCCTAATTCATGGGAGTAAGTCCAACCTGAAGTATCAGGAGACGATGCATTGATAAATGCAACTTTTATGTTCTTTTTAGGCATAACTAATGTGCTTATTGTTGTGAGAAAATTCTGAGCCTTTTCAGGTGGTGATGTTTGAACTTCAACCTCTTCAATATTTGCCAATGAATTTAGTATAGGTAAAAGGCTTTTAATCCTTTGACTCAGTATTTCTTCATTCAAATTATCAGGTATTCCATAAAGCTTGCAATATTCAATAAATGCATCACCCGTTGTTAGAGGAATCTTTTGGCCTCCCATAGACAAATAGATTCTTCTAAAGGTCATATAAATGTTTTTTTCAAAAAACCTATATTTTGAATCTTCAAAACCTGTATTTTGAGGATTATAGTCATTTAATATGTTAAGTAATTCATCAAAACTTTCTTCTTTAGTGAAATAAATAGAAAAAATTCCTGTTATTTTATTAAAGTTCATGAACTTATAATATATTTTAATATCTAAATTAGATTCATCGTATTTTGGTATTAACCTTGTAACATATGCATGAAAGGAGTAAGCATCAAAATATTTTAAAACACTAACCCTTTTATTTCCTTCGATTACATAATACCAGTTTAAATACTCATAAACTTTTATAGGTTCTCTTATTCCTTCTTCCATATGAGCACTACATAAATTACACCATTTTTTTTGAAATTCTGTATCTATATTTAAAATAGGCATGAAATTTTTAGAAAAGGATCTGCTGCGAAGATAAGTATAGGTTCCTACTATCTTCTTTAAAGGAATTTCAATTAAACCGATATTTATTTCAGACAGAATTTCTGTATTTTTTAATATACCTTCTAAGGACGGTAAATAACCTGATTGACCTTGGGAAGCATTTTTTGCATATTCTCTCAGTGCTAATTTTCTGGCATTTATATAATGTTCCTCGGCCTTTACAGTTCGCATAAGTTCACCTCTTATAATTTTTTTAATAATATATCACAGCTATATATTCAAAGCAAATAAAATTTGTAAAGAAACTGTTACTACAATATTAATTTATGTTAAAATATTTGTGGAGGTGAAACTAATGGTAAAACATATTGTTATGTGGAAGCTAAAAGATTTTGCTGAGGGTAAAACAAAAGAAGAGAACATTGAAATAATGAAATCCATGCTTGAAGAACTTATTGACAAAATCGGTGTGATAAAAAAATTAGAAGTAGGAATTAATTTTACTGAATCTGATGCTGCATTTGATGTGGCACTCTATTCTGAATTTGAAACAAATGAGGATTTGGAAACTTATAGTAAGCATCCAGAACATTTAAAAGTTGGAGAATTTATTAATAAAATTCGAGATGCAAGATATGTAGTTGATTATAAAATATAAACATAAGCTGTATGCTGCTATGAAAATTTAAGGGCTGTCTATAATGAGACAGCCCTTAAATATATAAAGATTTAAAATCAAATTTTTTGAATAAAAAGTTCAGGGTATTTTTCTCGGACGAATTCATCAATCGCCTTTGCAACCCTATTAGATAGGTTTACGGCCTCTACAACTGTTTTAGCACCTGTTACTACATCGCCAGAGGCAAATACACCTTCCTTTGTAGTTCTTCCATATTCATCAGTTAGGAGCAAGCCTCTATTGTTTATTTCCAAGCCAGTGGTATTTGATACTATGTTTGCCCTTGGACCCTGGCTTGCTGCAATGATAACAGAATCTGCATCTAAAAAACCTTCTGAGCCTTCAGTTTCTGTAATCTTATCCTTTTCGTTTAAAAATTCCTTCTGAGTTTTTATATATTTTACTCCGTTATCAACAATTTCAAGTGGGGATTTAAAAAACTCAAATTTTACTCCATCAATTTTGGCGTATTCAATTTCTTCACGGCTGGCAGGCATATCTTCCTCACCACGCCTATACATTATTATTACTTCCCTTACTCCCTTTCTAAGAGCTGTTCTTGCAGCATCAATAGCAGTATTACCTGCTCCTATAACTATTATTTTATTGCCTAAATCATAAACATCAGGATTCTTAAGATAATCAATAGCATAATGAACGTTGCCGAGACTCTCGCCCTTTATTCTTAAAGGCCTTGGATTCCAAACTCCAGTGCCTATAAAAATTGCCTTATATCCATCCCTGAAAAGATTTTCTGGGGTAATTACAGGACCAATCAGGGTATTTGGACGTATCTTTACTCCCATGTTTAATAGCTTTAACTTTAGTAAATCAAGTATATTTTTTGGAAGCCTATAATCTGGTATACCATATCTTAAGACTCCGCCAATTTTATCGTGAGCTTCGAAAATTGTAATATTATATCCTGAACGGGCTAACATAATAGCGATTGTAATTCCTGCAGGGCCTGAACCTATTACAGCGATTCTCCTTTCAGGATGCACATTTGGCTTTTCATTAAGAATTCTAAGATAATATTCGGATATGTAATTTTCAATTGAGCTTACTTGAATGGGATTATTTTTATGATTTAGTATACAGTTGCCTTCACAGAATTTTTCTACAGGACAAACAAGAGAACAAACCGAAGTCAAAGGATTGTTTTCAAAAAGCATTTCACCTGCCTCAATTATTTTGCCCTCTAACAGAAGCCTTACCATATCATTAACAGGCGTACTAACAGGGCAGCCCATTTTGCATCTTGGATTTTTACATTGAAGACATCTTTTGGCTTCATCTATAACATGTTTTGACATACCCTCACCTCTATTAAAATTTATATTAAATATACAAAATTAAAGACACCCTGTCAACATTTATACAAATGACAAAAAATTGACATTGAAAAATATTCAGAAAAATAATAATATTATAATAGATTGTATAGACGGGGGAATGATGATGAAGTTAATAAATGTAAAAGAATTACTTAAGGCAGAAGTTTTGTGCAATGAAGAAATGCTTATAATTGAAACGGATTCGGCCTTTGCATCGGACTTGATGAGCGATGTTTTAGCACTAGCAAATAAGGAATTAGTCTTATTAACTGGTCTAACAAATATTCAAGCTATTAGGACAGCTGAGATGCTTGATATAAAATGCATAATTTATGTAAGGAACAAAAGGCCAGATGAAAATGTAATTGGATTCGCAAAGGAAAAAGGTATATGCTTAATGGCAACAAAATTAACCATGTTCACAGCATGTGGGATATTATTTACTAATGGATTAAAAGGAGCTGACATTGAATAATGGAGGAACTTTTAGGTGTAAGATACGATGTCGAAAGCGGAGATTTTATTAGGGGTGGAGAAGCCTCAAGTAAAATAAAAAAAATGTTACAACAGATTGGAATAAGGCAAGACATAATAAAAAAAATATGCGTTGCATGCTATGAAGCTGAAATGAATATAGTTATTCATAGCGTTGGAGGATATATAGAGGCTAAAATCTATAGCGATAAAATTGAAATTACTGCATTGGATAAAGGACCTGGAATTGCCAATATTGAGCTTGCAATGCAGGAAGGATATTCTACAGCATCGGATGTAGCAAGAGAGATGGGATTTGGAGGAGGTATGGGACTTCCAAATATTAAAAGAAGCAGCGATGAATTTTATATAAAATCTGAGTTAGGAAAGTTTACTGAAATAAAAATTGTAGTCTATTTTAATTAAAAGGTGATAATATGAAGGAATTTTTTCACTCTGTTGGACTAATAGAAGAAAGATGTATAGGATGCACTAAATGTTTAATGAATTGCCCGGTTGAAGCAATACGAATAAAGAATGGCAAAGCAGTAATATATAATGAAAAATGCGTCGACTGCGGTGAGTGTATAAAAGTATGTCCTTACAGCGCTCATATTTCAATAAAAAACAAACTTGAAGATATATTGGAGTATAAGATAAAGGTTGCAATTCCATCTGTAACATTATATTCACAGTTTGGAAGAGAAAGTAACCCTTATATATTAAATGAGGCGCTGTTAACTTTGGGGTTTGATGAAGTATTTGACATTACTTATGCATGCGATATAGAATCTGAGATACTAAGAAAGGAATTGAGAAAAGTAGAAAAACCTGCAATTTCAACGCTTTGCCCATCAGTTATTAGGTTGATTGAAAACAACTTTCCAAGTTTAAAAAAACATCTTGTTAGAATGATTACTCCTATAGAAATATCATCTTTACTGATTCGTGAAAAATACGAGGAGATGGGTTATAAGAATGAAGAGATAGGCATTTTTTTCTTAACACCCTGCCCTAGCTGGGTAACTAAGATTAGTGAAATGAAAAAAAACAACAATATAATGATTGATGGTGCAATAGCAATTAGCGAAATTTATCCTAAGATTCATAAAATAATAGGAAAAAATGCAGTTTCAAAAGAAAATAATAGCGTTTCAAGAACTGGGCTTTTATGGGCGTATTCAGGAGGACAAAGTAAGGCCATAGGCGTTAATGATTATATTTCAGTTGATGGAATTAAAAACGTGATTAAGGTTTTTGACGATATTGAAAATGGCAAAATAGAAGATGTGGATTTTGTAGAAGCTTATGCGTGTCCAAATGGGTGCGTTGGAGGTCTACTTCTTGTAGAAAACCCATACAATGCTGAAAGAATCAGCAAAAAAATAATTGAAAAAATTGATTTTAGCTATAAAATTGATGCCTACAATAATATAGAAAATAAATTTATTAGCAGTGAAAAACAAGATTCTACACATATAAGATTGGCTGATAATTTCGAAAGTGCAGTAAAGATGATTAAAACTATGAATAGAATAATCAACAGATTGCCAGGAACAGACTGCGGATTATGTGGTTCACCATCTTGCAAAGCATTCGCAGAAGATGTTGTGAAGGGATTAGCGAGGATTGAAGATTGCAAATTTATTCAAGCGGAGGTATGAGGATGAAAGTTAAGGATATTGCTGAAAAGTTAAATTTTAAAGTATTGGCAGGCAATAATGGGCTTGGCAGAGAGGTAACAGGAGTATATATTTGCGACCTTTTAAGCTGGGTAATGTCACATGGTAAAAACGGAAATGCATGGATAACAGTTCAGGTCCATCCTAATGTTGTTGCAGTTGCTACATTGCTTGAATTTTCTTGTATTATTATACCAGAAAATATTGAAGTTGAAGAAATAACTCTTCAAAAAGCTGAGAATGAAAATATACCTGTTATGCAGACATCATTAAATTCTTTCGAAATTGGAATTGAATTAAATAAATTGGGGATTTAATATGAAATTGTATTATGACCTTCACATTCACTCAGCTCTATCTCCCTGTTCAGATGATGATATGACGCCAAACAATATTGTCAATATGGCTCTTTTGAAGGGGTTAGATGTTATAGCTGTTACAGACCATAACTCTTGCAAAAATTTACCTGCAATTATGAATTTAGCCAAGCAAAACGATTTGTTGGTTGTTCCAGGAATGGAGCTTCAAACCAAGGAAGAGGTTCATGTATTGTGTCTTTTTACAACTTTAGAAGATGCTATTAAGTTTCAGGATATTGTTTACAAAAGATTGCCAAACATGAAGAACAATCCGGAACTGTTTGGCAATCAACTGATTTTTAATGAAGAAGATGAAGTAGAAGGAACAGAAGATATAATGCTTTTAAATTCAGCAGATATAGATTTTGATGAGGCTTTTAAATTGGTAAATGAACTTAAGGGAGCTTTTATTCCCTGCCATATTGATAAGGATACATTTAGCGTTATATCAAACCTTGGTTTCGTGCCCGAATATTTAAAAATAAACACAGTTGAAGTTGCGAATGCTAACAAATACGAAAAATATATTGCAGCAGGTATTATTAGAAAAAAATATAAAGTAATAAAGAATTCGGATTCTCATTTTCTTGGGAAGATTAGTGAACGAGAAAACTTTATATATGTAAAAAGTAAAACTATAGAGGCAGTATTGGAAGAATTAAGATAGAAATTGGTTTATTTTTCATTCATGCAAATGCAAACGATTGCATTTGCTTTGATTTTATATTAAAATAATAATTAGATTATTTTAAAGGGGGAAAACCGATGAATAATTTACCAAAAGTAGCATATTTTTGTATGGAATATGGACTAAACGCAAAGTTTAAAATCTATTCAGGAGGTCTTGGAATTTTAGCTGGGGACATACTAAAGGCCGCATATGACTTGAAAGTTCCTATGGTAGGAATAGGCATTAAATGGAAACAGGGTTATGTAGACCAGTATATTTCAGAAGATGGTAGGACTGTTGATACATACAGAGAATACAATTATGATTTTTTAGAAGACACTGGAGTAACAGTAGAAGTAAAGATTAAGGAATCTAATTACAAGCTAAAGGTTTGGAAAGTAGAGCAGTTCAATAATGTTCCACTTTATCTTTTAGACGCAGATGTCGATGGAAATGAAAACAGATTGATAACTTCTCAGCTATATGGTTGGTTTTCAGAAGAAAGAGTTGCACAGGAGATTATACTAGGTGTTGGTGGAGTTAAAGCGCTAAGAAAACTTGGGATAAAGATTGATGTTTATCACTTTAATGATAATCATCCAGTTTTTGCGGGACTTGAATTAATTAGAGAAAAAATGAATAAAGGATTGAATTTTAATGAAGCTTTAGATAAAACTCGTGATGAAATTGTATTCACAACTCACACTCCTGTTCCTGCTGGAAACGAAGTTCACTCGCACAGATTGCTTGAATATATGGGAGCCTATTTGAACCTTGACTATTGGCATATGAAAAGATTAGGTGGAGACCCATTCAGCATGACGGTTGCTGCACTTAGGATGAGCAGAATATCCAACGGTGTTGCTCAGCTTCACAAAGAAACAGCAAATGAAATGTGGAGAAATGTTGAAGGAGCTTCAAATATTATTGGAATTACAAATGGAGTTCACAACGGAACATGGCAGGATAATAGAATTGTTGAAGCGTATAATAAAGGAAATGGTTTATTGGAGGTTCACAATACAATCAAGAAGGAGCTTATAGAATATGTTGAAAGGAAAACAGGTGTTAAACTTGATGCTGAAAAACTATTAATAGGATTTGCAAGAAGAGCAGCACCATATAAAAGAAGCAATTTGATTTTCAGCGACGAAAAGCTAATTGCGCCATATTTAGAGAGCGGTAAAGTTCAGATAATATTTGCAGGAAAGGCACATCCAAACGACTATACAGGCAAAGGAATAATATCAGATATAGTAAAATATGCCAAAAAATATCCAAATAGCGTAGTTTTCCTACAAAATTATGACATGGAAATAGGTGCTATGCTGACAAGAGGCTGTGATATATGGCTGAACAATCCAAGAAGACCGCAGGAGGCATCAGGAACATCTGGGATGAAGGCTGCTATGAATGGAGTATTAAACTGCAGCATACTTGACGGTTGGTGGCCGGAAGCCTGCCTTCACGGTGAAAATGGATGGCAGTTTGGAGATGGCCTTGGAGTAGATGATTTTAAAACTCTTGAGGAACTTGATGAGCACGATGCAAAATCGCTTTATAGAGTTTTATTAGAAGAAGTTGTGCCAACTTATTATGAGAACAAAATAAAATGGGAAGAGATGATGAGAAAAAGCATAGAAACTACAAAGGAAAAATTCTCAGCTGCAAGGATGGTAAATGAATACTATAAATTGATGTATACAAAGTAGTTTATTTCCCCATAAGTGATTAAATAATCTTTAAATCATTTATGGGGTTTATTATTTAAAGATGAACTATTAAAAATAGTTGTAATAAGAAGGGGCTTTTGTTAGAATATTATAAAACTGATGGGTGGTGATAATTTGAAGATTAGGAGCGGTTGCCCGAGGGATTGCTACAGCGGTTGTTCATTGATACTTGAAATTGAGGACGGTAGAATAAAAAATATTGATGGTGACCCATTAAATAGAGCAACTCAAGGATTGATATGCATCAAAGGAAAATCATATTTAGAAAGAAATTATGGCAAGCAACGATTGAGGTATCCTCTTAAGAGAATTGGAAAAAGAGGGGAAAACAATTTCAAAAGAATTGTTTGGGAAGAAGCGATAAGTGAAATTTGTGATAATATAGAAAATTATCAAAAGTATTCTCCAAGGTCCATTTTGTTTTATAAAGGTTCAGGTGAAATAGGAACGGTAAGCAAAGGGGCCTACGGTTTTTGGAATCAACTTAATGGATATACAACAACATATGGTGATTTGTGCTTTTCGGCAGGAGTAGAGGCGACTATTCAAACCTATGGTAGGGCGATTCATAATGCTCCTTGGGACATTGAAAACGCAAAATCAATATTAGTGTGGGGAAAAAATACTGCTGAGACAAATTTTCAGGAAATGCTTTTAATAAAAAAGGCTAAATCCAATGGCGCAAAATTAATTGTAATAGACCCAGTAAAGACAAAAACAGCTAAAGAAGCAGACATATACATTCAAATAGAGCCTGAAACAGATATTTATTTAGCATTAGGAATTGCAAACTACATATTAAATAATAATTTAGCTGATTTAGATTTCATTAGTAAGTATACGTATGGTTTTGAAGAATTTAAGAAATCTATTAAAAATTACGATATAGATTTGGTGACTGAAAAGTGTAAAATTTCAAAGGCAGAGTTCGAGAGTATAATAAAAATTATATGCAACAACAAACCATTTAAATTGATTTGCGGGCTTGGAATTCAAAGAAGAAAAAACGGCGGACAAACAGTTAGAGCAATTTCATTAATTCCAGCAATACTTGGAAGTATTGGAATAAGGGGTGGAGGATTCAACTACGCCAATCTATCAGCTCCAAAACTAATATGGCCAATAAAATACGAAACTCCAAAGGATGTAGACTACATTCATGTTGCAGAATTAGGAAAAGGAATTAAAGAAAAAAATATCAAGATGGCTTTTATTCAGGCTGCTAATCCTGTTATTTCAAACCCAGATACTATTGAGATAATAGATGCCTTTAATAATATGGAGTTTGTAGTTGTGATAGATAACTACATGAGTGCCACAGCAAAATATGCGGATATAGTTTTACCTGCTGCAGCTACCTTTGAATATTTTGATATATTTAAATCATACTGGCACCCCTACGTTATTCTCATTGATAAAGCTCACGAGCCGCTTGATGAGTGCAAACATGAAAGTGAAATATATAGAATGATGGCTAGCAAATTAAAGCTTGAAGTGGATTTAATTCCTGCTAATAATGAAGAATTAATAAATAGAATATTGGAGGCTTCAAACATTAATGCAACAATTGACGACTTAAGAAAAGTCCCTTTTTTGGACCAAAATTATAATGAGATAGCATTTGAGGATAAGCATTTTAATACTGTTACTGGTAAAATACAATTCAAATCAAAGACTATGAAAAAATGGAAGCAAAGCGTTATACCTGAGGCAAGTGGAATGGAAACAAATAATGAATATCCATTTAATATTATTTCATACCATAGTTACGAAAAAATAAACTCACAGTATTCGGATATTGATAGAATAAGAAAAATTACTGGAGCGCCGAAGGTTTTAATTAATGAAATGGATGCAGAAGAAAAAGGCATATTAAATGATGATAAAGTATTGATTTATAATGCAAATGGAAGTATAACGGCAACAGCGTATTTAACTAATGACGTTAAACGAGGCACCATTTCTATTCCATTTGGATATTTATTAGAAGATGGTGCAAATGTTAATACTCTATTAAAACCACAAATAACAGACATCGGAAATGGAACTGTTTTTCATAGCCTTCGTGTTGATTTTAAAAAATATTGATTTAATAGAAAGTGCAATGTATTTTTTCATGGCACTTTCTATTTTTTGTGTTTAGAAAACGAATAAATGGAAATAATTAAAATAAAACCAATTTGGTGGTGATATCATGAAGGATAGTGAAAAACTGGTTTTATTTAGACAATATATGCTAAACAAAGGGATAGACAGGGAAAAGGTGGAATACAACGTAAAGGTTGTTAACTACTTTGTTAACACAGTTCTTTTTTTCTTTGATGAGACCTTGGAAAGTTTTGATAGTTTTACATTCGATGAATTTACTGACAAAATAACATTAATAGATGAAGAGTTAGGCGGAAGAGAAGGAATAAAGGATATTTTATCGGCCATGAGATTATTGACAGAGTTTTTAAAAGATTATAAGTTCATTAAGGGTGGCAAGATAGCTTTTTACAAAAGAATGTTTGAAAAAGAGGAATATTACCTACAGAAATACGATATGCTTAAAGGCAAAAAAAGCCAGGCTAAAGAAATAATAAAAAATGTTTTAAATGAAGAGTTTTCTAAAAAAATAATTAGTATTGCCGAAGATATCAATGTTGGTGAATTTGAAACAATGCTAATAATTGATAAGATACTTAACGATATTCCTTTTTCAGAGGATTTTGATGAAGAAAAGGTTCAACATGTAAAAAAAATGCTACACAACTTAGAATTGATAGAATTGAAAAAAACAAATTACAATGTAACTAGATTAGGAAGAATGTTATCTAGGTTAGAATCAGAACAGAGGTATGCGTATTTGTTATGTCATTTTTTTGAAAAGGATGCATGGTTTGATAATATAGTTCAAGGGCTTAGTTTTGAAGATTTACATAACCTACGCTTTATGATAATTACTACTTTTGGGAATAAGGATTCTTTTGTTTTGGAAAATAATAATAAATTTAATTTAAAGCATTTATATATTGGTTTGGATTCAGATATAAATAGACTCAACATTATTGAAAGGAACAGTAAAATAAATATACTATTTGAAATATTTTACACAGGGATGGGACTGATTGAAAAAAATGTGAACAAACAAAATTTAGAATATAAACTCAGTGCAATTGGGAAATATATAATTAAGCATTATTCAGCAGCCTACTATAGGCAATCTAGACACAAATTAACATCTATGGCCTATATTATTCGCAACAAAAAATACGATGAGGCAGAGAAGGAAATAGAAAAATACCTTGTAACCTTTGGTGAAAACTCCATAATACTTGATTTTCTTGGTCAAGTTCTACTCTTAGAGAAAAAATATAAGCACGCCTATGAAATTCTAAAATACGCCTATAATACAGCAAATAAAAGAAGCAATGCATTTAAATCCATAATTTATCATCTTGTTTTGTGCTGCAGGAAATTAAAAATGGATGAAGAAACCAAATTTTATGAAGAACGTTTAATGGAGATAAGCAACAAAGCATAGTGAGGTGATTATTATAATCAGGCAAAAAGTTTTACAGAGCAATGTTGTTGCAATAACCAAAAACTCAGATGAAAAAACTGCTCTTAGAGATGCACTAAACTTACTTCCTTTTAAGGGCGTTATTAAAAGCGACTTTATCGTTACAATAACTGCTAACCTTGTAAACCTTAATCCACCGGAAAAGGGAGTGGTGGTTGGCCAAGAAACGCTTAGGGAACTTATAAGAATTATAAAAGAAGAAAATCCAAAAAGAATTGTGTTAGCAGCCGGTTCAGGGGGGGCTAATACAAACGAAGTTCTAAATAAATTCGGATTTTCAGAAGTAATAAATTCTGAAGGCATTGAATTTGTAGATTTGAACATAGGAGAATTTAAAGACTTATATCTTGGGCATGACATTATTAGCACAACAAAAGTAAACAAATTATTATTTGAGACAAACTTTTTAATATCCTTTACACAGCTTAAACTTCACGAAGAAGCAACTATGTCCGCATCTATTAAAAATATTGCACTAAGCTGGCCACCAGCTTCTGTCCATGGGTATCCTAAGAAAAACTTAGGAATACACGAAGATTTGCATGGTTTTATTTATTCATTTGCAAAGAATGTGCCCATTGACCTTTCAATTGTGAGTCTGAATCCTGCTATGATAGGAACTGGACCTTCAAAGGGTAAAGCTGTTCACAGCGAGTTTTTAATGGCGGGATTTGATGCTGTATCAGTAGACACGATTGCTGCAAGGTTGTTAGGATTTAGACCTCAGGCAATTAATTATCTTTTTAGATTGATAAAAGATAATATTGGAGTTGGAAACATTGAAGACATAGACATCAAAGGAATAAAGCTTATAGACGCAGAAAAACAATTTTCAAGCATAGCCTATGGTCACGAATTTGCAATCGATGAGTGAAGATGCTATTTTGTAATTTCACGGTTATTAGCTCTTCACTAAGTTATTTTTTTTACAAAGTATAACCGCGTGAGACTTTCACAAAAAGTCCACGCGGCTTTGGAATAATTATCTAACTAATCTGCAAATTGTTTAAGCAGTTTTTGTTTTGTTTTCCATAGCTTTAGAGAAAGGTCAACGTAGTATTTGTGTGGATTTTCGAATCTTAACACTTCATCCCATAATGTTTTTAGTTCTTCTTGACAATAGCTTTTTATTTCTCCTACGCTTGGGTAGTTATATGTGGCACTTCCATTTTCAATTACCTTTATTAGAAGCTTCCTTGCCCTGAAGTTCTCTATGGTTTTTGTTTTCCATGTAAAAATAGGGTCAAATAATTTTAATGGTTTTGACTCATCTATCTCTTCGTTTGCAAATGTTATTAAATCAGCAATTGCTTTATTGGTCTTATTATCGTATAGTCTATAAATTTGCTTAAATCCAGGATTAGTTATCTTTTCTGGATTCTCACTTATTTTAATTTTGGGGATTATTTTATTTTCTTCTTCAATTGCAACTAATTTATAAACACCTCCGAAAACTGGTTCGGATTTTGCAGTAATAAGCCTTTCCCCAACACCAAAGCTGTCAATTTTGGCACCCTGCTGAAGAACATCTCTAATTATAAATTCATCAAGTGAGTTTGATGCAACTATATTGCAATCTGTAAAACCAGCCTCATCAAGCATTTCACGTGCCTTCTGAGATAAATATTTGATATCTCCGCTGTCTATCCTTATACCCTTAGGTCTATAACCCTTAGGTAGCAATTCCTCTTTAAATACTTTAATAGCATTTGGAACGCCAGATTTTAATACATTGTATGTGTCTACGAGAAGTAGACAATTATCCGGATAAGTTCTAGCCCAAGCCCTAAATGCTTCCAATTCATTATCGAACATTTGAATCCAGCTATGAGCCATTGTTCCAACTGCAGGTATTCCAAACATCTTTTCTGCGATAGTATTAGCTGTAGCAGCACAACCTCCGATATACGCTGCTCTTGCACCTAATATGGCTCCGTCATAACCTTGAGCTCTTCTCGAACCAAACTCAAAAACCGGCTTACCCTGAGCTGCCCTTACAATTCTATTAGCCTTTGTTGCAATAAGGCTCTGGTGATTTATGGTTAATAAAACCATAGTTTCGATAAACTGTGCTTGAATAATAGGACCTCTTACAACAAGCAGTGGCTCATATGGGAAGACAGGAGTTCCCTCCGGTATTGCCCAAACATCGCATGTGAATTTAAAGTTTTTTAAATACATTAGGAATTCTTCATCAAATATTTTTTTGTTTCTCAAAAAATCTATATCTTCATCAGTAAATTTTAATCCTTTTATATATTCTATAAGCTGCTCTAAACCAGCTACGATGCTGAATCCTCCTCCATCAGGAACATTTCTGAAAAACATATCGAAATAAGCTATTTTATCTCCTATACCATTTTTCAAGTATCCATTTGCCATTGTCAATTCATAAAAATCAACAAGTAAAGTCAGGTTTCTATCGTCCTTCCAGTTAAACATGGTTAAACTCCTTTCAAAATAGCAAAATAACATATATAATAATCATTATAAATCTTTTAGTATTATATCATAACAAAATTATTTTTAACAGAAAATAATAAAAGAAAGGAGAATAATATGACATCTATTAAGGATGCAAGAAGAAGGCTACCTCAGGAATTAATCGACAGTTTATATGATACATTTACAGAACCTATTGTTGATAAGATATTATACGGATATTGTGATGAAAAATATACTACATTAAGGGTAAACACGTTAAAATACGACATACATAGTCTCATGAATTATTTTAAACAAATCAATATTAAATTTGAAAGAGTTAGTTGGTATAATGACGCTTTGATTTTGAAAAATGCAAAGGAGAAGGACATTCAAAAGCTTGATATATATAAAAATGGATATATATATCTTCAAAATCTTTCAAGCATGATACCACCAATTGTATTGGAGCCTAAAGAAGGAGAAAAGGTTCTTGATGTGGCGGCTGCACCTGGCAGCAAAACTACTCAGATAGCTTCAATGATGAAAAATACAGGATATATCCTTGCAAACGAAGTAGACCACATTAGAGCTGAAAGACTTAGGCATAATATACAGTTGCAGGGTGCTAACATAATAGAAGTAAGAGAAAGTAGGGGGGAGATACTCGGCGACGAAATAAAGGACTATTTTGACAAGGTTTTGCTTGACGTTCCCTGCAGTGGAGAAGGAATAATAACAATCGACAATCCAAAATCCATCAGGGGTTGGAGTTTAAAGGAAGTTGAAAAATTATCAAAGCTTCAGAAAAAATTGTTTGAAAGTGCATATAAAGCACTAAAGCCTAATGGAATAATGGTTTATTCCACCTGCACACTAAATAAAAAAGAAAATGAATTAGTTATTGATTGGGCGATAAACAATTTTAAAATAAAAATACTGGATTTAAATTTAAAATCAAATAGCTTTATTAACGCTTTTTCGGATGGATTACATAAAGATATTAAAAAAGCAATAAGAGTTTTACCTTCGAAGGAGTATGAAGGATTTTTTGTTTGCAAAATACAAAAATTAGCCCCTTGAATCTCAAGGGGCTAATTAATTATATTCTAAACTTTTTTATCTGTTCAGTTAAACTATTTGCAATTTCTTCAAGCCTAATTGCAGAATCATTTAGAGTTCTAATTGTATTGTTTTGATTTGCAATTGAAGTTGAAATATCTTCTGTATTCTTTACAGCTTCTTCTACGGAATGGTTGATTGTTGTTATAACTGCGGACATTTCTTCTGCTGAAGCTGACTGTTCCTGAGCTGCTGCTGCAACTTCTTCAATATGCTTGTCTAGATTCTTTATAGAATTAAGGATAGAGTTAAGTGAATCCTTTATCTTATACGCATTTTGTGTTCCAACGTCAACAAGCTGTATTTCCTTTTCAGTAGTATTAACTGCCGCTATAATCTTTCCTTGAATGTTTTGAATCAAGCTTTCAATATTTTTTGCAGCAATGCTGCTTTCTTCTGCTAATTTTCTAACCTCATCTGCAACAACCGCAAAACCTCTTCCTGCTTCTCCAGCCCTTGCTGCTTCAATTGCCGCATTTAATGCAAGCAAGTTCGTTTGTGAAGAAATTGAAGTTATTGTCTTTACTATTGTGTCTATTTCCTTTGAAGCATCCAATAGTTCGTTTACTACATTGTTAACTTCAGCTGCAGAGTATTTAATTTCCTCTATTGATGAAGCAGCAACATTGACTGATTCGCCGCCTGCCACAGCAACATTAACTGCATCTTCGCTGAACTCCTTAACCCTTGAAGCTGAATCTGCAACAATCTGTGCGTTAGAAGCCATTTCCTCTATACCAGCGTTTGCTTCTTCTAAACTTGCTGCATTGTTTTGAGTGTTATCTGAAATCGATTGGGTCGCTTCTGTTATTTTTTCGATTGCATTAACAGTATCTATTGAAATACCTTTTATATTTTTAGCAGAATGCAAAAGTTCTTCTGTATATTCGATAATATTCTTAATCATCGACCTTTGACCTTCAATCATGTTCTTAAAGCTTTGTTGAATTTGTCCTATTTCGTCTTTTTCTGTAATATTTATGTCTACGCCAAAATCTCCTTCTTCAGCTCTTTTCATAAGCTTTGTAATTGCAAGCAGTGGTTTTGTAATTCTATTTGAAATGTAGAATCCGATTAACGCAGTGACTAAGGCAACAAATATCATATAAATAATCGAAATTTTTAAGTTTCTATTAAATGCAGCCTGATATTCTGATTGAGGAATAGTAGCCATAGCAATCCATCCAGAAAGCTTAGAAGGGGTATAACCCATTATTTTATCTTCGTTATTAAGCGTATATTTTTTACTACCGTTTTTCTCGGCAACTACTTGCTTTCCAAAATCATATTTTTCTGCAATGTTTACTAAAAGCATTTCTTTATTTGGATGAGCAATAATTGTTCCATTTGCTAGAGATAGTGCTGCATAGCCCTTCTCACCGACTTTTGTTTGTGTAATTTTATCAACAAGCGTCGTTAATTTTATGTCTCCACCAATTACCGCTTCTTTGCCATTGCTTAACTTAACTTGTTTTACAACTGTTACCACCCATGTTCCATCTGTTGCATCCTGATATGGGTCTGTAACTATTATTTTACCAGGTGAAGCAACTGCTGCTTGATACCATGGCCTTAAGGTAGGATTGTAATCTTTAGGAAGTTGGACCTTGGGGTAAATAAACATTTGGCCATCTGAAGTTCCAAGATACATATACATTAAGTTAGAATCACTATCAACCAAAGTTCCCATGTTATTGTATAGAACATCAACATTTAAGTTTAAAACATCCGTTTTTTTAGAAACTGAGTCTATTTCATCAAATATTTTCTGCATAAAAGAATCAACATATGCAGCTTTTTCATCAGCTGTTTGTTTAGTTAATTGATAAACTTTCTCTTCAACCAATTTGTTGCTCTGAAATAGATTCATGCTCGATAGTAAAACTGCAGGAATAACAGAAATTAAAATCATAATTATAGTCAGTTTTACTTTTAAACTTTTGTTCATAAAAACACCCCTCAGTAATTTTTTGGCAAATTATTAATAATATTATATTTAAAATATCGACTAAATACAACAAATATTTACAATTATTTATTTTAAATTTTCATAACAAATTATTTTTTCTAGTTCTTCTTCAAATATAGTTTCTTTTTCTATTAAAACCAAAGCTATTTTTTCAAGAAGATTAAAATTGTTCTGTAAAATATTTACCACTTCGCTATATGCATTATTTATTATTTCCCTACAATGTTTGATAATAGTAGTAGATTCGATAAGGTTATGGCTTTCCATAAGTGTATAACTTAATAAGCCAATTTCTTCAATCATACCAAATTCTTTAGCCATACTAATAAGAGTATTGGTTGCATGCTGCAAATCACTATAGGCACCTGTGGTTATATTATCTTTACCAAATATAATCTCTTCTGCCGCACGGCCACCAAGTGCAATTTTTATATTGTTCAATAAATCCTTTTTAGTCTTAAACATTTTATCTTGGGGAATATTTAGTGTATATCCTCCAGCTCCTTTAGTGCTTGGTATAATTGTAATTTTCTTTACGCTGTTTTCTGGAGCGATGATTTTACTTATTAGAGCATGTCCTGCCTCATGAAATGCCGTTATTTTCTTATCCAGCTCTGATATATGACTTCTTTCTTTTTTTTCAAATCCGGCTACAACAATATTAAAAGCCTTGTCTATATGCTCAAATGTTATAAAATCAGCATTATCCTTTGCAGCAAGTATAGCAGCTTCATTCATCAAATTTTCCAGTTTAGCACCTGAAAAATAAGGAGTCATCTGTGCAACTTTAAAAAGGTCAACATCTTTAGCAACTGGTCTTTTGTGTGAATAAAGCTTAAGTATTTCATATCTTGCCTTAACATCGGGCAAGTTTATTTCAATATGCCTGTCGAACCTACCTGGTCTTAAAAGCGCTTCATCTAATACATCAAGTCTATTTGTTGCTGCAATAACAATAATTCCCTGAGAATCCTTGAAACCTGACATCTCTGATAGCAATGCATTAAGAGTCTGGTCCCTCTCGTCTGAAGCACCGTCGGCTCTTCCGCTTCTTTTTTTTCCGATTGCGTCAATCTCGTCGATAAAAATAACTGCTTTTCCTTTATCCCTTGCTTTTTTGAATAAATCTCTGATTCTTGCCGCACCGACACCGACATAGACCTGAACAAAGTCGGAACCATTAACAGCAAAGAATGGAACCTTTGCTTCGCTGGCAAGAGCCTTTGCCATCAATGTTTTTCCTGTTCCCGGCGGTCCGTAAAGAATAACACCACGTGGCAGCCTTACATTGAATCTTGAATATTTCTCTGGATTTTGTATAAAGTCAACAAGTTCACTAATGCTCTCTTTAGCTTCTTCATTACCTGCAATATTTTGAAATGTGACTGAAGTAGCGTTTTCTGAATCATAATGGACGCTCACTAAAGACGCGCTGGAGGATTTAACCTTCTTTTGCGCAATCATTATAATGAAAATTGCTATTATTGAAAAAGAAACAATTCCAGCTATAGTATTTGCAATAGGAACAGAAGAGTTTTCCTCAACGGATACCCCCTTTAAAAGCATTTTTTCTTTAAAATCAAAAGTCCTAGGATTTTCAGTTAAGAATGTTCTGTTATCTTTTGTAATGAATTTAATAAACTCATCTTCGCTGTAATAAATAGTAGAAACTTCATTATTTTGGACTTTGTTTAAAAACTCAGTATAACTTATTTTAACCGCCTTAGAATTGTTCATATTGTAAATAACAAAACTAACAGTTAAAATTGTTAGTATTGATAGAAAAATGATTAATTTTTTATAATTTAAAATTTTGTTCATCTGACCACCTCTTACTCTAGTTTACATAATATTATATCGTTTAATTTTGATTTAAGTTAAATAAAAATCATATATTTTACCATGTTATTTAATGGAAGGAGGCCTAAATAATGAAAAAAGAAGTCATAATATATACGGATGGAGGCTGCAGGGGGAACGGTAACGAGGAGGCCGTTGGAGGTTATGGGGCAGTTTTGATATATAAAGATACTATAAGGACAATTAAGAAAGGATTTAATAAAACAACAAATAATATAATGGAGCTGACAGCAGCAATTGACGCATTATCATTATTAAAAGAACCATGCAAAGTAAAACTATACAGCGATTCGGCATATCTTGTTAATGCATTTAACAATAAATGGGTGCAAAAATGGCAGATAAATGGCTGGAAAACTGCAAATAAAGAGCCAGTTAAAAATAAGGAACTCTGGGAAAAGTTAATTGAATTGAGCAAAATTCATGATATTGAGTTTATAAAGGTTAAGGGACATGCAGACGATGAATTGAACAATTTGTGTGACAAACTTGCAAATGAAGCCATGGATGAAGCGAAAAAAGTTTGATTAATGCAATATAAATTTTATTTTTGTTTTTATGTTGCAATTTTTGATGCAATTTAGTAAAATAGTATTAGAAATGTATTTTCAGTGTAAAATAGGGGGAATAATTATGTCTATTAAAGATTTTTTACAAAACGTCGGCATTTCTAATACTAGGGAGATACATCATAATTTATCAGCAGCAAGATTAGTTGAACATGCATTAAAGAGAGGAGAAGGACAACTAACCTCAACAGGGGCTTTGAACATTAAAACAGGAAAATATACAGGCCGTTCTCCACAGGACAGATTTATTGTTGATTATCCTGAAATACATAAGAGCATAAATTGGGGAAAAGTAAATAGGCCAATAGACCCAGAAGTGTTTGAAAGAATTTATGCAAGGCTGACTGCATATTTGCAGAATAAGGATTTATATGTATTTGATGGATTTGTTGGAGCGGATAGAAGATATACCCATTCAATAAGATTTATTAATGAACTTCCTGCACACAATTTATTTGTAAGACAATTATTTATAAGGCCAACTGAAGAGGAACTAAATAAATTTATTCCACAATTTACTGTTATTAGTGCACCTTATTTTAATGCAGTCCCAGAGATAGACAATACAAACTCAGAAGTTTTTATAATACTTGATTTTGTTAAAAGAATAGTTATCATCGGCGGAACACACTACTGCGGAGAAATGAAAAAATCAATTTTTACAGCAATGAACTATTTATTGCCTCAGTTAAATGTTCTACCTATGCACTGCTCTGCTAATGTAGGAAAAGATGGAGATGTAGCTCTATTCTTCGGATTATCTGGAACAGGAAAAACAACTCTTTCTGCAGATCCTAACAGGATGCTCATAGGTGATGACGAACACGGATGGTCAGAGGATGGAGTCTTTAATTTTGAAGGTGGATGCTATGCAAAGTGTATAAACTTATCCAGAGAAAAAGAACCGCAGATATACGACGCGATAAAATTTGGAACTGTCCTTGAAAATGTGGTTTTAGATGATAAAGGCAATCCAAACTATGATGATGATTCGTTAACTGAAAATACAAGAGCTGCCTATCCAATAGATTATATACCAAATGCAGTATTAAAAGGAGTTGGAGGACATCCAAAGACTATACTATTCTTAACGGCTGATGCATTTGGAGTGCTACCACCTATTTCAAAGCTTACAAAAGAACAAGCTATGTTCCACTTTATATCAGGGTATACAAGCAAGCTTGCTGGAACAGAAAGGGGAATCACTGAACCACAAGCAACATTTTCAAGTTGTTTTGGAGAACCGTTTATGCCTATGAACCCGGTTTTATACGCAAAAATGCTTGGAGAAAAGATTACTAAACATAACGTAAATGTTTACCTTGTAAACACAGGATGGTCTGGTGGACCATATGGAATTGGAAAGAGAATGAATTTAAAACACACAAGAGCAATGGTTACAGCAGCAATAAGTGGTGATTTAGAAAATGTAAAATATATTGAACATCCAATATTCAAAGTATTAATCCCGATGGAATGTCCTAATGTTCCAACGGATGTATTAAATCCTATTAACACGTGGAGCAATAAGGAAGATTACAATAGATACGCAAAGGAACTTGCAAATAAATTCTACGAAAATATTAAGAAATTCAGTGGAATATCCGACGATATTCTTGAAGCAGCCCCAGATTTAATCTAATATTATTATAAAAAATCCTATTAGCAATACTAAGTATGAAACATAATATTCATTTTAGGATTAACCCCATGAATGTCCATTAAACATTCGTGGGGTTACACATTTTACAACTAAATAAATCTATTAAATATTTAGTCATATCATATATATTGAAAAAATTAATTGATGAAATTAAAATATAATAGAGAACCTTTGAGGGGTGTTGATATGAGAATAAGAAATATAGACAACAAAAAAGTTGAAATTCCACAGCTCAATAAAGAAGTAGATATCAAAGTTCAGGATTTTTCAACTGCTCTTGACCTTGCAAATAAAGAGCAAACGGAGGGCAAGCTCCAGCAGATGCTCAAGGAAATAGATATTTTAGGCAAGAGATTAATATCTACTCATGGGCTTGAGGATGCAAAGAGATACAAGCAAAAAATACAAGAATATTTATCTTTTGTGGTAAAGAATGCGTATATATTAAAAAGAGAGCCCGGACCCTTCAATTATGGAATACATACAAAGATAGAGATAGTTAATAAAAAAGTTGACGAGTTGACAAAGGAATTATTAGAAAAACAAAAGGATACTATAAACCTAGCAGATAGGATAGAAGAAATAAAGGGATTGCTGGTGGATGTATACAAATAATGAAATTAATAAATGTTTACTTTTTTAAATTTATGTCCTATAATAATATTACAGACCTGAGATGTTTGCGAAGCTTGTTTATTTCAACCGACATACTAATTAAGGGAGCTGGCGTCAAATAGTGGATGTTAAGTCTGTTTAGCAGAAAAACTGAAGTTATTTGCAGGCACCCACCTGCTTAATGGCGGGATTTGAAATAGCAAGCAGCGGCATGTTGGGTTATTATTCTATGTTGACAAAATTTTGGATAATTGTTAAAATAATATTGTCGTGGTCCCATGGTCTAGAGGTTAGGACACCGCCCTCTCACGGCGGAAGCAGGGGTTCGATTCCCCTTGGGACTGCCATAAGTGCCGAAAGGCACTTTTTTTATGTATATTTGCACTTTTTATGCAAATAATATCTATTGGAGGTGTAAATATGCAAGAAAATAACAAAGAAAAACGAGATGTAAACATTTTTTCAATCATTGTAAAATTTTTAATTAATGCAGTGATTTTGGTAATAGCAAGTTTTTTGGTTCCAGGATTTAGAGTGGCTGGATTTGGAACAGCAATTTTAGCTGCAATTGTTATATCAGCTCTAGATTATTTAATAGGATTAGTATTTAAACTAGATGCTTCACCATTTGGAAGAGGCATAGTTGGATTTTTAATTGCTGCTATAATAATTTACATTACTCAATTTATTATAGCAGGAGTTGCTGTAACACCGATGGGAGCAATTTTAGCTGCTCTTGTGATTGGTATTATTGATGCAATAGTCCCAACGAATGTATTTTCTCAGGTTTCATGAAGCTATAATAGCACCTTGAGTTTACTCAAGGTGCTATTTGCTATTCAATATAAAAATTAATATATATTATTTCCATATATGAGATAAATGTGATATAATAATTTTGAAATATATATTTGGAGGAGTAGGTATGGAAAATTTTGATATTGCAATGGGGATTGTAAGGGTCACAGAAGCTGCTACGTTATCCTGCTCTAGATTGCTTGGAAAAGGGAACATGGATCAGGTAGATGGCGCAGCTGTCGAAGGTGTTCGTTTTGCATTTGAATTGCTGCCAATCAAAGGAAGAGTAGTAATAGGAGAATGTGCCATAAACAAATCTCCAATTATGTATATAGGAGAAAAAGTTGGACAATGGGGAGATGGTCAAAAGGAGTATGATATTGCCATAGACCCACTGGATGGTAGCATATTAGTTGCTAAAGGTAGACCTAATGCTATTTCGGCAATTGCGGTTGCAGAAAAAGGTAATATTTTTAGAGCACCGCAAATATATATGAATAAGATAGCCGTTGGTCCAAAGGCTAAGGGAGCGATTGATATAAATGCTGATCTCTATACTAACGTCAAGAATGTGGCAGAGGCCTTAAATAAAGATATAGAAGACATTACTATTATGATACAAGATAGAAAGCGCCATGAAGAACTTATTAAAGAAGCCAGAAAGATTGGTGTTAGAGTGAAAGTATTTGGCGAAGGGGACATTGCTGCTGCACTTGCTCCTGCTTTTGAGGATACTGGAATTGACATGCTAGTTGGTATTGGCGGTGCACCAGAAGGAGTTCTTGCAGCCGCAGCGCTTAAATGTCTTGGTGGTGAAATACAAGGGAAATTACTTCCAAATGATGAAGAGCAAATAGCTATGTGTTTGAGAGCCGGAGTTGAGGATATCAATAAAACATTAACAGCAGATGACTTAATTCATGGAGACGATGTTTATTTTGCAGCCACGGCGATTACGGACAGCGATGTATTAAAGGGTGTTACTTATAAAGGAGACGTTGCATATACACATTCAGTTGTTATGAGATATAAAACCGGAATTATTAGGTTTGTTGACGCAACACATAAATTAAAGAAGAGTATGATTCATATAAATAATAACTTTTCTATTTGATTTTATTTTAACAATATAATATAATTTAATTAATCCGCAAGTTTGGAATTTCCGAATTTGTGGATAAGCATAATCCGATTGCAAGGAGGTGTCCAAGCAAAAGGTAGAAGGTAGAAATATGCCTTTCAGCTTTTGCTGAAAGGCTTTTTTAGTGACATTCACTTGATTTCTTGACTTCTTGAATTGTTTGTCAATTTGAACATGCAAAATGTTGGAGGTTCATATGGATAAAAGAATTGGAGTAGTTGGAATTGTTATTGAAAATCTTGAAAATTCACACAAAGTTAATTTAATACTTCATGATTTTGCAGAAATAATTGTTGGACGTATGGGTATTCCTTATAGGGATAGGGGAATTTTTATTATTTCATTAATTGTCGATGGAACTAACGATGAAATAAGCGCCATGACAGGAAAACTTGGGAAAATCGAAGGAGTAAATGTTAAGACTGCCCTTTCAAAATTTTAAATGAGGTGAATTTATGAAAAGTATTAAAGCAGAAGATTTTATTATTCATGATGAGATTTTGAACTCAATTGAATTCGGTAAGAAGATGGTCAACGATATAGAGTATGTTAAAAGCCTCTTGGAAAAGGCTAAAGAATGCAAGGGACTTACTCATAGAGAAGCTGCAGTTCTTCTTTCAATAGAAGATGAAGACATACTTCACGAGATGTTTACAGTGGCAAGACAGATAAAAGAAAAAATTTATGGGAAAAGAATTGTATTATTTGCACCGCTTTATGTAAGTAATTATTGTGTGAATAACTGCTACTATTGTGGATATAAACATAGCAACGATTCATTTACAAGAAGGAAACTTACAATGGATGAGTTAGCAGAAGAAGTTAAGATTTTAGAAAGTCTTGGACACAAGAGACTTGCTTTGGAGGCTGGAGAAGATCCTGTTAATTGTTCTATTGATTATATATTGGATTGTATGAAAACAATATATTCAATTAAGTTTGATAATGGCAGTATTAGAAGAATAAATGTTAATATTGCTGCTACTACTGTAGAAAATTATAAAAAGCTTAAGGAAGCAGGAATTGGAACATATATTTTATTCCAGGAAACATATCATAAGCCAACATATGAAAAAATGCATCCACAGGGACCAAAACATGACTATGACTACCATACAACAGCGATGGATAGGGCTATGCAGGCTGGCATTGATGATGTTGGAATTGGAGTTTTATACGGACTTTATGATTATAAATACGACACGATTGCTATGCTAATGCATGGTGAACACCTTGAAGAAACATTCGGAGTTGGACCACACACTATTTCTGTTCCAAGACTAAGGGCGGCAGAGGGAGTAACTCTTCAAAACTTCCCATATTTAGTGAATGACCATGATTTTAAAAAGGTTGTAGCTATTCTTAGACTTTCAGTTCCATATACAGGAATGATTCTTTCAACTAGAGAAGAGCCAAAATACAGAGATGAAGTTCTTGGACTTGGTATTTCACAAATAAGCGCTGGCTCATGTACCGGAGTTGGAGGATATGTTGAGGAATATAAGCTGCATGTTCATAGAGATGATGAAAAACCACAATTTGAAGTTGGAGACCATCGCTCACCATTAGAAATTATTAAAAGCCTATGCTCAGGGGGATACATTCCAAGCTACTGCACAGCTTGCTATAGAGAAGGTAGAACTGGAGAAAGATTCATGAGGCTTGCTAAAAGTGGTCAAATTCATAATGTATGCCAGCCTAATGCAATATTAACTTTTAAAGAATTTATACTTGATTACGGTGATGAAGAAGCAAAGGAAATAGGTGAAAAAGTCATCAAAAATGCTCTTGAAGAAATTCCAAACGAGAGAGCAAAAGAGGCGACCATAGAAAGGCTAAACAGAATTGAAAACGGTGAAAGAGATTTGAGATTCTAAGGAGTGGTATAATGCAAGATACACCAAAGGCAAATAGGCTTCATATTGCAATTTTTGGGAAAAGAAATGCCGGTAAATCAAGTTTAATAAATGCAATAACTGGTCAGCAAATTTCACTTGTATCGGATTATGCTGGAACAACTACTGACCCTGTATATAAAGCCATGGAATTATTACCAATTGGACCAGTTGTAATTATAGATACTGCCGGTCTAGACGATGAAGGAGAGCTTGGAGAGCTACGCGTTAAAAAGACAAAAGAGGTTATGGATAAGACCGATTTAGCTATTTTAGTTTTCACTGCAGATGTATCTGATTTTTATTTTGAAACAGGATGGTTTGAAGAATTAAAAAGAAGAAACATTCCTGTGATTGGGGTTGTTAATAAAATTGATGAAAGAGATATTGATTTAGATGTATTTAAAAGCGCTTTCGATATCCCTTTTGTAAAGGTTAGTGCGAGCAAAAAAATAAATATTGGAAAGCTTAAAGAATTAATTCAAATAAATGCTCCAACAGATTATGAGAGAGAAACAATAGTGGGAGATATTATAAAGCCAAAGGATACTGTTTTACTTGTTGCACCACAGGACATACAGGCGCCTAAAGGAAGGCTTATTTTACCGCAGGTTCAGATTATAAGAGATATATTGGACCACGATGCTATGCCATTTACTGTAAAGGATAGCGAGCTTTTAGATGCTTTAAAGGTTTTAAACAAAAAACCTGACCTAGTTATAACAGATTCACAGGTTTTTGCAAAGGTTAATTCTATTGTTCCACAGGATGTACCATTAACCTCGTTCTCTATATTGTTTGCTCGATATAAAGGTGAACTTGAAACTTTTGTTAAGGGAGCTAAACAGATTAATAATTTAAGACCTGGTGATAGAATATTGATTTCGGAAGCTTGTACGCACCATGCATTGCAAGGGGATATAGGAAGAGAAAAATTACCAAACTGGCTTAAGCAAAGAGCAGGAGGAGAACTCGAAATTACAGTTAATGCAGGAGTTGATTTTCCTGAAGACGTAAGTCAATATAAATTGGTAGTTCACTGTGGTTCATGCATGTTCAATAGAAAACAATTGATGACAAGAATTATACGTTGTATCGAACAGGGCGTTCCTATAACAAATTATGGCATAGCTATTGCTGAAATCCATGGAATACTCGATAGGGTTGTAGAAGTTTTTAATTTAAGTATATAAAGCTTTTCTAAAAGTAGTTCAAAGTTTATAAACTTATTTAATTAGCCCCTTGAAATGAGCTAATAACCGTAAATCATTTCATGGGGCTAATTAAACATAAAGTTAAATTATTTTGCCTCGTCGTTCTTACTGTATTTATTTAAATATATCTCTCGCATTTTTTCAACTTCTTCAATTGCTAAAGGTTTTGGCATGCCTATCTGGGTAGCAAAAATATAAATTTGTGCTGACTTTTCAAGTATCTGACAAACGTTAAAGGCTTCCTTTATGCTTCTTCCCATTGAAATAGCACCATGGTTAGCAAGAAGAACCGCATTTTTGTTTTCTAAGACCTCCAATACATTTTCAGCAAGGTCCATTGTTCCTGGAAAGGCGTATTTTGCACAAGGAACTTCACCGCCTATAATCATTGCCATGTCTTCTATAATAGCTGGAATATTTTTTCTTGTAACAGCTATTGCAGAAGCGTATATGCTATGTGTATGTATAATTGATTTTACATCATCGCGATGTTTGTAAATTTCAACGTGAGTGCTCAATTCAGTTGAGGGTATGTGTCTTCCCTCTAAAACATTGCAATTCAAGTCACATATAACAATGTCTTCAGGAGATAATTTTTCATAAGGAATACCGCTTGGGGTAATTAAAACTTTATCTTCATATCTAGCACTTATGTTACCCCAAGTTCCAACTACTAAACCAACACGCTTAATTTCAAGTCCATAAAATATAATGTCGCGTTTTATACTTTCAATATCCATTGTCTCACCTCATAATTTTAATGTTTTCGATGAATGGTGGTTTTATAACGCCCTTATCAGTTATTATAGCAGTTATATTTTCATTAGGAGTCACGTCAAAGGATGGATTAAATACCTTTACATCCTTTGGTGCTATTTCTATATTAAATAATTTTCTAACTTCATCGTGATTTCTTTCTTCAATTGGTATTTCATCTCCGCTCTTTATTTGCAAATCAAAAGTAGAATATGGAGCGGCAATATAAAACGGGACTTTATGTTCCTTTGCAAGAACGGATAATGAATAGGTTCCTATTTTATTTGCAGTATCTCCATTTGCGGCTATTCTGTCTGCTCCGACAATTACTGCGTCTATCAGTCCTAACTTCATAACATAGCCTGCCATGTTATCGGAAATCAGGGTCACATCTATTCCATCCTGCATAAGTTCAAATGCTGTTAATCGAGCACCCTGTAATAGTGGTCTTGTTTCGTCGGCGAAAACCTTAATGTCCTTTCCCATTTCCTTAGCCGACCTTATAACCCCAAGTGCTGTTCCCCATCCAGCGGTAGCAAGAGCACCTGCATTACAATGGGTTAGAACAGAGCACTTTTCAGGGAGTAAACTAGCTCCAAATTCACCAATTTTTTTGTTGAGCATTAAATCTTCATCTAAAATTTCAATAGCCTTTTTTTCTAATGAAGCTATTATCTCGTCTTTATTTAAATTTAAACAATCAAACAATGTGTCTTTCATCTTGCTTATAGCCCAAAACAAATTAACAGCCGTTGGTCTTGTTGAAGCAAGGCTTTCAAATACGCTTTGCATTTTCTTTTCAAATTCAATTTTATCTTCATCGATAAATTCTAAAGCACCTAAAACTACTCCAAAGGCAGCTGCTATACCAATAGCAGGAGCTCCTCTTACAACCATGGACTTAATCGCATCTGCTACATCCTTGTAGTTTGAACATTTGACGTATTCAATTGTAACTGGCAGTAATCTTTGGTCTAACAATTCAAGCTTATATTTTGACCAGATTATAGGCTTCATAATAATTCCCCTTTATTTTAAATTTCCCAATTCTTGAGTAGAGTATTTACAATTACATTTTTTTTCTATAGGAATAGTTTCAATGACACGCAAAAACAAACGTTTTATATTATCAGCCATATTAACCATATTGTCTGTTACTTCTTTATGCGTTAATGCACTTTCAGAAATACCAGCAGCATAATTTGTTACCATGGCAACTGTTGCATAGCACAAATTTGCTTCCCTGGCAAGGATAACCTCTGGAACATTAGTCATTCCGACAACATCAGCTCCTAACATTTTATACATTTTGATTTCTGCAGGAGTTTCAAATCTCGGACCTTCTGTGCAAACATACGTTCCTTTATCAAAATGAATAATATTTAAATCTTGACAAACTTTTAAAATATGCTCGCGTGTATCAATGCAGTAAGGATTAGTCATATCAACATGAACGACTCCACTATCTCCTTCAAAAAAAGTCAATGGCCTTTGTTTTGTAAAATCAATGAATTGGTCTATTATGACGAAGGCTCCGGGCGGATAAATTTTATCTAAGGAACCTACTGCTGCTGTTGATAATACTCTATCGACATTCAACATCTTTAATGCCCATATATTAGCCCTATAATTTATTTTATGTGGCGGTAATTTGTGTCCTTTACCATGTCTTTCTAAAAAGTAAACAATAGATTCTTTGTATGTAGATTCAATAATGTTGACATTTCCATATGGGGTATTAACTTGGATTTCATTCAAATTTTCAAAAATATCAGGTGAATATACACCGGTACCACCTATTATTGCAATTTTTTTCATACATCCAACTCCTTATATCACCTTAACACAATAATTATAATTCTATAAAATTAAAAATACAATACTATTAAAATAATCTGAAATTGGATAAATTAAATATATTTTAATGATTTATCAAATCTTTAATTTACGAAATCACTTTTATCTTTAAATATTACCATTTTTGTAGTATAAATATATTAGAGGTGGTGAATTTGAGGACATTTATTACTTTTGAGTTTGATACTAAATCAAAAGAAAGAATTGCTGAAATTCAAAGGATTATCAAACAGAATTCAAATAAGGGAAGATTTAAATATATAGATAATTTTCATCTAACTATTAAATTTTTAGGAGAAACTAATCATGGAACAATTGATAAAATTTACAAAAAGCTTCTTGAATCATCAGTAAATTTTAGCAAAATACATATACAATTAAACGGAATAGATGCTTTTGGAGTTGGAAAAAATATTAGAACTATATATTTAAAAATAATTGGAGAGATTGAAAAAATAACAAATATTGCTGAGGCTGTTGATGTAATTACACTTGAATTTGGATTCAAACGAGAAAATAAATTTACTCCACATGTTACTATTGCTCAAGATGTCGATTTAAAAGTTAGTTTTGATGAATTAAAGAATAAGTTAAAAGAAATCAAAATATCAGATATTATTTTTGACAAGCTCGTCATCATGAAAAGTGAAGAAATTGACGGTAAAAGAGTTTATACTCCACTAAAAATTATTCATTTAAAATGAGAAAGGATGATATTATGGTTACAAAGGAACAAATAGCAAGGATTAATGAACTTTATAAGAAACAGGTAGCTGGAACCTTAACTGAAGAAGAAAAAAAAGAACAAGCATTCTTAAGAAGGCTTTATGTAGACTCTGTTAAGGAAAATTTAAGAAGTCAGCTCGAAAATATAAAAATAGTCACTCCAGAAGAATACGAACAGCTCAAAAAGGAAGAAAAGTGCAGTTGTGGACATGAACACTGCCATCACAAACATTAAGGTGATAGTATGAAAAAGGAACTTAGGAAAGAAATAATAAATAAAAGGAATTTACTGAGCCAAGAAGAGGTAAGAAAATTAAGCGAAAAGGTTACAGCAAATATTTTTGAATTGATTGATATGAGTAAAATCGAAAGCATTATGTTATATCATCCAATTCAAAATGAAGTATCAACTGAAATCCTTATGAAATACTGTTTTGAAAACAACATAAATGTTATACTTCCTAAAGTTATAAAAGATGTTAGAGAAATTATCCCCTGTAAAATCGAAACAATAAAGAGCTTAAGATTAGGGGAATACAATATAATGGAGCCTTTTGAATATGAAATTGCGGACAAAAAAGAAATCGATGTTATAATTGTTCCAGGAGTTGCATTTTCAAGAAAGGGTTATAGATTAGGCTACGGAGCAGGATATTACGATAAATTTCTTAGTGATTATAAAGGTTTAAAAGTTGGCTTGTGTTATACACTTCAATTAGTAGAAGATGTATTTGAAGAAGAACATGATGTTAAAATGGACTATATTGTATGCGATTCAGAGATAATTGCCATAAAATAATGTAAATGTTAAAATGTAATTAGCAACTCAAAGGGGGTAACAATAATGAGTAAAAACGAATTAGAAAATCTAACCAAAAAATTTGACAGCGTATGGGATAAGTTAACTGCTGAAGACATTAAGGCTGTTATGGAGTTTTCAGAAAACTATAAAGAGTTCATGGATGCTTCTAAAACTGAAAGAGAAGCAGTAAACGAAATAGTAAAAAGGGCAACAGAAAAGGGATACATAAATTTAAATGATGCAATTAAAGAAAATAGGAAATTAAACACTGGAGATAAAATTTATGCAATAAACAAAGAAAAGGCTGTGGCTTTATTTGTAATAGGGAAAGATAAAATAGAAAATGGAATGAACATAGTTGGTTCACATATTGACTCTCCAAGAATAGATTTAAAGCCTAACGCTCTTTATGAAGACGAAGGATTTGCACTTCTTGAAACTCACTATTATGGAGGAATAAAAAAATACCAGTGGGTTACAATCCCACTTGCATTACATGGGGTTGTTGTTAAAAAAGGTGGGGAAAAGGTTAATGTAGTAATTGGTGAGGATGAAAACGACCCAGTTTTATATATTACAGACCTATTAATTCACCTTTCAGCAGATCAGATGGAAAAGAAACTAGCAAAAGGCATAGAAGGCGAAGATTTAAATGTTTTAATAGGAAGTCAGCCAATAGAAGATAAGGAAGCTAAGGGCAGAGTAAAGTTAAATATATTGAGACTTTTAAATGAAAAATATGGCATGAATGAAGAAGATTTTATTACTGCTGAATTTGAGATTGTTCCAGCTGGAAAATCAAGGGATGTTGGATTAGATAGAAGCATGGTAATGGCCTATGGACATGACGATAAAGTTTGTGCTTACACTTCATTGGAAGCAATACTTGAAATTAATGAACCTGAAAAGACTTGCGTTGCACTGTTTGTTGATAAAGAAGAAATAGGAAGCAATGGAGCCACAGGAATGCATTCGAAATTCTTCGAAAATGCTCTTGCTGAAATTATGAATCTTAAGGGAGAATACACAGAACTTAACTTAAGAAGGGCACTTGCAAATTCTAAAATGCTCTCATCAGATGTTACGGCTGCATTTGACCCTATTTATCCTTCAGTATTGGAGAAGAAAAATAGTGCGTATATGGGAAAAGGCATTGTAATTACAAAATATACTGGTTCAAGGGGAAAATATTCATGCAACGATGCAAATGCTGAATTTTTGGGAGAAATAAGGGATTTATTCAATGCAAATAACATTACATGGCAAACAGGAGAATTAGGAAAGGTTGACCAGGGAGGCGGTGGAACAATAGCATATATAACTGCAGAATATGGAATGGAAGTTGTTGACTGTGGAGTTGCACTGCTTAGCATGCATGCTCCTTGGGAAATAGCTAGTAAAGTAGATATTTATGAAACCTATAAAGCATACAAGGTATTTTTGCAACATATTAAATAGTTTATGTTAATAATTTATAACCGCGTGGACTTCCTAAGGATGTGCCACGCGGTTATGTGTTTAAAATAATAAAAAAATTAGTATTTTAATGGTGTTTTTTATTTTTGGGAACCTTTAAGTTCTTGAATAATTCTAGATGCATCATCTTTAGTCCATTCTTTACTTTCAATTTTTCCAGTTAAATCATGAGTAAGTTTTTTAAAATCATCTTCAGATAAATTTTTATCTTTAGCAAGCTTTAAGATATAATTTCTTTGATTTGTGGTAGCATATTCAATTTTATCTTCTTTTATTTCAACAGTTTCATTTGTCGCAAGTATCTCGTCCATATCCTCTACGTCCTGTGTAAATATTCCTGATGTTCTTGTGGCTGATAAAGTAGCATCTATAAGTGCTCTTTTTTTAGCCATTTTAAGAATAGTATTGACAATAGTATAAGAATTTTGTCTTGCAAATTTCGTTTCTTTGCTATTACATGAACCAAGTCCTTCAGAGATTATTTCTCCAGTTCTTTTACTTCTTAAAGAACATTTGCAAAGATAGTAAAAGAAACCTTCCTTCCAGTTTTCTACTTTTTCAATTATGTCTACATTGATTGTAAAACCATATAAATTGCATAGTTTTTCCGCACCTGGCTTAAATAGACTGGGTTTTGGGCTACCAGGGATTTTTCCGTAATCTTCGCCTTCCTTCATTTGACTCTTAATAAAGTTCTGAATAAGTTTAAATTGTTCGATTTCCTTTTCTATTATTTTTTCAGAAATTACTTCCTTATCATCATATATTACGACTCCTTTGTTTATATCATTCATAATAACACCTCCACTTCTTATATATTGTACAAAAACTAATATTTATATGTAAGGTTTAATTTTAATTAGCAAAATTAAAATAGGTGAATAAAATATATACAAAAGAATAGAGGGGTAAGGTGTGAGATATGCTAATTGATAAGGATGAACTTATAGTATTTCTTTTACAGAATTATTACAAATTATACCTTGAACACGAAAAATTTGGGGATAATGAACTGGAGAAATATTATTTAAAAGGGATGCTTGACATAATTGAAGAAGTCAATAAATTTGGAAGAAACGAATAAAAAAAGAGACATAAGAAGCTTCTTATGTCTCTATGGTGCCGAAGGCGGGGGTCGAACCCGCACGGGTTATTAGCCCACCGGATTTTGAGTCCGGCGCGTCTGCCAATTCCACCACTTCGGCAAGGACAATAATATATTAACATGGTAATTATTATTTGTCAATATTATTTTTCTTATCTTTTATTCTATTTGGCTTTGGCTTTGGCCTCCCGATTATTTTTTTATTTTTGTTTGTCTTTTCAATATTCAAAAAATCAACAAAAGCAAGGGTTGTTAATGAGACTAATAACATCTGAGTATATTGAACAACAGGCGCCTTATATAGATTACCCAAAAATGGAGGCAAAATTAATAATACAATTAATAAAATAATTAAATGGCTTTTTTTAATGTTCGTTTTTAAAAGAAATGGACGTAAATAATTAAAAATAATTACTGACACAATCACAATCGCAGTTATAATGCCTAACTGATACCAAAACAATTCAATTCCCCCTCTCTTTTATTAAGTTATATTATATCAAAAAAACATATCTTTTCAAATATTACAATTCTGTTTTAATTGTCTTGCTCTTGTGCTACAATATTCTTTAGTAGGAAATATTATAAAAATATTAGCAAAATATGTCGAATTGGAGTGAGAATATGCTAAGATTTTTAGATGCTGGTGAATCGCATGGAAAGATGCTGGTTGCAATCCTTGAAGGATTTCCGTCTAATGTTCCAATAGATATTGAGAATATTAACAAACAATTGCAGAGACGACAAATTGGTTTTGGAAGAGGAACAAGGATGAAAATAGAATCTGATAGGATAGAAATAATTTCAGGTGTCAGAGGCGGTAAAACAACAGGTGCTCCAATTTGTATTTCAATAAAAAATAAAGACTATGAAAATTGGGCAGAAGTAATGGATTTTCAAAAGGAGTATAACGAAAAAATCACAATACCAAGGCCTGGTCATGCAGATTTGAATGGATTTCTAAAGTATAATCTTGACGATATCAGAAATGTAATAGAAAGGGCAAGTGCAAGAGAGACAGCAATAAGAGTTGCAATTGGTGCAATTTGTATGGAACTTTTAAAATTTTTTGACGTCAAATTTATTAGCAGGGTAGTTATGATTGGAAACATTGAAGATTTTTCATATATTGACAGTTACAATGAAGATTTGATTAATAAAATAGAATCATCTCCTATAAGATGTTTACATAAAGATATAGAGAAGAAAATGATAAAAGAAATTCAAATTGCAAAAGAAATTGGAGAAACAATAGGTGGAGCTATTGAAGTTATTGCCTTTGGTGTTCCTGTAGGTCTTGGAAGTTATTCGTTTTACGATAGAAGAATGGATTATTTAATTTCCGGAGCTATGATGTCAATTCAGGGAGTAAAGGCTGTTGAAATTGGAAATGGGATTAAATCATCTAAATTATATGGTAGTGAGTTTAACGATAAAATTATTTTTGAAGATGGAAGGTTTAGCAGAAAAACTAATAATTTAGGTGGAATAGAAGGCGGAATTACAAATGGAATGCCGATAAAAGTTAGACTTTTTATGAAGCCAATTCCAACTACAAGAAGAGAGTTTGAAACTTTTGATGTCCATGGAAATGTAGTTAAAAGCAGATATGAACGTTCAGATGTTTGTGCAGTTCCTGCTTTAGCCGTAATTGCAGAAAATGTATTGGCTTATGAAGTTGCAAAAGAAATGATAAATAAATTTGCAGGTGACAGTTTAGAAGATTTATTGATTTCATTTGAACATTACATTAATAGGGTTAATAGGGGAGAAGATTATGGAAGAGACAATTTTAGTCCAGCAATGCAAGGACAATGATATAGATGCCTTCGAATCTCTTATAAAAAAATTCGAAGGTAAGATTTATAATATTGCCTATTATATGCTAAAAAATGAACACGATGCATTTGATGTTACCCAAGAGGTGGCGATTAAGATTTATAAATCTATTTCTGCATTTAAAGGAGATAGTAAGTTATCTACTTGGATATATAGAATCACTTATAATGCATGTCTTGATTATATTAAAAAGAGAAAGGACGATTTGTCGCTAGATGAATATATTGCTGCAGGGGATGAGAAATTTGAAAAAGCCGAAAATGTTATTGAAAATAAGGAATTAAAAGAAATCATAAAAAAATGCATATTAAAATTAAGCGAAGACTTTAGAACGATAATAGTATTAAGAGATATTCATGGATTTTCTTATCAAGAAATTTCAGATATATTAGGCATCGAAGTAGGTACTGTTAAGTCTAGACTTAACAGAGCTAGAGAAGCATTAAAAAGGGAATTAATCAAAAATGGAATTCGAAGGGGGAATTAATGTGAAGGAGTCTAAATATATTAACACCTTATTTTCTGAACAGGAAGAAATTGAAGCAGGATTATTGAAAGATCTGACTTTGGAACCGCCTTACAATTTGCATGAAGCAGTTATGAGAAATATTAAAACTAAAGAAAATAAACTTATAAGAAGATTTAACTTTAAGAAATATTTATCCGTTGCAGCTGCGATAGTTATCTTTGTAGCTGGAGCTGGTAGAATGGTTTATGTGGGACTTGAAAAAGAAAAAGAAGTTAACATAGTTGCTCAGCAAGAAGTTAATAAGGAAATAAATACAGCTAAGGACAACAATGATTTAGCTGTAGCGCTTGATAATTCTAATACAAAAATACAAAACAATACTAATAATACGACTCAGACTAAAAAAGAAACAACAAAAGCTACAAAAAATACTGTAAAGCAAAATACAGAAAAGCCTAAGAAGTCAATAGAAAAAAGCGATGTTGATAGCAATACCACAAAAGTTGCTGTAGCTCAAAACAATAATATAAGTTCTACAGCTGAGCATAATAATAATGTTTTAAACACCTTGAGTCAGGGAAATATCACTTATAGCTATGAACTTTATTATTCTGAGAGAGATATTAATTTACTTGATTATTTAAAAAGTAACAGTCAGGTAATTTCAAGTGAATTGTATTCATTTACTCCAGAAAAATTTGAGGAATTTAAACAATACGTTGATAATAATAAACTTGAGTTAAAATCATTACAAATATCACAACAGGATAGTCAGCAAAATGAAATTGTTATTAGATTAATCAAGAAGTAGCTAATGCTACTTCTTTTTATTTGTATATGCATCTTTTTTAATTTTGTATTTAGTGTTATATTATTGATTAGTAATAATATTTTTGCATTATGAGGAGTGATACAGATGACAAAAAAGCTAATTATAATAGATTCTAATAGTTTATTAAACAGAGCATTTTATGCTTTACCTCCAATGAATACTTCATATGGGCTTCCAACCAATGCGGTCTATGGATTCACTGTAATGCTTTTAAAAATATTTGAAGAAACAAAGCCCGACTATATTATAGCAGCATTTGACAAAAGCAAACTGAATTTTAGACATGAAAAATATTCAGAATATAAGGCTGGGCGCCAAAAAATGCCTGACGAATTGTATTCTCAACTTGAACCTGTTAAGGAGATTTTAAGAGCATTTAATATAGGCATTATTGAGTTGGACGGATATGAAGCCGATGATATTATTGGCACAGTAGCAAAAAATTATTCAAGTAAGGAACTTGAAATAATTATTTTTACTGGAGATAAAGACAGTCTTCAACTTGTGGGAGAAAATATAGATGTGTATATTACTAAAAAAGGCATAAGTGAAATTGAGAAATTCGACATCTCATATTTTAGAGAAAAGTATCCCTTTGAACCTGAAGGAATAATTGAAATGAAAGCTTTAATGGGTGATGCTTCTGATAATATACCTGGTGTTCCAGGAATCGGAGAGAAAACTGCTTTAAAATTGCTTGGGGAATTTAAAAACGTGGACAATATTTATAGCAATATTGATAAGATAAGTTCAAAGAAAGTAAAAGAAACACTAATTAGCAATAGAGAACTTGCATACTTGAGCAAGGAACTGGCTACAATTAATGTAAACGCCCCTATAGAAATTGATTTTGAAAAAATTAAGCTTATGGAATACGATTCCGATAAAGTTAGGGAATTGTTGGTAAAATATGAATGTTATAGTTTGATAGATAAATTAACTAAAATTAAAATAGATAAAAAGCAAGAAAAGTATATTAGTATAGAAATATTTGAAGAATACAATATAGATTACATAAAGCAAGAAATCAAAACAAATAATAAGTTTGCCTTTTTTGTTATTGAAGAAAACAATATTTTTAAAGGCTTATTAATAAACGGTAATATACTGCTAAAAAAAGAAGATGTATACAAATTTAAGGATATATTTGAGGATGAAAAAATAGAAAAAAATACTTATAGTTCAAAGGCTTTGTTTAACTTTTTAAAACAAAATGGATTAGAGCTGAAGGGTTTGAATTTTGATGCAGAAGTTGCAGCCTATATTTTAAATCCATCGGAGAGCAAATATGAAGTAAAGAATCTACTTAGCAAGTATGTTTCTTTAAACGTAGCTGACAATGATAAAATATCCATAGCAGCTTTATTTTTGCAAAATATAGATAAAATTAAAAATCAAATGATTGATGAAATTGAAAAATTAAATATGAAGGACTTGTATTATAACGTAGAACTTAAATTGATAGAAGTTCTTTCTGAAATGGAAACAAATGGATTTAAAATTCAATATGCTACATTACAAGAATTAGGTCAGGAATTAAATATTGAAATTGAAAGATTGACAAATGAAATATATGAGCTAGCAGGTGAAGAATTTAACATAAATTCTCCAAAACAGCTTGGGGTCATTTTGTTTGAAAAATTAAATCTACCAGTTGTTAAAAAAACAAAAACAGGTTACTCAACTGATGCTGAAGTTCTTGAAGAATTGAGTTCGAGACATGAAATAGTAGAAAAAATATTACATTATAGGCAGCTTATTAAACTAAAGACCACATATATTGAAGGATTAATAACAGCTATTTGTGAGGATGGGAAAATACATACTCGATTTAACCAAACTGTTACTGCAACCGGAAGAATCTCAAGCACTGAGCCTAATCTGCAAAACATACCTATAAAATTAGATATGGGAAGAAGAATAAGGAAAGCATTTGTCCCTTCGTCCGGGGATAATTTGATTTTATCTGCTGATTATTCACAAATAGAGTTAAGGGTATTAGCACACCTTTCAAAGGATGAAAATTTTATAGATGCCTTTATTAAAGGACAAGATGTCCACACAAGAACTGCCTCAGAAGTGTTTGGCGTATCAATCGAAAAAGTAACACCACTTTTAAGAAGTAGAGCAAAGGCAGTTAATTTTGGTATAGTTTATGGACTTAGCGACTATGGACTATCTAAAGATTTAAAAATATCAAGGAAAGAAGCGAAAACTTATATTGAAAATTATTTCGCAAGATACAGTGGAGTGAAAAAGTATCTCGATGATACTATAAAAAATGCAGCTAAAAATGGATATGTTACTACTATTTTAAATAGGATTAGATATATTCCAGAGATAAAATCGACAAACAAAACTTTAAGGGCTTTAGGGGAAAGGCTTGCAATGAATTCTCCTGTTCAGGGTTCTGCAGCTGATATAATTAAAATTGCTATGATTGAAGTATATAAAAATTTAAAGCTAAATGATTTAAAATCAAAATTAATTTTACAAGTTCATGATGAATTGATTTTAGAGGTTCCGAAAAATGAGATAGATTTAGTAGCAAATATTGTTAAAGAATCAATGGAGAATGCAGTTAAATTAATCGTTCCTTTAGCTGTTGATGTGCACATTGGTAAGACTTGGTATGATGCGAAGTAGGTGATTTAATGAAAATCGTTGGATTAACTGGTGGAATAGCTTCAGGAAAATCAACTGTTTCAGAATTTTTAAAACAAAGAGGATTCCCAGTATTAGATGCAGATAAAATTGCAAGGGAAATAGTTCAAAGTGGGAGCGATGTTTTAAAAATTCTAGTTAGGGAATTTGGTGATGAAATATTGTTGGAAAGTGGCGAACTGAATAGAAGCAAGCTAAGGAATATTGTTTTTAATGATAAGAATAAATTAAACAGGCTAAATGAAATTACTCATCCAGAAATAAGGAAGAGATTAAATGAACAAATAATAGAATATAAAAAATATGGTTTTAAACTAATTATAGTTGATGCTGCGCTACTTATTGAAGCAAAGTTTTATGAATTGGTTGATATAATTATTTTAGTTTACGTAGATTTAAATACACAAATAGAAAGATTAATTAAAAGAGATAATATATCAAAAGATGATGCGTTTAAAATAATAAATTCCCAGATGAAGCTTGAAGAAAAAATAAAATATGCAGATTATATAATTGATAATACAAAAGATTTTGAATATACCAAGATGCAGGTAAATAAAATTATTAATAGCATAAAATCTTCGGAGGAGTGTAATGAATAAAAAAACATTGTTAACTTTCTTTATAAGCATCATAATACTAGTAAATATTAAAACAATCTTTAAATTTTGTTATCCGATTAAATACGATGTATATGTTATAAAATATGCTTCAAGATATGATATGGACCCCTTGTTGATTTTTTCGATAATAAAAGCTGAAAGCAATTTTAATCCTAATGCTATTTCAAGCAAAGGAGCAATGGGACTAATGCAGATAACACCACAAACAGGTGAATATATATCATATCTTTTAAAGACTTCAAAATTTTCTAATGAGGAGCTTTTGAATCCAGAAACTAATATAAAATTTGGAATTTATTATTTAAGCAAACTTAACAAAGACTTTGGTGGGAATCTAGATACGACACTTGCAGCATATAATGCAGGAGAAGGAAATGTAAGAAAATGGTTAAAAGAAAAGCAATACATTTTAAAGTCTGAAGAACTTCCATTTTTAGAAACAAGAATTTATATTAGGAAAGTTAAATCATACTATACAAAATATAAGTGGCTTTATGGTCAATCTTACTAAATAGTATTGACAGAAAACAAAATTTTTGGTATTATAAATTCTGTCAAGCGGAGATGGCGGAATCGGCAGACGCGCACGTTTGAGGGGCGTGTGGGTATCCCGTGCGGGTTCAAGTCCCGCTCTCCGCACCATAGTAAATTATAAATTAAACTTGAGCATATTCTCAAGTTTAATTTTTTTTATTAAAAAATTCTATGCAACATAAAGGAATTTTATGATTTGCGTAGAATTAATTTATATATAGATTAATTTAGTAGGTGATAATTTGCTTCCGATTGAGATATTAATTGAAGATTATAATATCCAGAATTTGAATTCTGATAATTTAAAAGATGTTTATCAATTAATTGTATCTGATAAAACTAATCTGAATGTAATTGGTCATGAAAACAATTACGATTTTGATTTTGAAAAACTGCATGAAAGGTATGTTGAGACTCTAATCAATACATTTGAATATTTTTGTGGCATTTTTTATAGCAAAGAATTAATAGGAATAATTAAAGGCAGATTAGAAAATAAAAACAATCTTGAGAATTGGTTTTTAACCTACATATTAAAAGATACATTTAGAAATAAAGGGATTGGTAGCATTTTGCTCAATTCTTTTGAGGAGCATATAAGCATAAATTTTGGGGTTGAAAGATTTTTTGCTGTTATTTCTTCTGAAAATAAACAAAGCAAAAATTTTTGGATTAAAAATGGTTATAAATTCGAAAGAGAATCATATTATTTAAAAATAAATAATAAACCGGCTCAGATATATTATAAATATAAAAAGGAGTGATTTTTGATGAATTCAAATGTTAACTGGTATCTTGAAAAGAAACTTGAAAGGGTGAAGAAATCCTTAGAAAAGAACAATTATGATGTATATATTGTTAATGATGTTGAAGAAGCAAAAACTACTTTAAAAAATATTATTGAAAAAAATGCAAAGGTTTCGTTTGGTGGCTCAATGACATTAATTGATAATGGATTTATCGACTTTGTTAGAGATATGGAAGTTGAAGTATTGGATAGATACAAAGAAGGATTAACGCCTGAAGAAATAGGAGAAATTTTTAGAAAAACATTCTTTGCGGATTATCTTATAACAAGTAGCAACGCAATAACAGAAGAAGGATACCTTGTAAATCTTGATGGGACAGGTAATAGAGCTGCAGCTATGATTTTTGGACCAAAGAAAGTTATAGTTATGGCAGGATACAATAAAATTGTTAAGGATTTAAATGAAGCATATAATAGAGTAAGAAACTATGCTTCTCCTATAAACGCAAAGAGGCTTTCAAGAAAGACTCCTTGCACCGAAGTAGGGGTATGTATGGATTGCAATTCGCCAGAAAGAATCTGCAATCATTATGTGATTACCTACAGACAAAATGTTAAGGGGAGAGGAATTGTTATTTTGATAAAACAAGAATTAGGATTTTAAATTTTCACCTTATTTGTTGTATTGAATATAATATAATGATATAATATTCAAAAAGTGCCGAATCCAAAAGGTACGGAGGAACCGTTTTTGGGGTGAATCTGAATTAACAGTAGGGATTATCCTTCTCCCGAACCCGTCAGCTAACTCCGGAGGCATGGGAAGGAGAAAAGCTATGTTTAAAAGAAAAATCTGTTTAATTATTGTGCTGATGTTGATTTTTAGTGTTGTTAATGTATCAGCGCAGACAACAAAAAATTCCAGAGATACTAGGGTAGTTTTATCAAGAGGTCCTCAGCTTGTAAGTTACTCTAAAAGATTTTTGGGAGTAAAGTATGTCTTCGGTGGACAATCTACTAGAGGCTTCGATTGTTCTGGTTTTACCTCATTTGCCTTTAAGTTTTTAGGTTATAACTTACCACATAGCGCAGCGGAACAGTATAAAATGGGGTTAAAGATTTCAAAAAATGAGTTACTTCCAGGTGATTTGGTATTCTTTGAAACTTATAAAAAAGGAATATCGCATGTAGGAATATACATAGGAAATGGTAAATTCATTCATGCTTCATCTGGAGTTGGTTATGTAACTATAACCAAATTAAGCGAAGCCTACTATACTAAAAGATATAAAGGGGCAGCACGAATATTGAGGTAATCAGATAGAGCAGTTGCTCTATCTTTTTTCTATTATTTACGGGGGTGGGGAAATGAGATATGTAAGGATTCATATACATAAAAATAATAAAATAAGAGTAATCGCTATAATTTCGGTCATTTTTTTAGTTCTATTATCATCATCTTATTATATAATGAATAGAATTAATAGTGATGCTATTAATTACAAGTTAACTAACGAGCAAAAAACTAATATTAAAAGTAATGTAAATGATTCTAATAATACAACAAAAATCAATCAGGTGCATAAATACAATTATTACATAGTTCAACTTGGCTACTTTAAAGTAAAACAGAACGCAGAAATTTTTTCAAAAACTCTAAAAATGCAAGGGATTAGAAATGCAATTATTGAAAATAATGGGTATACAGTAATCAGCCTAATAGAAAATAATAAAATTTATGTAACAAATGAAGAAAAACATTTGCGTAATTCAAAGCTGTCGTTTATAATAAAAAGTGTCGAATTTTCAACTAATAATGAACTATTGATAGAAATAAATAACTTTATTTCAAAGCAAATAGATGTTCTAAACAATAGAATCAATTCAGAGCAATTATCAATTGAGAATAAAATGCTAAAAATAAAAAAACATAACTCACAAAGCATTGATAAATTATTAACAGATTTCAAAATGAGTATTAATGAATTCGATAAAAATCTTTCATTGAAAAAATATGAGGAATGTTTGAATAATTTGGCTAATGAGATTTACATCGTGAAGGAATTAGATGGCATCATTAGCCAATTAAAATAATAAATAATGTTAGTAAAATAACAAACAAGGAGAGTGAACTAAATGAGTCAACAAAACTGCTGCTGCTGTGGCAATAATCAAGTTGATGAAAGATTAGAAAAGGCTAGAGAAATAATCAAAAAGTATAAAGACGTTAAAGGGGGATTAATTCCAGTATTACATCAAATTCAAAACATATATGGGTATTTACCAGAAGATGTTTTGAAGGAAGTATCAAGCGAATTGAATATCCCCATGTCAGAAATTTTCGGAGTAGCATCATTCTACTCATACTTCTCACTTGAGCCGAAGGGAGAACATGTAATTAGAGTATGCCTTGGGACAGCTTGCTATGTTAAGGGAGCTCAATTATTAATTGATAAAATTTCTCAAGAGTTAAATATTTCCGTAAATAAGACTACAGAGGATGGAAAGTTTACATTAGAAGCAACAAGATGCCTTGGAGCGTGCGGCCTTGCTCCTGTAATGGTAATCGGTGAAAAGGTTTATGGAAGATTAACTCCTGATATGATTCCAGATATACTAAAAGAATATAAATAAGAGGGAAATATATGAGAGAAATTTCTCTTCATATTATGGATATCATTGAAAATTCAATTACTGCAAACGCAACATTTATTGAAGTTAAAATAAAAGAAAATATTCTGGACAATTTACTAATTATGAAAATTAAGGATAATGGCAAGGGTATTGATTCAGAAACACTAAAAAATATAAAGGATCCTTTTGTTACTTCAAGAACGACAAGGAAAGTCGGGCTAGGTTTATCTTTGTTTGAAGCTACATGTCTAAGGTGCAACGGGTATCTTGATATAAAATCTGAATTAGGAGTTGGAACTGAAGTCACTGCTGTGATGGAATATAATAATATTGATAGACCACCACTTGGGAAAATGGAGGAAACAATTATTTCTGCACTCTTAAATCCCGGCGTTGATTTAGTTTATGAACACTATTACAATGAAAAAAGCTTTTTATTGGACACAAGAGAAGTTAAAAAAATATTAGGAACTGAAGAAATAAACACTCCTGATATTTTAATATGGATAAAGGATTATATAAAGGAAAATTTAAAGGAAATAAGTGGAGGTGCCTTTTAATGAAAACATTAAAGGAATTAGAAGAAATAAGACAAAAGACCCTCGATAGAGTTAATCAGAGAAAAGATAGAACAACAACAAGAATAGTAGTAGGAATGGCAACATGTGGCATTGCAGCAGGCGCAAGACCAGTGCTTCTTGCAGTTATGGAAGAAGTTGAAAAATTAGGATTAACTGATGTTACAGTAGCACAAACAGGATGCATAGGACTATGTAAGATGGAGCCGATAGTAGAAGTTTTCAAACCAGGCGAAGAAAAGGTAACATATGTAAAGATGGATGCAGATAAGGCAAGAAGAATAGTAGCAGAGCACATCAGAGATGGAAAAGTAGTTGACGAATATACGATGCATGTAGTTCAAGGCAAGATACTAAACGACTACAAGGCTGAAAAAGAGTGATTGGAGGGGAAACTATGGCATTTTATCGTTCACAAGTATTGGTGTGCGGTGGGACAGGCTGTACATCATCAGGTTCAATGGATATATTAACAAAATTCAATGTAGAGATAAAAAAGCATGGAATAGAAAATGAAATAGAAGTAATAAGAACAGGTTGCTTTGGGCTATGTGAATTAGGTCCAGTCGTAATAGTGTATCCAGAAGGAGCATTTTATAGCAGAGTAACGGTTGAAGATGTAGAAGAAATAGTAGCAGAACATCTTGTAAAGGGAAGAGTTGTAACAAGACTTTTATATAAGGAATCAGTAGAAGAAGGAAGAATAAAGTCACTAAACAATGTAGATTTTTACAAGAAGCAATACAGAATAGCTCTAAGAAACTGCGGAGTAATAGACCCTGAAAACATAGATGAATACATTGCATTTGATGGATATAAGGCACTTGCAAAGGTGTTAACAGAAATGACACCACAACAAGTTATAGAAGTAGTGAAACAATCAGGATTAAGAGGAAGAGGAGGCGGCGGCTTCCCGACAGGATTAAAGTGGGAATTCACAGCAAAATCACAGGCTGATCAAAAGTATGTAATATGTAATGCAGACGAAGGAGACCCAGGTGCTTTTATGGACAGATCAGTTCTTGAAGGGGATCCACATTCAGTATTAGAAGCAATGGCAATAGCAGGATATGCAATAGGAGCAAGTCAAGGATATATATACGTAAGAGCAGAATATCCAATAGCAGTAGAAAGACTTGAAGTTGCAATAAAGCAGGCAAGAGAATATGGACTTTTAGGAAAGAATATATTTGGAACAGACTTTAGCTTTGATATAGAAGTAAGACTTGGTGCAGGAGCCTTTGTATGTGGAGAAGAGACTGCCCTAATGAACTCCATAGAAGGAAGACGTGGAATGCCAAGACCAAAGCCACCATTCCCAGCACAATCAGGATTATGGGGTAAGCCAACAGTAATAAACAATGTAGAAACATATGCAAATATACCACCTATATTTATTAATGGAGCAGAATGGTTCTCATCAATAGGAACAGAGAAGAGCAAAGGAACAAAGGTATTCGCCCTAGGTGGAAAGATAACAAACACAGGGCTTGTAGAAGTTCCAATGGGAATAACACTAAGGGAAGTTATTTATGAAATAGGTGGAGGAATACCAAACGGAAAGAAATTCAAGGCAGTTCAAACAGGAGGACCATCCGGTGGATGTATAACAGCAGAACACCTTGATACACCAATCGATTACGACACATTAACAGCACTTGGTTCAATGATGGGTTCAGGTGGTATGATAGTAATGGATGAAGACAACTGTATGGTTGACGTTGCTAGATTCTATCTTGAATTCACTCAAGACGAATCCTGTGGAAAGTGCACACCATGTAGAGTAGGAACTAAGAGACTACTTGAAATACTTGAAAAAATAACAGAAGGTAAGGGAACTGAAGAAGATTTAGTTAAACTTGAAGAGCTTTCATACCAAATTAAGAATACTGCACTATGTGGACTTGGACAGACAGCTCCAAACCCTGTATTATCAACATTGAAATACTTTAGAGACGAATATGAAGCACATGTCAAAGAAAAGAGATGTCCTGCAGGAGTTTGTAAGTCCCTAATGAAGTATACAATAATTGCTGAAAAGTGTAAGGGTTGCAGCATATGCGCTAAGAATTGTCCTGTAAGTGCAATCAGTGGTAAGGTAAAGGAACTATTTGTTATAGACCAAAACAAGTGTGTTAAGTGCGGAGTTTGTATGGAAAAATGTCCATTCAAGGCAATTGAGAAAAAGTGATTTAAGGGGTGAAGTTAATGGAATTAGTTAAACTAACTATAGATGGAATAGAGGTTGAAGTTCCAAAAGGAACCACTGTATTAGAAGCAGCAAGGAAAATAGGAGTAGAAATACCAACTCTCTGCTATTTAAAAGAAATCAATAAAGTTGGAGCATGTAGAGTATGTGTTGTTGAAGTTGGGCCAAGATTACTTGCGTCATGCACGCTAGAAGCTGAAAATGGTATGCATGTTAAGACTAATACTCAAAAGGTCAGAGAAGCTAGAAGAGCAGTTGTTGAACTTATTCTTTCCAACCATAAGAGAGAATGCACAACTTGTATTAGAAGTGAGAATTGTGAATTGCAGTCAGTTTCAAAGGAATTAAATATTAGAGATTTAAGATTTGAAGGCGAAAAAACACATGAAGATATAGACAGTGCTTCTACTTCAGTTGTTAGAGATCCAGAAAAGTGCATTCTTTGTGGAAGATGTATTGCAACCTGCAGTGAAGTTCAAACTGTTCATGCAATCGGATTTGCAAGAAGAGGATTTAATACAAAGGTTGCTCCGACATTTAATAGAGCACTTGCAAATACTGTATGCGTTAACTGTGGACAATGTATTATGGCTTGTCCAGTTGGTGCATTATATGAAAAGGAAAATATAAAGGAAGTTTGGAGAGCAATATCAAACCCTGAAAAATTCGTTGTCGTTCAAACTGCTCCTGCTGTTAGAGTTGCACTTGGAGAAGAATTTGGAATGCCAATTGGAACAAGAGTAACAGGAAAAATGGTAGCCGCTCTAAGAAGAGTTGGATTTGATAAAGTGTTTGATACTGACTTTGGTGCAGACCTTACAATAATGGAAGAAGGAACAGAATTAATTTCAAGACTAAATAAGGGTGAAAATCTCCCATTGATGACATCATGCTGTCCAGGATGGGTTAAATTTGTAGAACATTATTACCCAGAAATGATAGATAACCTTTCAACTTGTAAGTCTCCAAGTGAAATGGAAGGCGCATTAATCAAGTCATACTTTGCAGCAAAAATGGGAATTGACCCTAAGAACATTGTTACAGTATCAATTATGCCATGCGTTGGTAAAAAGTTTGAAGGACAAAGAGAAGAACTATCACATGAAGGAATGCAGGATGTAGATATAGTTCTTACAACAAGAGAGCTTGCACAAATGATTAAAGAAGCAGGCATAGACTTTAAGAATTTACCAGATGAACAATTTGATAATCCATTCGGCGAAGGAACTGGAGCTGCTGTTATATTTGGAGCGACAGGTGGAGTTGCTGAAGCTGCTCTTAGAACAGTATATGAAGTAATTACTGGAAATGACCTTGATAATGTTGAAATTACAGCTGTTAGAGGAGTAACTGGAATAAAGGAAGCAGTTATAGACTTGAATGGAAGACAGGTAAAGGCTGCAATAGCACATGGACTATCAAATGCGAGAAGACTTCTCGATATGATAAAGTCAGGTGAAAGACAATATGACTTCATAGAAGTTATGGCTTGCCCAGGTGGTTGTGTAACAGGTGGTGGACAGCCAATCGTTGACGCGAAAACAAGAGAAAAAATGGATGTAAGAGTAGAAAGAGCTAAGGCTATCTACGAAGAAGACAGGCACTTGCCAATTAGAAAGTCACATAAAAACCCTGACATAACAAGAATTTATGAAGAATTCTTAGGACAACCTAACAGCCACAAGAGTCACGAACTTTTACACACACATTATGTAAAAAGAGATAGATTCTGATTCAAAATAACATTGTCAATTGGGATAGCATAGGATTTTTAGAGTCCCCCTTGAATGATTTCATGAGCAAATGCCATTGAAATCATTCAAGGGGGCTCAATGCTATAATCTAAATAAGTCAAAAACTAAATTTGCTTTAGCATTTTGACCAATAGCACTTGTTTATTTGCTCTTTAAATGATAAACTTATAAGAGAAATTTTTATCAAAGTGATTAAAAATTGAAAAAAAGTATAAAAATTATAAAGGGGTAGAGTTTTATGGGTAGGCAAAATTATAGGGGTTATGGTTATCTATTTATATTAATGTTAATATTCGGATTAGCTGGCGGTATAATAGGTGAAATTCTCGGAAACAGCGTAAATACATTATATTTTTTGAAAAGGGATTTTGTATTAGGTATTTCCAAGCCGTTAAGTGTTGACTTAAAGTTAATTGCTATTACGTTTGGAATTTTATTTAAAGTAAATATTTTATCAGTTGTTGGACTTATTTTAGGTTTTATTATTTACAAAAAAATGTAGGTGATTAAATGAAAAAAATTGTTCTTGCTTCTGCTTCGCCGCGCAGAATTGAATTACTAAAGATGTTTTTGCCAGATATAACAATCATTCCTTCGAATTATGAAGAAAAACTTATTGACACCGAACCAATAAGACTTTCAGTGGAACTGGCTAAAGGAAAGGCTATAGATGTTGCATCCAGGGTAGATGGTAAAAGTATAATAATTGGTGCTGACACCATAGTAGTTATGAATAGCCTAGTATTTGGTAAACCGAAGGATAAGGAAGATGCAAAACAAATGCTATATACATTAAGCGGGAAAGTTCACCAAGTAATAACAGGTCTTTGCGTCCTTGACGTATTCAATAATAAAACAATAACAAGTTATGAGTCAACTGATGTATATTTTAAAGAATTAAGCGCTGATGAAATTGATTTATACATTAAAAGCGGTGAGCCATTTGATAAGGCAGGAGCCTATGCAATTCAAGGATTAGCAAGTATATTTGTAAAAAAAATAAATGGATGCTATTTCAATGTAGTCGGTCTACCAGTATATAAATTAAACGAAATGCTTAAGGATGTGGGGGTAAATCTTTTAAGCAAGGAGTGTTTAAATGGAAGTCAAGAGAAATAGAATAAAAGATATGCCCCAGAGTGATAGACCAAGAGAAAGACTAATTAAATTTGGACCTGAAGTCCTATCTAATTCAGAACTATTAGCAATCTTGCTAAGAACTGGGACAAAGGACTTAAGTGCTATAAATTTAGCGAGCAATATAATGCACAATGGAGGAATTGATTTTTTAAGCAATAGCACTTTTGAAGAACTTAGCTCTATAAAAGGAATTGGAATGGCAAAGGCTGCACAAATTAAAGCTGCTATAGAGCTAGGGAAAAGGATGAGAGGCTTAAGGTCCCAGGAAAAAGTGAAAATCTCAAGTCCTAAGGATGTTTTTGAACTTATAGGACAAGATATGAGATTTCTAAAAAAGGAAATATTAAGATTAATATTGCTAAATACAAAAAATTATGTTATAGATATAAAGGATATATCTGTTGGGAGTTTGAATTCATCAATAGTTCATCCAAGAGAGGTATTTAATGAGGCTATTAGAAGAAGTAGCTCCTCTATTATAATATGTCATAATCATCCGTCCGGCGATCCTGAACCAAGTTCAGAAGATATCAATATTACAAGAAGATTATATGAAGTCGGAAAATTAGTAGGAATAGATTTGCTTGATCATATTATAATTGGAGATGGCTGCTACATTAGCTTGAAAGAGAGAAATTTATTCTAGAAGGGAGAATTAACATGGGAATATTTGGTTTTTCAAAGGATATGGGAATAGATTTAGGAACTGCTAATACATTAGTTTATGTTAAAGGAAAAGGAATAATACTAAGAGAACCTTCTGTTGTTGCGATTAGAAATGACAATACAAAACAAGTATTAGCTGTTGGCGACGAGGCAAAGGAAATGATAGGAAGAACACCAGGAAATATAGTTGCAATAAGACCATTAAAGGATGGCGTCATTGCTGATTTTGATATTACACAAAATATGCTGAAAATGTTCATTAAAAAGATTACTAATGGGGGTGCATTTATTAGACCAAGGATAGTGGTATGCCATCCATCTGGTGTTACTGAAGTTGAAAAAAGAGCCATCGAAGATGCTACAAGACAAGCAGGTGCAAGAGAAGTTCACCTTTTAGAAGAACCGATGGCTGCAGCTATAGGTGCTGGACTTCCAGTTAATGAACCAACAGGAAGCATGGTTGTTGATATTGGTGGAGGGACAACTGAAGTAGCTGTAATTTCTCTTGATGGTATTGTTACAAGTAAATCACTTAGGATTGCGGGAGATGAACTAGATCAATCAATTGTTAATTATATTAAAAAAGAGTATAATTTAATGATTGGAGAAAGAACAGCAGAGCAGATAAAGATTCAAATTGGTTCTGCATATCCTGGAGATGAAGCAATTACTATGGAAATAAAGGGAAGAGATTTGGTTACAGGGCTTCCAAAGGTTATCAAGGTTACTTCAGACGAAATTAGAGAAGCTATAAATGAGCCTGTCACTGCGATTGTAGATGCTATTAAATTTACTCTTGAAAAGACACCTCCTGAACTTGCAGCAGATATAATGGATAAAGGTATAATGTTAACAGGTGGTGGAGCCCTACTGAGAGGACTTGATAAATTAATAAATAGTGAAACTCATATACCTGTTCATATAGCAGAAAATCCACTCGATTGTGTAGCCGTTGGTGCGGGGAAGGCACTTGATTATATTGATAGACTATCAGGCAGCAGAGGCTTTGGTATTTCCAAGTCAAGATAGAAAGAGGGATTTAAATGGATTTTTTGAAGAACAAGCTACTAACTATAGTGCTTGTTCTTTGTCTTGCATTTACGATATTTATTGGTATAACTGCAAATAAAAAAGAAAACACAGGAATAATACAAGGGACAATAACATCTACTGTTGCTCCGATACAGAAGTATCTATATTTAGCAGGGCAAAGAATAAGTAACGTTTTCTCATTCGTATCATCTATTAGCAATCTTATCGAAGAGAATAATAAGCTAAAAGCTGAAGTAGAGGACTTGAAGGCACGACAAATTGAATATGACAGATTCAAGAAAGAAAATGAAGAAATGAATAGCCTTTTGAATTTTAAAAATACGCACAAAGACCTTAAATTGATAGGAGCTAACATTATTGCTAAGGTTGGCGACAGCTGGTTTGATGTTATTATAATCGATGTTGGCTCAAGGGATGGTATAAAAAAGGGCCAGTATGTAATTGCAGGAAATGGATTTGTTGGACAAGTTACAGAGGTTAATGAGAACAATGCAAAAGTTGTAACTTTGATAGATGAAATGGCTAACATACCTGCAAAGGTATCATCAACTGAGGATATCGGTCTTGTAAGTGGAACAAAATCCACAAATAAGGATAAGTTATGCAAAATAAGCCTATTGCCATATGATACAAAGGCAAAGGAAGGGGATTTAGTTGTTACTACAAATATAATTTCAGAAGATTCAAGTTTAATTCAAAAGGATATATTGATAGGAAAGATAACTTATATTGAGGATGAAAAATTAAACTTATCAAAAGTTGCTTATATTCAACCTGAGGTTGATTTATCCAGAATAGAAAAAGTTATGGTAATAATTAAATAAAGGGGTAGGACATTGTGAAAAAATATATTGTATTTATGTTAACAGCCCTGTTTTTATTGAGCCTGCAAGAGGCTTTTTTTTCAAGACTTAGTTTTTATAATATATACTTTGATATACCGATGATATTAATAATATGTATAGCTATGACTTTAGAAGATACGGAGGCATTTTTTATTATATTGTTTGCAGGAATTGTTAGAGATAGCATGTTTCCTGGAATATTTGGTGTAAATTCTATATTTTATTTATTATTGTTTTATTTAATAACAAGGATTCAAAACAAAATTTACAAAGAAAAGGTTTCTATTTTCATATTAATTATAATTTTTTCAACTTTATTAAAATACGTAGTATATTTTGTAAGTTTTTATATTGCTTCAATTAAATTTAATTTTATTGAAATGATTAAATCAACATTGCTTATAGAAGTGATTGGAAATATAATATTATCAAGGTTTATAAATAATTGGATAAAAAGAATATATAATTCTTCATTTGTTCAGAAGGATTGGAAAAATTAGATAGGGTGATGATATGGAGAAAAAGGAAGAATCAAGGATAAATGCATTTAAGCTGATAGCATTTTTAATTTTTGCTATTCTTATTTCTAGACTATTTTATCTTCAAGTGATAAATGGGGATTATTATAGAACATTGGCGGAGGAAAAGGGAAGAAAGTTTGTTTATGAATTGCCACCTAGAGGTGAAATACTCGATAGAAATGGATTAAAATTAGCTACTAATGTCCAAAGCTTCAATATAACCTATAACAATGTAAAGTCAAAATTAGTTAATGAAGAAGTCAATAAAGTATTGATTGAAACTATTAGAATAATAATAAAGAACGGGGATGAAAAAAAATTAATAGACACAAATTTTCCCATCGTAATAAACGGTTCAAATTTTGAATATGACTTTAATTCCACAAACTCGACAACTATTGAGAAAAGAAAGAAAAACTTTCTTGAATTTTATAAAATTAAAGAATCATTGAATGCAGAAGCAGCCTTTAGAGAAATTGCAAATTATTATGAAATTATAGAATCAGATTCCAATGGAAAACTAAAATACAAGTATAACATGAATCAGCAGGAGGCATACAGACTTATATCATTTAGATATTCTATTCAAAATACAATGTTTTCTCAGTATAGAGCTATTTATTTAGCTAAAAATGTAAACAAAAAAACTGCATTAGCAATTGAATATAATAGAAATGACTTACCTGGGATTATGAGTGAAGTTGCCCCAATGAGAAGCTATCCATTCGGGCAGGTAGGTTCGGCATTTTTAGGTTATCTTGGCAAAATAAGTGAAGATGATAAAGATTACTATACCAGCCTTGGCTATGATATTAGCCGTGAACTCGTTGGAAAGCAAGGACTTGAAAGTGTTTTGGAAAACAATAAGGATTTAAATATTTCATTAAGAGGTGAACCGGGTGGAATTGAAGTTGATGTAGATAAATTCGGTAGAATTTTGAATGAAACAGCTAGGCTTGATTCAATTCCAGGCGATTCAGTTATTACTACTATAGATGCAAATTTACAAAAAGTTGCAGAAAAAGCACTTGATGAAACAATGGAAAACATTAGAACAGGCAAGATTAAGACAGATGCGCCATACCCTAATGCAAACATAGGAGCTGCTGTTGTTGTTGATGTTAGGACTGGTGAAATTCTAGCTCTTGCGAGCAGGCCAGGATTTGACCCAAACTGGTTTGCAGAGAAGGGTTCTCCAGCAAAAGAGTATTTAAATTACCTTTGGCCACAAAATGGAGAGTATGGATTAACGCCTCTTCCAACTTTTAATTATGTTACCCAGGGGACAGCACCTCCAGGCTCAACTTTTAAACCTCTTGTTGCTATTGCAGGGTTGCACGAGGGTGTAATTTCTCCAAGCACCATTATTGTAGATAAAGGTGTGTACGATGGATTACCAGGTTTTAATGGTGCCTGCTGGATATGGAATGAAAGGCGTGGAACTCATGGAGCTACAAATGTAGCAAAGGCTATTCAGGTTTCATGTAACTATTTCTTCTTTGAAGTTTCAAAAAGGCTTGGAAGAGAGAAGTTTTACGATTGGGCTTTTAAATTTGGGTTAATAAGTAATCCGAAAACTGGAGAAGCACCTACGACAGGAATTGAAATTAAAGAAAGCCCAGGGGAAGTTGCTAATCCACAAAAAATTATAAGAGATAAAGTTAACGTAAAGCTAATAAATATAAAGAAAAAATTAAAGGAAAGTTATGGAATTACTGTCCTAGATAACGAAAACAGTCCGGCTAGAACGGTGCTAAAGAATATGATTTTATCTGGAAGGTATGATGAAAACACTCTTGAATCAATTGGAATACTAAATGAAAAGGCAAAAAACTATATAAAAGGTGAAATAAATACTCTAAATTGGGAAGCAAATGCTTTCTTCCAGGTAATAAATGCTGGTATCGGTCAAGGTAATACTGAACTAACTCCGCTACAGATGGTTAGTTATGTTTCAACTATAGTTAATGGTGGAACGCGATATAAACTGCATCTTATAAAAAAAGTATTAAATCCTGACGGAACCGTAAAATATGAAAATGAACCCGAGGTAATGCAAAAGTTAAATCTTAAAAACGAGTATATTGAAGCGGTAAAGGAAGGCATGAAGAAGGTTACGGAAGAAGGTGGAACGGCATCATCAACATTTAGAAACTTTCCAATACAAACTGGAGGTAAAACAGGTAGTGCATCTGTAGATAAATATCTTGTTAATAAGGGAAGAGCAGCTTACGGATGGTATATAGGGTTTGCACCCTATGATAATCCTCAAATAGCTGTTGCTATTGTAGTATACAATGCAGGACATGGCGGATATGTTGCTCCTGTTGCAAAAGCAATCTATGAAGAATACTTTGGACTAAATAAAAATACTAACCCAACACAAAAAAATACAAACAATTCAAATAATGCAAATACTACAGACCAACAAAATATAAAGCCAAACAGGTAAAAGATTATTGTTTCCTTATAATATCGAATTAATACTTTATAAAAAACATTATGCTAAGCTCCATGATATGATTTCAAGTGGTATTCCTATCTAATAGGATGGCGACTATGAAATCATACGTGGAGCTTCAGTTTTAATTAAAGATAACAAGGCATATTATTTTTACAAGAATTTTGTATTTTTTTATATAAATTTGTATGATAAAATAGTAAAGTAACGAAAATTTCTAATTTACTTGTGAAGGAATTATTCAATTGATGAAGAATATAATAAATAGACACTTGGAGGTTCTTATGGGCACTGTAATGTTCAAGGGAAATAAAGATGGTATAATCATACAGATAATGTCTAATGATTTACATAATGTTAAGAAAGAAATATTTGAAAAGCTGCTGCAGGGAAAGGATTTCTTTAATGGTTGCAACATGTATATAAGAAGCGATAATGAACTGCCTGCGGAATTTACTGAAGAAATAAAAAACAGTCTAAAAAACATTTATAATGCGAATTTAATTATAGAAGAAAAAAGGATTATTACAAGTAAAAAAGTAACTGAAACTAACGAAGGAAATGCCAAAATAATAAAAAGGACAATAAGATCTGGTCAAAGAATAACTTTCGATGGGAATATAGTGATTATTGGTGATGTTAATTCAGGTGCCGAGGTTCTTGCAACTGGTAGCATAATAGTTCTTGGAGTGCTTAGGGGTATTGTCCATGCTGGATTAGAAGGCAATAATAAAGCTTTCATAGCAGCATATGATTTAAGACCTGAGCTAATAAAAATTGCAGATTTAATATCACGTCTTCCGGATGACCCGGAAAAAAATAAAATTCCCGAAGTAGCTCGTATCAAAGGGAGAAATATAATTATTGAACCATATTTGCCTAATAAAATACAATGAATTTGGAGGGGTTTAAATGAGCACATCTATTGTAATTACATCAGGAAAAGGTGGAGTTGGTAAAACAACTACAACTGCAAATATAGGAACAGCTCTTGCAATGCTAGGAAAAAAGGTAGTTGTAGTTGATGCTGATACTGGACTTAGAAATCTAGATTTGCATCTTGGATTAGAAAATAGAATAGTATATAATCTGGTTGATGTAGTTGAAGGAACTTGCAGGTTAAAGCAGGCACTTATAAAGGACAAGCGTTTTGATAATTTATTTTTGCTCCCAACTGCACAGACAAAGGATAAAACTGCAGTAACTCCAGAACAAATGCAGGAACTTGTTGAAACGTTAAAAAAAGAATTTGATTATGTTATAATTGACTGCCCAGCAGGTATCGAGCATGGTTTTGAAAATGCTGTAGCTGGTGCTGATAAGGCAATAGTTGTAACTACTCCAGAAGTTTCTGCTGTAAGAGATGCAGATAGAATAATTGGTAAGCTTGAAGCAAAAGGATTAGAAGATCATCAGTTAATTGTAAATAGAATAAAATTTGAAATGACTAAAAAAGGAGAAATGCTAAACATTGACGATATGACTGATATTCTTGCGATTAAACTGCTTGGCATAGTTCCAGATGATGAAAAGATTGTTATTTCAACGAACAGGGGAGAACCAGCTGTTACTGACTCAACTTCAAAAGCAGGACAGGCTTATAAAAACATCGCAAGAAGACTGCTGGGTGAAGACGTTCCTTTAATGGAAATGGAAACAGAAGAAACTGGATTTTTCTCAATATTCAAGAAATTATTTAGGAGATAGGGGGGGTAGTATGGACTTATTTAAGTTGTTTAGTAGGGAACAGCCATCAAAGGATGTTGCTAAAGAAAGATTAAAGCTGATTTTGATTCATGATAGGGCAAATGTTTCCCCGGCGTTTCTTGATATGTTGAAAAGCGAAATTATAAGAGTAATTTCTGATTACGCCGAAATAGATGAAAGAGGACTTGAAATCAAACTAACTAAGGCTGGAGAAGAAGGAATAAATAACCCAGCTCTTATAGCCAATATACCAATAAGAAAAATGAAGGAATCAACAAAATGATTTTTAAGCTGCTTTTACTTGAAGCAGCTTAAATTTTAATCTTTTTTGAATAAATAAACTTATTTGTTTTAATAAAGTAATTATTGTGTTATAATCTTAAAAGCAGAATAGGAAGAAGGTGATATGAATATGATACGCAAGCTTGGATTTGATAAGAAACTTCTAAAAAATATAGATTATTCAATAATTTTCAGTTTAATCGTTATAGCTATATCAGGATTACTATCGATTGGCGCTGCAACACTGGCATTTAACGATGGAAGCATGCAAAGAGTTATATTTCAAGGTTTATGGTTCATTGTTTCAATTTTTCTTTTTGTAATTATTATCTCGTTTGACTACAATATGATAGGTGGATATTATAAAATAATTTATATAGTTTCAAATTTATTATTAGTTGCTGTTTTACTTTTTGGTTCTGTTAGAAATAATGCAAAGGCATGGCTTGGAATTGGGCCGTTTGGAATACAGCCATCTGAATTTGCTAAAATAGCAATAATAATCACCATTGCAAAACTGCTTGAGGATATGGAAGATATAAATACCTTTAAAAATCTTTTTAAAATTGCAATGGTATCATTGATTCCTATGGCACTTATACAGCTTCAGCCTGATACAGGGACAAATTTAATTTTTGTCATGACAATATTGGGAATGATATTTGTTGCTGGACTTGACCTAAAATTCATATACTGGAGTTTATTTACGGCTATTTCTTCGTTTGCATTGATATGGAAGCTCAACATATTAAAGGAATATCAAAAAAATAGAATATTAGTTTTCTTAAAACCTGAAATGGACAAATTAGGTGCAGGATATAACGCATACCTTGCTAAAATAGCAATAGCATCAGGAAAATTTTTTGGAATTGGATTAACTAACAGCGGTTTAACGGATGGAAAATTTATACCTGAAGCTCCAACTGATTTTATATTTTGTGTCTTTGCTGAAAAATTTGGATTTATTGGGACATTGTTATTGTTATTGGCGTATTTAAATATCATACTTAAGGGTATCAATATAGCAAAAAGTTCAAAGGACAAATTTGGGATGTATCTTACAGTAGGAATTTTATCTATGTTCATATTTCAAATACTGCAGAATATAGGTATGGATATTGGGCTTATGCCTATTACAGGAATCCCACTGCCTCTGATGAGCTATGGTGGAAGTTCATTAATGACGACCATTATAGCCATTGCTCTAGTTATAAATGTTGGAATGAGAAAACAAAAGATTAATTTTTAGTAGTATAAATTAAAAACTTAAAGCATATTAATTAATATCTGAATTCTAATATCATAAGTATATGGTGATTAGAATTCAGATTTTTTAAATTAGGGGGTGGGATAATGTATTATCCGAACTATAGCAACTTTTATAAGCAAAAAAATAGAAAAAATTCAGATTATCTTCAAAAATTAATAAACAACCTGTCTATCGTATTAATAATATTTATTGTTTTTTTAGGACTGAAATTTATAAAGACGGATAATGCAATAAAATTAAACGAATATATTAAATCAAATATTGAAAAAGATTATACTTCAACAATCAAATCCTATGCGATTAGCAAATTAAGCAAAATAAATATTAAATCAATTAACGTTTTTAGTAATAATGATTTTATGCTTGAATTCTTACCAGTGGACGGTAAGGTAATAGTTAAATTTGGAGATAAGTTAAATAGTGCTGATGATTCAAGCGTTTCAAAGGGAATTATTATTCAGACTGACAAAACTTCGGATGTCAAAAATGTATTTGACGGCTATGTTGAAAAAATTGAAAACAATGATAAACTTGGATTGATATTAACTATTGACCATCACAATGGATATAAAAGTATTTACGGAAATCTTGGAGAAATTAGGTTTGTAGAAGGAGAAAAAGTTGAAAAGGAAGATGTTATCGGGATAAATTCGCTTGACCCTGTAAGTAAAAAATACAATCTATATTATGAATTAATTCAATCCAATGCGTCTGTTGACCCACTAAAATTTTATAAAACTAATTAAGGTGATAAAAATAATTTAATAATTATTTTAGATATCCCCATGAAATTATTTCATGGGGATATCTAAGTAAGTAGCATGAAATGGTTTCTTAGATTATTTTAAGAAAGCCTATTAATAATTTTAGTTGCTAAATTCAATATACTTTGCTATCATTAATCTGTATTTCTTGGATACAATAAAATTAATATAACCGTTTACGGGAGGAAAAAATATGATTAATATACCAGATGAAGTTTTGTTAAGGGTTCAAAAGCCTGCAAGATATATAGGAGAAGAAATAAATGCAGTAAAGAAAGATACTGATAATGTAAAAATAAGATTCGCCATGTGTTTCCCCGATGTATATGAGGTAGGAATGTCACACCTTGGAATAAAAATATTATATCATCTCTTAAACAATAGGGAAGATACATATTGTGAAAGAGTATTTGCGCCGTGGGTGGACATGGAAGAAGAAATGAGAAAAAACAATATACCACTTTATGCTCTTGAGTCAAAGGATGAGATAAAAAGGTTTGATTTTGTTGGTTTTACTTTGCAATATGAAATGAGCTATACGAATATAATAAACATGCTTGATTTAGCAGGAATACCAATATATTCAAAGGACAGAGAGGGATTCCCATTTGTTGTTTTTGGTGGTCCAAGCGCCTTCAATCCTGAACCTCTTGCAGATATTGCAGATTTTTTTGTAATTGGAGAAGCAGAAGAGGTTATAATGGAAATACTGGATGCCTATAAAGATTGGAAGGACAGCGGAAAGGACAGGATTGAGTTTCTAGAATCAATTGTAAACATCCAGGGCATATATGTTCCATCATTCTATGATGTTTATTATAACGAAGACGGAACAATATCAAAATATGTTCCCAAAAAGAACACATATCCAAGCAAGATTAAAAAAAGAATTATTAAAGACTTAAATAAATCATTTTATCCTGAATCATTTATAGTACCATTAACAGAAATTGTTCACGACAGAATAATGCTTGAAACTTTTAGAGGATGCACAAGAGGATGTAGATTCTGTCAGGCGGGCATGATATATAGGCCGATAAGAGAAAGAACGACCGATAAACTTGTTGAAATGGCAGAAAAGCTTGTTAACAATACTGGCTATGACGAAATCTCTCTAACATCACTTAGTATATGCGATTACTCAGACATTCAAAATCTTGTCATGAGTTTGATTGCCAGATATGAAAAGGAAAGAGTAGGCGTAGCACTACCATCATTAAGAATAGACTCATTTTCAGTTAGTCTTATAAATGAAATTCAAAAGGTAAGAAAAACTGGATTAACATTTGCCCCAGAGGCCGGCTCTCAAAGAATGAGAGATATAATAAATAAAGGCGTAAATGAAGAAGATTTGATAAATTCAGCAACACAAGCATTTAAGTCTGGATGGAATAGTATAAAGCTATACTTTATGATTGGGCTTCCATTTGAAACGAATCAAGATGTTGAGGGGATTGCTAACCTTGCTCAAAAAGTTGTAGATGCTTATTTTAGCATACCAAAGGAAGAAAGAATGAAAGGATTAAATATCACAGTGAGCACATCTTCTTTTGTGCCAAAGCCTTTCACACCATTTCAATGGGAACCACAAGATAGAATAGACACCATTAAGGAAAAACAGAAACTGCTAAGGGAAAAGATAAGAAGTAAATTCATAACCTACAACTACCATGAGTCATATGTTAGTTTTCTAGAAGCTGTTTTTTCAAGAGGCGACAGAAGATTGACGAAGGTTTTAGTTAAGGCATTTGAAAAGGGTTGTAAATTTGACGGCTGGAATGAGTATTTTAATTATGACAAATGGATGGAAGCATTTAAAGAATGCGGCATAGATCCAGAATTTTATGCTTATAGAAGGCGCAATATAGAGGAAATATTGCCATGGGATATTATTGACGCAGGAGTTACAAAAGAATATCTTATCAGAGAATATCAAAAATCAAAAGAATGTGCAACTACAAAGGATTGTAGACTCGGCTGCACGGCATGCGGTATAACAAAATATTTAGAGGGCGGTGCTTGCTTTAATGGAACGATATCTAATAAAGTTTCAGAAGATAGGTAATATAAAATTTTTATCTCATTTAGATACATTAAGAACATTGCACAGAGCTTTTAAAAGGGCAAACTTGCCAATTAGTTACTCCAAGGGTTTTAACCCGCATCCAGCTATATCTGTAGCATCTCCTCTATCTGTGGGCATTGAAAGTTTTGCAGAATATGCTGATATAGAGTTAAATGATTATGTAGAAAAGGATGAAATAATAAATAAATTGAATCAACAGCTTCCGGATGGATTTAATATTGTAAACGCTATTCACATTAAAAAAAAGGCCCCCGCTGCAATGGCGGCAATTTATGCTGCTGAATACAGGCTAATATTTAGCCAAGAAATAAAATTAGAAACTTTAATTGAGGAAATAATTAACTCGCAGGAAATTCAAATGATGAAAAGAAGTAAGTCTGGTGAAAGGCTTGTTAACGTAAGACCTTTTATATATAACCTCGAGTTAATTGATATCAATGATAAAAAAGTATTAAAAGCACTATTGCAGAACAGTAATCAAGGAAGTTTGAATCCTGATTTGCTTATTGAAGTTATAAAACAAAAAGTAAATAAGGACATTGGATATGTAAAAATAATTAGAACAGAAATGTATGCAAATAATAATGAATTAGTTGATTTTATAAGTTATTTTTCAAAAGCTGAGGTGTAAAAATTGAAGCAAATTTACATCGATTTTGGAATAACTCAGAATAGATTCTTGGAAATAATTGATGGAAAAATAAATAATTTATATGTCGATAACCTTGATGATGGAAACTATTCTGGCAACATATATAAGGCAAGGGTAGATTATGTAGATGAAAAACTAAAATCAGCCTTTATAGATATAGGGATTAATAGAAATGCTATAATGCAGTTAGGAAATTTGAAGATAAGAAAAGGGGACGAATTTTTAGTTCAAGTAAAAAGCGATTCAGAGGGGGAAAAGGGACCTAAGGTAACCAGTGAATTAACATTTCCTGGGAAAAATTTAATATTGCTGCCAGGAGAAAAGATTGTTAAGATATCTAAAAAAATAGAGAATCGCGAGGAGATTGATAAACTGTGTGAACTTGGAAGTATGCTTGTAAAAAGAGGATATGGAATAATTTTTAGAAATACTGCAGCTTCAAAAGAAAAAGATTGCCTTATTGAAGAGTTTGAAGAATTGATAATAAAGTGGGAAAAAATAAAAAAACAAGCAGAATATGCTAAGGCCCCAAGTTTACTTTTTAATCAAAGGGATTTTTTAAACTATATATTTACTGAATTAATATATGAATATGATTCAGTCTACATTAAAGACTTTATTTATATAGAAGGATTGAAAGAATACATTGATTTAAATAGACTGCAAATAAATACATTAGAGTATGTTGAAAGAAGCATTTATGATATTTTGATGAAAAATCATACTTTAGATGGAGTAAAAATTACAATTGATGAAGTTGAAGCCTTTACTATTTTTGATGTAAATAGCGGCGACAATAAAAATACTTCACACTCTTTTTTTGAAATAAATAATAAAGCAGCAGCTAAAATATTCGAATTAATAAAACTTAGAAACATAGGTGGAATAATATTTATTGATTTTATTGATATGCATTACGATGACAAAAAGAAATTGCTTCAATTATTCCAAGAAGAATTCAAGAATGATACTGTTCCTAATAAAGTGTATGGGTGGACAAAACTTGGAGTATTAGAAGCGATGAGGGCAAAAAAGGGAAAGAAACTAAAAGATTTAATTTATTCAAATTACTACAAGGAAATTTACAATCCCAATTACGCACTCAAACTTATAGAAGATTATATTTTTGAAAATGCTAAAAAATTCAACAAGAACAGTTTTGAGGTTGTATCAAGTGCTGAAATAGCAAACTTAAGCGACAAAATTGAGTTTGAGAAAAAAATAAAGAATAAATATAAAGTTGATTTAAAATTAAAGACTCATAATGATATCCAAAATTTTAAATTTATTTAGCTTTTCGTTGACAAATATATGCCATTATGGTAGAATTGCAATGTAAACCGCTCGTAACGGGCCTTAAAGGTTGTCCTGCCTAGTTTGCGGCGAGTCTCGATTGAGGAGGTGTAAGAGGATGTATGCATTAATAATGACAGGCGGAAAGCAATACAGAGTTTCAGAAGGCGATGTAGTTTTCGTTGAAAAATTATTTGCCGATGTTGATTCAACAGTTGAATTCAACGAAGTTCTTGCAGTTTCAAAGGATGGCAAGTTAGTAGTTGGAGCTCCTTATGTTGAAGGTGCTAAGGTTACAGCTAAAGTAGTAAAGCACGGCAAGGCAAAGAAGATCATTGTTTTCAAGTATAAGAGAAAGAAAGATTACAGAAGAAAGCAAGGTCATCGTCAACCATACACTCAAGTTAAGATTGAAAAAATCGAAGCGTAATTTTAATATAGAAACCTTCAAAGGAGGTGTGATCAATGGCTCATAAGAAAGGTGTCGGCAGTTCCAAGAACGGTAGAGATAGTGAATCCAAAAGACTCGGGGTCAAGAGACACGATGGTCAAGTTGTTCTTGCAGGTAATATACTTGTAAGACAAAGAGGAACTAAGATACATCCAGGTGAAAACGTAGGAATCGGTAAAGATGATACATTATTTGCTCTTATAAATGGCGTTGTAAGATTCGAGAGATTAGGTAGAGATAGAAAAAAGGTAAGCGTTTATCCACAAGAAGTTGCACAATAATCAAAGTGAAAAATGCACCCAAAAGGGTGCATTTTTGATTAAATAGAGGTGAAATTATGAATGATGAATTTATAACTGAATTATCAGTTAAGCAACTGCGCCTTATAAGACATAGCTTCATGAATAATCTTCAGGTTATTTATGCATATCTTCAAATAAATAAACCAGAAAAAGCCATTGATTACATAAAGGAAATTAATAAGAAAGTTTTGCGATTGAGTTTAATATATAATCTTGACAATCCGTTATTTTCACTGATGATGCAGGATATTGTTATGGAAATAGATAAATTTGGTTTAGATTATGAAATAAATACGCTTATTGACTGCATACCGAATGAAATCTTTACAAAGAATAAAAGTGAAACATTTTATTTATTTGAAATATTAAAGAACAAATTAGTAGAAGGAATAAAAAATACAGAAGAAAATAAAAAAATATATATTGAAGTTGCGAAAAACGATCATATATATGTAACATTTTGCAATACCGAGTTAAAGGAAGAACTAAAAAACGCTGATTCGGAAATGGTTTATAGTCATGACGATATTGAACTTAAATTTTTTAAATTTGGAAATAGTTTTTTAATTCAATTAATTATACATCAAAGTAGGTGATATAATGTTTGTTGATGTAGCTAAAATATACATCAAAGCTGGAGATGGCGGACATGGGGCAGTTTCTTTCCGAAGAGAAAAATATGTTCCCTTCGGAGGACCAGATGGTGGAGATGGCGGAAGAGGGGGAGACGTTGTTTTTGTAGTTGACCCTGGACTTAGAACACTTCTGGATTTTAGATACAAAAAAAAATATAATGCTTCCCCGGGCGAATCAGGTGGAGCAAGCAATAGATTTGGAAAAGACGGTGAGGATTTAGTAATAAAAGTTCCACCTGGAACGGTTATAAAGGATGCAGAAACAAATAGAATTATTGCAGACCTGAAGGATGAAAAAGATAAGGCAATAGTTGCAAAGGGAGGTAGAGGCGGCCGAGGAAATGCAAAGTTTGCAACACCAACAAGACAAGCACCAAACTTTGCTGAGCCAGGTATGCCAGGTGAAGAAAAATGGATAGTCCTTGAATTAAAGCTAATAGCTGATGTTGGACTAATAGGATTTCCTAACGTTGGAAAATCAACGATACTTTCAATGGTTACTGGCGCTAAGCCAAAGATTGCAAACTATCATTTTACCACATTAACACCAAATCTTGGAGTTGTAGATTTAGCTGGTGTTAAAAGCTTTGTTCTTGCTGATATACCAGGACTTATTGAAGGTGCGCATGAAGGTGCAGGCCTTGGAATAGACTTTTTAAGACATATTGAAAGAACAAGAGTTTTAATTCATGTTATCGATGTCTCTGGAATTGAGGGAAGAGACCCAGTAGAGGACTTTTATCAGATAAATGACGAATTAAAACTTTATAATGAAAAATTAGCTAGCAAGCCTCAGATAATTGCAGCTAATAAAACCGATATTCCAGGTTCAGAGGAAAACATCGAAAAATTAAAATCTGAAATGGACAAATTAGGCCTTAAGGTATTTAGTATTTCTGCTGCAACTAATCAAGGGCTTAAGGAATTAATACAGTATGCAGCGAAGGTGTTAGAAGAAACACCAGCGCAAGAGGAAGAGATACAGGAGTGGTATACTCCAGAGGAAAAGAAATTCACTTATGAAATTAGAAAGGCTGATGATGGGGCATACGAAATAATAGGCTCTTTTGTAGATAGGCTGCTATTATCAGTAAATATTTATGATACAGAATCGTTGAAATATTTCCATAAAGTGCTTGAAAAAAGAGGAATAATTGAAGAACTAAAAATGATGGGAATACAAGATGGAGACCTTGTAAGAATGAACGACTTTGAATTTGAATTCGTTGAATAGAGGTGAAAGGATGCTTAAAGGCAAACAGAGAAGCTACTTAAGAAGCTTGGGAAATAAAATAGATGCCATTATTCAGATAGGTAAAAACGGAGTTGATGATGCCGTTTTAAATCAAATAAGCGATGCACTTAAGGCAAGAGAGTTAATTAAAGTTACGGTGTTAAAAAACAGCCTATTAGACCCATATGAAACATGTGGTTATATTTGTGGTAAATTAAACGCAGAGCCTGTTCAAGTGATAGGAAATAGATTTTTAATCTATAAAAGAAACGAAGAAAATCCTACAATTGCAATTCCGAGATGATTTTTAGCATGCAAATAAAATTTGCATGCTTTTTTTGAATTTTTTGTGTTATAATATCCATTGGAGTATCTTTATGGAGTGATAAAATATGAAATTTGGTATATTTGGAGGGACTTTTAACCCAATACATACAGGACACTTGATAGTTGCTAATGAGGTGTTAAATAAACAGAAGCTGGACAAAATTCTATTCATCCCTACCGGTAATCCACCACATAAAGATGTAGACATCATACCTGCAAGCATAAGATATGAGATGGTTAGATTAGCGATTGAAGATAATCCGAACTTTATCATTTCAGATATAGAAACCAAAGAGGAAGGATATGCTTATACATATGACACTTTGACAAAATTACAGAACATATATTATGTAAACAAATTTTATTTTATAATTGGATATGATGCGTTTAGAGATATTGATATGTGGAAAAATGTATATGAAGTTTTTAAACTTGCTGAATTCTTAGTTGTAAATAGAGAAGCGAATATTAATTCAACAATTACTTTGCTAAATGAAAAGACAAAAAAATACGGTGGAGATGCTAAATATATAACTATACCAAACATTGAAATTTCTTCTTCTGAAATTAGAAGAAGGATAAAGGAAGGAATGGATTTTAGATATTTAGTGCCAGATAAAGTATATGACTATATTAAAACAAACAACCTTTACAAGCAGAGGTGAAAAAATGAATATTAAAGAAATTGAACAAAAATTGAAATTTATTCTTGATGAAAAAAGAATGATTCATTCCCTAAACGTTGCAAATTCTGCTTTAGAATTAGCTAAATATTATGGGATTGACCTGCAAAAGATAGAAGTTGCTGCGCTGCTACACGATTGTGCAAAAAATTTTAGCAAAGATGAATTAATTACTTTAGCTGGAAATTATAAAATTGAAATTGATGAAGTTCAAAGAAATTCGCCTTTTCTACTACATGGTCCAGTAGGTGCATATTTCGCAAAATATGAATTTGGGATATATGATGACGATATATTTAATTCAATATATTTCCATACGACAGGAAGAAAGAACATGTCGCTTTTTGAAAAAATAATATATATTGCTGACATGATATCCATCGATAGAAGCTATCCGGAGGTAGATTTGATAAGGGAATTAGTCAAAGTTGACCTTGATAAAGCGTTAATTGAAGCAACAAATAGCACTTTAAAATATGTAATTCAGAGAAATTTGTTAATTCATCCATTGACTATAGATTTTAGAAATTGGCTGCTTATGAAAGGTGGAAAATAGATGGCTAAGAAGAAATTTTTAAAAAAATTAATTATTTCTTTATTAACAATTATAGTATTGACAGGAGGGTTAGTCTTTGGCTATGGGTTATATTATATTAATAAAGTTAGTGAACATGAACCTGTAAAAGATTTTAAAATAAAAAAACCTGTTAATGTCCTTTTATTAGGCGTTGATATAGGGGATCCCAACAATAAAAACACATCTCATAAACGTTCGGATACGATGATGCTAGTAAGATTTGACCCTGTAAACAATAAAGTTTTTATGCTTTCGATTCCACGAGATACGAGGGTTAAAATAAATGGAGAATATAAAAAAATAAATTTTGCCCATTCGATAGGTGGAATTGGGCTTGCTATAGAGACTGTTGAAAATTTGTTGGATTTAACAATTGATTATTACTTTGAAGTAGATTACGAAGGATTTAGACAAGCAATTGACTCAATAGGTGGCGTCGATGTAATAATACCAAGGGATATGAATTATGATTCCCACGATATAAAAATCCACTTTAAAAAAGGGGAAAAAGTTCATTTAAACGGTGAGCTTGCAGAAAAATTTGTGAGGTGGAGAAAAAACAACGATGGAACTGGCTATGCAATGGGGGACCTCGGTAGAATTTCAACTCAGCAGGAATTTCTAAAGCTTATTTTGGACAAATTAAAGACTCCTTCAGGAATCATAAGAATACCTTCATTGATTAAGACCGTTGCAACATATTCAAAGACAAATATTTCACCCAAAGCAATGATTTACTATACCTATAAGATGTTAACACTTGATAAGAATTCAATTGAAAATCAAATACTTAAAGGCGAAGCAAAATATATATCTGGTATTTCTTATTTTGTTTATGACGGAGAGGATGCATTTTTAAGTAATTTTAGAAACCCTAATAAAAACGTTCAACTCGTTATATTAAATTCTACGAAGGTTAATGGATTAGCTAAAAGATATAAAGAAAAATTGATACATCAAGGGTTTATAGAAATAGAAACTGGTAATTATGAAAGCAAGTTAGAAAACTCTGAAATACGGGCAAATGATAAATATATAGCAGAAGAAATTAAAGGTATATTAAATTTTGGCGATATTAAAGTATTAGACGATGGTCAAAATTCAAAGGTGGTTATTATATTAGGACAGGATGCTGTAAAGTGATTAACTTTTAATTATCCTTCATATTATATACTAAGAATAGTTAAGGAGGTCATATTTTGGTAACTTCTCAAAGTATAGCGTATTTTATTTCAAATGCGGCTTCAAATAAGAAGGCTAGAGATGTTAGAATATTAAATGTTATGCATCTTAGCCCAATTGCTGATTATTTTGTTGTTTGTAGTGCAAGTTCAACTGTTCATGTTAAGGCAATAGCAGATGAGATTGAGGATAAGATGGCGGAAAAGGGGTATGATTTAAAGCATAAAGAAGGCTATAATTCAGCAAGGTGGATACTTCTTGATTATGGTGATGTGATAGTTCATGTATTCCACAATGAAGACAGGGATTTTTATGATATTGAAAGGCTTTGGGCTGATGCAATAGCAGTTAATGTATAAACCTTTGACATTTATCCATTAATAATATATAATATACCATAAATTTAATATTTCAGCATATTAAGGAGTAGTAGATTGAAACGGCATAAAGAGAGCTGGTGGTTGGTGCAAACCAGTATGCACGTCAATCGAACTCGCCTTTGAAAAATTATGCAGGGAGACCTTTATCAAAATTAAGAGGGCTTTTCGCCAATTAGGGTGGTACCGCGGGTTCCCCGTCCCTAAGGGATGAGGAGCCCTTTATTTTATATATATCAGGAGGTGTATTATGGCTTTTTATGACTATTTAGAAATCGAAAAGAAATGGCAAAATCTTTGGGAATCAAAAAACAATTTTCATGGTGTTGATTTTTCAGAAAAAGAAAAATACTATATGCTAGTAATGTTTCCTTATCCATCAGGAAGACTCCATATGGGGCATGTAAGAAATTATTCGATAGGGGATGTAATAGCGAGGTTTAAAAGAATGCAGGGATATAACGTATTACATCCAATTGGATTTGATGCATTTGGACTTCCAGCAGAAAATGCAGCAATAAAGCATGGGACTCCTCCAAAGGATTGGACCATAAATAATATGGAGGAAATGGAAAAACAGTTAAAGTCACTTGGAATCAGCTATGACTGGGAGAGAGAAGTTAAAACATGCTTGCCAGATTATTATAAATGGACTCAGTGGATGTTCCTTCAAATGTATAAAAATGGTCTTGCATATAAGAAAAAATCGTTTGTAAATTGGTGTCCATCCTGTCAGACAGTTCTTGCAAACGAACAGGTAGTTAATGGCAAGTGCGAGAGATGCGGAACTGATGTTGGGAAGAAAAATCTTGAACAATGGTATTTTAAAATAACTGATTATGCAGACAGATTATTAAAGGACATTGAAAAGCTGAAGGGATGGCCAGATAAGGTTAAGACAATGCAGGAAAATTGGATAGGAAAGAGCGAGGGTGCTCAAATTCAATTTGGAATAGAAGGTAGAGAAGAAAGGATAACGATATTTACTACAAGACCTGATACAATATTTGGAGTAACCTATGTTGTGTTAGCACCTGAACATCCGCTCGTGAAGGAACTTGTCAAAGGAACAGAATACGAAAATAGTGTAAATGAATTCGTCCAAAAAATGCAGTTTATGAATGAAATTGCGAGAACTTCAAGCGAAACAGAAAAAGAAGGAGTATTTACAGGTGCTTATGCCATAAATCCACTGAATAACGAAAGGATTCCTATTTGGATAGCCAACTACGTATTAATGGATTATGGAACAGGTGCTGTTATGGCGGTTCCTGCACACGATG